>NZ_CP107783.1:6466250-6808333 GCF_036345255.1 Streptomyces sp. NBC_00569 | reverse complement strand
GACCTGGAGGAACGTCGGCAGATACGTCATCGCGCCGAACATGGCGAAGCCGACGACGAAGCTGATCACCGCGGAGAGCGTGAACGTACGGATGCGGAACAGCTTCAGCGGCAGGACCGGCTCGGCGGCCCGCCGCTCCACCTGGATGAACACGACCGCGAGGACGACGCCGAGTACCGCGAGGCCGATGATCTGCGCCGAGCCCCAGTCCCAGGTCGTCCCGCCGAGCGAGGCGACGAGGACCAGGCAGGTCGCCACGGAGGCGATCAGGAACGTGCCGAGGTAGTCGATCGTGTGCCTGGCGGAGCGTACGGGGATGTGGAGCGTGGTCGCGATGACGGCGAGCGCGACGACGCCGATCGGCAGGTTGACGTAGAAGACCCAGCGCCAGCTGAGGTGTTCGGTGAACAGCCCGCCGAGCAGCGGGCCCAGCACGCTCGTCGCGCCGAAGACCGCGCCGAACAGACCCTGGTACCTGCCCCGGTCACGCGGCGGCACGATGTCGCCGACGATGGCCATGGACAGGACCATCAGGCCGCCGCCGCCCACTCCCTGGAGTGCGCGGAAGCCGATCAGCTGCGGCATGTTCTGCGCCATTCCGCACAGTGCCGAGCTGACCAGGAAGATCACGATGGCGATCTGGAAGAGCTTCTTGCGGCCGTACTGGTCGCCGAGCTTGCCCCACAGGGGCGTGGCGGCCGTCGACGCCAGCAGGTACGCGGTCACGACCCAGGACAGGTGTTCAAGGCCGCCGAGGTCGCTCACGATGGTCGGCAGCGCCGTCGAGACGATCGTCTGGTCGAGCGCCGCGAGGAGCATGCCGAGCAGCAGCGCACCGATCGAGACCATCACACTGCGGGGCGCGTGGCCGCCGCCGATCGTGGATCCGGTCCGGTCAACGCCTGGGCCTGCCGTCAGGTCCGTACGGGGAAGGCCCCCGCTAGCGTCCTGGGTCATGGACACCTCCTGAGACGCCACGCCGGACACGGCCGGCGAGGGCTCTGCCGTCTACCAGAATGGTAGGTACGTCCCGGTTTGGCCTGTTGAGGCCGGGAACTCAGGAGGGATACGACGGCACGGACCCAGGGGAGGGTGCGGCGCGAGCCCGGTGAACGGTGCGGCGCAGGCTCGGTGAACCATGCGGCGCAGGCTCGGCGAACCATGCGGCGCAGGCCCGGCGGACGGTGTGGCGCGAGCCCGGCGAACGATGCGGCGCAGGCTCGGCGAACCATGCGGCGCAGGCCCGGCGGACGGTGTGGCGCGAGCCCGGCGAACGATGCGGCGCAGGCTCGGCGAACCATGCGGCGCAGGCCCAGCGGACGGTGTGGCGCGAGCCCGGCGAACGATGCGGCGCGAGCCCGGCGAACGATGCGGCGCGAGCCCGGCGAACGATGCGGCGTGAGCCCGGCGAACGATGCGGCGTGAGCCCGGCGAACGATGTGGCGCAGGCCCGGCGAACAAAGCGGCGCAGGCCCGGCGAACAGCGTGGCGCGAGCCCGGCGAACAAAGCGGCGCAGGCCCGGCGAACAGCGTGGCGCGAGCCCGGCGAACAAAGCGGCGCGAGCCCGGCGAACGATGTGGCGCAGGCCCGGCGAACAAAGCGGCGCAGGCCCGGCGAACGGCGTGGCGCGAGCCCGGCGATACAGGCCCGCGGGACCCGCCGATTCAGGGGTGCGGGACTCGCCTGTAGAGGGGTGCGGGTCAGCCGATGTGCAGCAGGATCTCGCCGGCGGCGCCCGCCTCGACCCGTACCTGCGTCAGGTCGTCCACGACCACCGTGGGGCCGTGCGCGCCCGCGCGGGGGCCGACGCCGACGACGCGCATCCCGGCGGCGCGGCCGGCCGCGATCCCGGCCCCCGAGTCCTCGAAGACGACGCAGTCCGCGGGGTCGATGCCGAGCTCGGCGGCACCCTTGAGGAACCCCTCGGGGTCGGGCTTGCTGGCGCCGACGCTCTCGGCGGTGATGCGCAGGTCCGGCTGGGTGAGGCCGGCGGCGGCCATGCGGCGGGTGGACAGGGCCACGTCGGCCGAGGTCACCAGGGCGTGCGCGAGGCCGCCGTCACGCAGGGAGGCCATGAACGCGGCGGCACCCGGCACGGGGACGACGCCGTCGATGTCGGCGGTCTCCTCGGCGAGCATGCGCGCGTTCTCGGCGTGGTTCTCGGCCATGGGGCGGTCGGGCAGGAGGAGCGCCATGGACGCGTAGCCCTGGCGGCCGTGGACGACCTTCATGACCTCGACGGCGTCGAGCCCGTGGAGGGCCGCCCAGCGCTGCCAGCAGCGTTCGACCACCGCGTCGGAGTTGACCAGCGTGCCGTCCATGTCGAGCAGAAGGGCGCGGGCGGACAGAACAGTGGTGGCCGTCATCGGCAGGGTCCTCCAGGCGTAGGAACAAGGTGACCCCGCCCACCGGTCAGGGTGAGTGGGCGGGAGCCACTTTGTTCCTCAACTGTACAAAACGGGGTGGCGTCTACGCCAGCGGCCCTGGTCAGGGCCGGATTCACGGCTTATGCCACCGCTTCGTAGAGGCTCCAGACGCCCATGCCGAGCATCAGGACCGCGGCGATCTTCGTGATGAGCGCCAGCGGGACCCGCTTCATCAGGGCCTTGCCGCCGACGATGCCGAGGCCCCCGACGGCCCACAGGGCGAGGACGGCGCCGAGGCCGACGGAGAGCGGGTCGTCGTAGCGGGCGGCGAGGTTCGCGGTCATGATCTGCGTCAGATCGCCGAACTCCGCGACCAGGATGAGCATGAAGCCCGCGCCGGAGACCTTCCAGAAGCTCTGGTCCTTGGGCTTGCGGACCTCTTCCTCCTCCTCGTCCTTCTTCAGCAGGAGGACGGCCGCGCCGCCGAGGAACAGCACACCGGTCAGTGCGTGCACAAGCTGCTGCGGCAGCAGGGTCAGTATGCTGCCCGCCGCGACGGCGAGCGCGACATGGACGGCGAAGGCGGCGGCGACACCGGCGAAGACGTACGAGGCGCGGTAGCGGGTGCCGAGGACGAGTCCGGCGAGTGCGGTCTTGTCGGGGAGTTCGGCAAGGAAGACGATGCCGAAGACAACCGCCATCACGCTGATGCTGATCAAGATTCCTCAATCGGTCGGGCTGCCCCGCCGAGAGTTCCGTAAGTCCTGTACGACACCTCGGCACGGCAGCGCTCAGGTGCGCACACAGGTGTGCACGCAGGTGAATCACTGCTTTGCCGAAGGTCTCGCTGGCCGGACCGGGTGTACGGGTCCTGCCTCCGGGCGCCGGCTCAGAACGAGCTGAGCAGTATGTCGACGGTCCGGCGAAGAGCTACTCCCCTTCTGCGCCGCCTATCGTACGCGAACTGCTGAGCGAATCGGCATGACCCGCGTCACGCCCGGACGCGCCACCCCGGTACCACCGGTCCGCACCCCGAAGTCCCGCCCGCTCCCCCACAAGTCACGTCCGCCCCCTTGATGTGTACGCGTCGTTGACGCGACCCTGTCACTCGGCGCACATCTCCCGGAAACCCCGGGGCGCCAGCATGGCCGGGCCCGCTCGGCCAACTTCCCCCCACTTCAAGGGAGTTCACATGCGCATGTTCTACGCGCGTCGACGCGCCGCCGCACTCGGCGCCGCCACCGCCGTCGTCTCCGCCCTCACCCTGCTGAACGGCCCGGCCGCGCAGGCCGCTCCCCCCACCCCGGTCAGCGGGGCCACCGCCCGCACGTACCTCTCCGAGCTCACGGTCAAGGCCGAGGGCTCCTCCGACGGCTACAGCCGCGACCTCTTCCCGCACTGGATCACCCAGTCCGGCGCCTGCAACACCCGCGAGGTCGTGCTCAAGCGCGACGGCACGAACGTCTCGCAGGACTCCAGCTGCGCGGCCACGTCCGGCAGTTGGTACTCGGAGTACGACGGCGCGACCTGGAGCGCGGCGGCCGACGTCGACATCGACCACATCGTCCCGCTCTCCGAAGCCTGGAAGTCCGGCGCCAACGCCTGGACGACCGCACAGCGACAGGGCTTCGCCAACGACCTCACGCGACCCCAGCTCATCGCCGTCACGGACAACGTCAACCAGTCCAAGGGCGACCAGGACCCGGCCAAGTGGATGCCGTCGCGCGCCGCGTACAAGTGCACCTATGTCCGCATGTGGGTGCAGGTGAAGCACTACTACAACCTCACGGTGGACTCGGCCGAGAAGAGCGCCCTGACGTCGTATCTCAGCGGCTGCTGAACTCTCGTGCCGCGGATCTGAATCCCGTCCCGCAGGAACCTCGCCGCCGACCCCTGTCGTTCCGTACCGTACGGGGCGACTGAGGAGGCTGATCACGTGGCACGGCTGCGACTTGGACCGCTGCTGAGATACGTGGACGAGTCGTCGGCGACCGTCTGGGTCGAGGCGAGCCGTCCGTGCACCGCCGAAGTGCGCTGCGCGGACGGCTCGTCAGGCCGTGCCCGCACGTTCCAGATCTGCGGCCACCACTACGCGCTGGTCCCGGTGACGGGCCTCACGCCGGGCAGCGCCACGGCCTACGAGGTGCTGCTCGACGGCGCCCCGGTCTGGCCGCTCGCCGACTCGCCCTTTCCACCGAGCACGATCCGCACGCCCGCGTACGACGACGCGGCCCGCCCCGTCCGTATCGCGTTCGGCTCGTGCCGGTGGGCCGCGGGGCCCGCCGACGGCCACGATCCCGTCGGCCCCGACGCCCTGGACACGCTGGCCGGCGAGCTCGCCTCCGCACCTGATGCCGAGCGCCCCGACGTCCTGCTCCTGCTCGGCGACCAGGTCTACGCGGACGAGACCTCACCGGCCACCCGCCGCTATCTCGCCGCCCGCCGCGACCTGCGCGACGCCCCCGGCAACCAGGTCGCGGACTACGAGGAGTACACCCGGCTCTACTACGAGTCCTGGCTCGACCCCGAAGTGCGCTGGCTGCTGTCCACGGTCCCCAGCTGCATGATCTTCGACGACCACGACGTCATAGACGACTGGAACACCAGCGCCTCCTGGCTCGCGGAGATACGGGCCACCGACTGGTGGAACGAGCGGATACTCAGCGGCCTCATGTCGTACTGGGTTCATCAGCACCTGGGCAATCTGGCGCCCGCCGAACTGGCCGCCGACCCCGTGTACGCGACGGTGTGCGCGGACCCCGACGGGACGGACGCGCTCAGGGAGTTCGCCGCCCGCGCCGACGCCGACGCGACCTCCGTCCGCTGGAGCTACCGGCGCGACTTCGGCCGCGTACGGCTCCTGATGGTCGACACGCGAGCCGCCCGCGTCCTGGCCGAGACGGACCGGTCGATGCTCGACCCGTCGGAGGCGGCGTGGCTGCGGGAGCAGGCGCTGGAGGGGACGGGGGCGTCACCGGGCGGCACCTCAGGGGCGTACGACCACCTCCTCATCGGGACCTCGCTGCCCTGGCTGCTGCCGCATCTCGTGCACGACGCCGAGGGATGGAACGCCGCCCTGTGCCGGGGTGAGCGCGGTGCGCGCTGGGCCCGGCTCGGCGAAAAGCTGCGCAGGCGGGCCGACTTGGAGCACTGGGCCGCATTCCCCACGTCGTTCGACGCGCTGACGGCGCTGATCGCCGAGGCGGGCGGCGGCGAGGGCGCACCGGCGACGGTGTGCGTACTCTCCGGCGACGTCCACCACGCGTACGTGGCCGAACCCGCCTGGCCCGACGGCGCGGCGGCCCCGGTCGCGCGCGTCCTCCAGCTGACCTGCTCACCGGTGCACAACTCGATCCCCGGCTCGATAAAGGTCGGATTCCGCTTCGGCTGGAGCCGCTTCGGCCGTGCCCTCGGACGTCGCCTCGCCCGACACGGCCGCCTCGCCGCTCCCCCGGTCTCCTGGCGCAAGACGGGCGGCCCCTGGTTCGGCAACCAGCTGATGACACTGACCCTGCGCGGGCGCGCGGCCCGGCTCCGCCTCCAGCAGGCGCAGGCGGCGCCGGGCGGGAGGTCTCGACTGCGGGAGGCGACGGACGCCGTACTGAGTGAATGACCGTACTGAGTGAATGACGTGAATGACCGTGCGTGACCAGGGCTGTCGCCCACGGGGCCACCCGGTGAAGATACGGCGCACACCCGGACTCCGCTCTTCCCCTGACAGGGCGACCCGGCATGATGAGCGGACGTTCCGCTCCCAGCAGCCCCACATGCCCCTGGAGTCCCTCTTTGTCCGCAGTGTGCTCGGCGCCGGCCGCAGCGATAGTCGGCGCGGGCCCGCGCGGCACCAGCGTCCTCGAACGACTCTGTGCCTCCGCCGTCGAGCTGCTGCCGCCCGGCGCCCGCCTCACCGTCCACGTCGTCGATCCGGCCCCGCCGGGAGCCGGCAGCGTCTGGCGGACCTCGCAGGCTCCCGAACTCCTGATGAACACCGTCGCCTCACAGGTCACGCTGTTCACCGACGACAGCGTGGACTGTTCGGGCCCGATACTCCGGGGGCCCAGCCTGCACGAGTGGGCCCAGCACCAGGGCCTCCCCCTCGGCCCCGACGACTACCCGACCCGCGCCCTCTACGGCCGGTACCTGGAGTGGGTGTTCGCCAAAACCGTGGGCTGCGCACCCGACGCCGTACGCGTCGAGGTCCATCGCGCGCGCGCCGTGCGCCTCGACGACGCGGACGACGGCCGCCAGACCCTCGTACTCGACAACGGGCGCGAACTGACCGGCCTGTCCGCCGTCGTCCTCGCCCAGGGACATCTGCCCACCGCCCCGAGCCCCGCCCAGACGCGCCTCACCGAGTACGCGCGGCAGCACGGCCTGCGCCACATCCAGCCCGCGAACCCGGCCGACCTGGACCTCTCCCCCATCTCCCCGGGCGAACCCGTCCTGCTGAGGGGCCTCGGCCTCAACTTCTTCGACCACATGGCGCTGCTCACCGAGGGCCGCGGCGGACGCTACCGCCGCACCTCCTCAGGGGAGTTGCGGTACAAGCCCTCGGGCCGCGAGCCGCGCCTGTACGCCGGTTCGCGCCGCGGGATCCCGTACCAGGCGCGCGGCGACAACGCCAAGGGCCCGTACGGGCGCCACGAACCCGCCGTCCTCACCCCCGAGGTCATCGCCCGCTTCCGCAAGCGCGCGGACTCCGGGGACGCTCCGGACTTCCTGGGCGAGATCTGGCCACTCGTCGCCAAGGAGGTGGAGACCGTCTATTACGAGACCCTGCTGCGCCGCGCGGGAGCGGGGGACACCGGTTTCCGCGAAGGCTTCCTCGCCGCGCCGCACCAGAGCTCCGAAGAGGCCGACGTCCTGTACGAGTTCGGGATTCCGGAGGTTCTCCGCTGGTCCTGGGACCAGGTCTCCCGGCCGCACGCGGAGCTCACCTTCGGCTCGCCCGCCGAGTGGCGTACCTGGCTCCTGACCCATCTGCGCGAGGACGTGGCGCACGCCGCGCTCGGCAACACGGACGGTCCCGTGAAGGCCGCCCTGGACGTACTGCGCGACCTGCGCAACGAACTGCGCCGGGCCGTCGACCACGGCGGGATCGGCGGTGCGTCACGCCGCGACCACCTCGACCGCTGGTACACCCCGCTCAACGCCTTCCTGTCGATCGGCCCGCCCCGGCGGCGCATCGAGGAGATGACCGCGCTCATCGAGTCCGGCGTCCTGACCGTGGTCGGGCCGCGCCTGGAGGTGCGGGCCGAGGACGGCGCGTTCGTCGCGCACTCGCCCGATGTGCCCGGATCATCCGTGAGAGCCACCACACTCGTCGAGGCGCGACTGCCGGAGACGGACGTGGCGCGCACCGGCGACCAACTGCTCGCCGGGCTCCTGAAGACGGGCCACGCCCGGCCGCACACGCTCGACGGTTACGCGACGGGCGGGGTGGACGTGACACCGCGCCCGTACCGCCTGATCGACCGTCAAGGGAGGCCGCACACACGGAGGTTCGCGGTCGGCGTGCCCACGGAGGGGGTGCACTGGGTGACCGCGGCGGGGGCCCGGCCGGGGGTCGATTCGGTGACCCTCTCGGACGCGGACGCGGTCGCGCGAGCGGCTCTGCGGACGGCTTCCGGGGAGCGCGCGAAACCCGGCACGGAGCAGCATTCCTGGCCAAATGTTGAACTTGCAAGCGTTGATTAGGGTCCCCTAACCTATGGCCTCCATCGGTTCGTCCCCAACCGACACAAGGAGTCCCCCCATGACTGGACGTCTCAACAGCGCCCAGCCCTACGCCCTCGGCCTGTTCCGCATCATCGTGGGCCTGCTCTTCGCCTGCCACGGCGCCGCCTCGCTCTTCGGCGTCCTCGGCGGAGCGATGGGCGGCGGCACCGTCCCCACCGGCACCTGGCCCGGCTGGTACGCGGCCGTCATCCAGCTCGTCGGCGGCACCCTCGTCACTCTCGGCCTCGGCACCCGCGCCGCGGCCTTCATAGCCTCCGGTTCGATGGCCTACGCGTACTTCAAGGTCCACCAGCCGGAGGCCCTGTGGCCGCTCCAGAACGGCGGCGAACCGTCCGCGATGTTCTGCTGGGCCATGCTGCTCCTGGTCTTCACCGGCTCCGGCGCGCTCGGCCTCGACCGGCTCTTCACCGCCCGCGGCGCGAGCACGGGGCGCCCGGCCGCCTCGGCGTCCGCCGGGGAGCGGGAGCCCGCCGCGGCCTGATGCCGTGACCGCTCGACGGGGGTACCGGTGCGCACCGCGCGCCGGCACCCCCACCCCGCCCGCCGCTCAACTCCCGTGTTGAACCGGCGACTTGACCCCCATCGACTCGTCCGGCACCCGCCCGAACGGCATCGGCTCGACCGACACCCGCCCGAATGCCGCCGGTTCGAACGCCGCCGCTTCGAACGGCACCGTGAAGCACGCGATCCCGGGCGCCCGCTCCGCCCGGCCTCCTGCGCAACACGACGGACCACGCCTCGCCAGGCCTGAACTCCCAGCTCTGCCGCGCGGTCGCCGCCCCGGCACCGTGCGCGTCCGTGGTGAACCCGAGCCAGACCTCGTTCTCCGGGTTCGCATGGGCCGGGCCCGTCGACGGCTGCACCGGATCCTCGCGGCGCCGGTAAGTGCCCGCCCACCACGGCCGGATCCCGCCGCACTCCCCCTGCTGCACATGCGCGCCGCACGCCCGCCCCGCGGCCGGCCCCTCGCCCCGCACACTCACGCTCACGCGACCGCGCCCGCCTCGCCGAACGACCTCGATCCGCGCCCCGGCGGGCACCAGCTTCATGTCGTACGTCAGCGCGGGCGACACCGCGAAGGCGTTCCGAGGCGAGAACCGCGGCGCCTCGCGCACCCCCTGCCCACGCAGACCCACCGCCGCGCCGCCGGCCCTCCCGCCGCCCGCTGCCCCGCCGCCCGCCGCCGCCGCCGCGAGCACGGTCGCCGCCACGGCTCCCGCCACGATTCCTGCCGCCATCGTCCGTTGCTCCAGCTTTCGCTCACCCGCTCCGGGCCGGCTCTCCCGCCCCGCCGTTCGTACGGGGTCACCTGGGCGTAGCGCGCATGCGACGCGGCACCCGGGTGAACGTGACCTGGAGAACACCTGATCCCCTGGCGACCCTCCAGCCACAACCGAGGCGTACGCTGTACAGCTGTCATCAGCCGCCCCTGCCGCTCCCCGCGACACCGCGGCGTCAGTCGCCGACCGGGGAATGCACGAACACGGATCACGGGGAGTCGCGGTGCTGGAGAGTGTGGGGTCGCTGACCGGCGGTCCGTGGATCTACGCGGTGGTGGCCCTCTCCGTACTGCTCGACGTGTTCCTGCCCGTCCTGCCGAGCGGCGTACTGATCATCACCGCGGCCACCGCCGCGGCGGCCGGCACGGGGGCGGCGGCCGGGCAGGTGACGCACGAGGTGCCGTCCATCCTGGCGCTGACCCTCTCGGCGGCCACAGCCTCGGTAC
This sequence comes from Streptomyces sp. NBC_00569, assembly GCF_036345255.1. Classification (NCBI taxonomy): domain Bacteria; kingdom Bacillati; phylum Actinomycetota; class Actinomycetes; order Kitasatosporales; family Streptomycetaceae; genus Streptomyces; species Streptomyces sp. NBC_00569. The sequence continues at coordinate 6,798,501 of NZ_CP107783.1, read as the reverse complement.
TGGGCGACCTGGTCGCGTACCGCATCGCCTGGCGCGGCGGCGAACGTCTCGACCGCGCGATCGCCCGCTCCCGCCGCCTGACCAGCGCGCAGGAACGTCTCGGCGGGGCGCTGGCGCGCTCCAGCGGCGGCATCCTCGTGGTCATCGCCCGCTTCGCCCCGGCGGGCCGCTCGATCGTTTCGTTCGCGGCGGGCACGGCGCATCGCCGGGTCCGCGAGTTCCTGCCGTGGTCCGCCCTCGCGGGCGTGGCCTGGGCGGGCTACAGCGTGGCCCTCGGCTACTTCGGCGGCCAGTGGCTCGGCGCGAGCTGGCTGGCCACGGGGGTGTCACTGCTCGCACTGTGCGCGGCGGGCTCGGGGGCCGCGTTCCTCATGCGGCGACCGGCAGCGGAACGGGTGAGCTGACCCGCCCAGGCCCACGCCGGGACCCGACTCGCCCCCTAGGCGGCGGACTCCGGGGCCAACTGGCGTCCCTGGCCACGGATTTCGAGCCCTTCGAGCAGCTCGGCGGTCGCCTGGGCGACGATGTCCACGGCCCGGTCGAACACCTCCTTGTTGTGCGCGGCGGGCGCCCGGAAGCCGGACACCTTGCGCACGTACTGCAGGGCTGCGGCCCGGATCTCCTCCTCGGTGGCCTCTTCGGGGAGAACGGGCGGGCGAAGGGTCTTGATGCTGCGGCACATGCCTCCAGTCTCGCGCGCTCCGCCACCCTCGCGCACGCCTTCAGAAAGAACGTACGTTCGAAACACACGTACGACTGAACGCGCCCCTCATCGCTCGCATCAAGAAATCGAACAGGCGTAGCATTGCCGCGTGGCAGCGACCTATGACTTCCCGAGTGACCTCCTGGCGGGCCAGGAGGAGCTGCACCAGGTCAGGGCGGAGCTCCTGACCCTCCTGAAGCGGCTTCCCTGGTCGGTGGACCCTCTCGACGGGTTCAGCGACGACCATGGCTGGCGCAAGCGTGAGCGCCCCGCATCCCCCGGCTGGACCCCGGACGAGCAGGCCGAGGTCGAAAAGCTCCGCCAGCGGGAGCGCGAGCTGGCGGTCTTCGTGACGTGCCATCGCTACTGGAGGGACATATCGGGCCCGGACACCGTGGACGCCCGCATGCGCCTCAAGCGGGCCCACGAGGCGGACATCCCCACCCCGGAGTAACCGAACCCGGCCGACCCCCTCGGACGGGGCGGCACACAAACGGGGTGACGCTCAAGCGGCGTCACGCATGGCGGCGGCCCACTCCACCACGAGCGCGTCGTACTCCACCCGCTCTTCCGCGCTCAACCGCCCCCCGGCTCGCAGCCAAAGGGCACGTATCTGCTCGTTCACCTCGGCGGCAGGCCGCACGGTCGCGGGTTCGGAAGTCGTGGCCATAACGTGAAGCCTACGTCCATGCACGTGAAGGCTGCGTGAAACTGCCACGGAGTGACGGAAGTTACGACGTCGAGTACGCCGTGCGCCGACAGTGCGCCCACCCCGCACGGACATTCCACTCCCCCCTGGGCTCACATAACGGAGGACTCCTTCACGTTCTCTTCACATGACGCATAATGCCCTTTCTGTACACGCACCACCCCAGGGGGACTACGACATGGGCACGCGCACGACCGTCGCCGCACTCGCCGGCACCGCACTTCTCGCGCTCACGGGCTGCGGAGCTTCGACGGTCAGCGACAAACCGGCAGCACCTCGGACCACGCCCGGAACGCCCACCCCGGCCACGACCGCCACCCCGGGCAGGGTCACCGCCACCGAGACGGCGAACCTGCCGAACATGACCGGCAAGGGCCTCCAGTACGCCCAGGACCAGGCACAGGCCGCGGGTTTCTACGGACTCACGTCCCACGACACCCTCGGCCGGGGCCGCATGCAGGCGTTCGACCGCAACTGGAAGGTGTGCTCGCAGAGCCCGGCGGCCGGGAAACACACCACGGACACCAAGATCGACTTCGCCGCGGTCAAGCTGGAGGAGGAATGCCCGTCGAAGGACGCGGGCACGCCGCGGGCGGCTGGGGCCACGATGCCCGACTTCAAGGGCAAGCCGGTGAAGGCGGCCCGCGAGGCCCTCGGCAGCGGCTACAGCATCACCGTGAACGACGCGACCGGACAGAACCGCATCGTGTTCATGGAGTCCAACTGGCAGGTCTGCACCCAGAACCCGACACCGGGCACCGAACTCGACGGCCAACCGATGAAGTTCAACGCGGTGAAGTTCAACGAGCCCTGCTGACCCGGCCCCTGACTGCGGTGCGGGGCTCCTTCTTCAGGGTCCCGCCAGATGGGCGCGGACGGTTGCGAGCCGCCGGCATCCGGCTTGCACGTGTGCGATCCACCGGCTCCCTGCCGCGCTCCACCCGCGCGCACTCGGGCCGTTCGCGACCGCCGAACGCTGTGGTTGTCCCTGGTCGTTGATGTCGACGCCGGATGTCAGCGGGACAGCTCCGGCATGGGGCAGACCTCCGACAGCTCATCCGGTCGGTCGGCCCGTCTCCACCGCACAGGGCGACTGGCCGCCCATACTCCATGCGGGTGGTGCGGGCTCCGGGGCGTCACCGTCGAAGAGGGTCGGCGTGCGGGGAGACATCACGGCTCGGGCCTGACCGCAGACCGCTGACCTGCGGAATTGAGCAGCCTTCCGCCCGACGTGCTGGGGAGGGTATGTGCTACTAACGTGATGTATGTGAGAGTCGCAACCGGGGCACGCCGCGGGCAGCAAGATTCCGGAAGGACCGGAACCGACGAGCGGCGAGACGTGCGCCCGCTTCGAGCTGTGACCTCTGCGAATCACACCGCATGTCTTGCATGCGCTGTGCCCACCCGCCTTCGATCTTCGGTGGCGGAAGGAAAGGTAGAGACTCATGCGAGCACCTCATATCAAGCGTTCCTTCGCTGTAGCCGCCGCCGGCATGATGCTGGCTGGTGGCGCCGCCGTTGGTGCCGCAGGGGCGGCTTCGGCGGCCCCTGCCCACGCGACCTCCGCGGCCAGCCCCTCCCACAACCGGTGCGGCTGGTGGGATGACTGCGGCGGGTACGGCTACGGCTACGACAGCGGGTACGGATACGGGTACGACAACGGGTACGGATACGGCTACGACAACGGGTACGGCTACGACAACGGGTACGGCTACGGCGGCATAGCCATTGTCGTGGTGGGCGGCTACGGCGGCTACTGAGCCGACTCAGGTGAGGTGAACTAACTACCGCATCAGACATCGTCCGCCCTGTGGAAAACCATGGATCGGCTGCTCGGGAGGCGGTTCGATCGTGAGTGACCCTGGGCGTCGATGTCAGCCCCGGATGTCAAAGGCCCCCAGCCGTGAACGGCCGGGGGCCTTTTCCCAGTTGGGCGCGGACGGTTTCGAACCCGCCGACATCTGCCTTGCAAGGGCGCACGCGATCGGTGGCCAACTCGTCCTGGAGTGTCTTGCCTCCGGTACATAAGCCTGGCGAGGCGCCCAAGGAGAACAAGGAAGCGCTCTGGCGTGTGCATGCCGTCGCGAGTGATGGCTGTGGGTGAAACGCCATGCCTACGCCATGCCGTCGGTGGACTCGCTCTCTCGGGCAAGTCGCGTACGCCTGTCACCGTCGGGTGCCCACGTCGCCCTCTGTAAGCGGTCAAGGTCCCTCGGGACCCGCGTCCTATTCGTTGCGTCTAGATGCAGCGGCCGGGACGTGGGTAACGCCGTGGGAGTCCTCCTACGAATCGCGACCTTGCGCGTTCGGTCTGGTCTCTGACCGGCTCAGCGACTATCGCCATGTTCACCAGAGCCTTCACTGGAGTGGGAATCTGGATAACCGGCGTACTCGTCTTCCTCGCCCTGCTCGGCGCTCCGGTGTTCGCCGTGGAGGCCTCGGTGCTCCTGTTCACAGGTGGCACAGAGCAGCGCAGGAGTGGGGTGCGAACCCTCCTCGGTCATCTGCCGTTCCTGCGGCACCGGTAGCGCCTCACCGGTCTGTAGAACGCGAACTCTCGCCGAGGAGTCTTGAAAACCGTCGTGGCGCGAGTCGCCGTGGGTTCAAATCCCACACCCACTGCGCAGATAGAGGGTCCCTGACCAGCAACATCGGTCAGGGGCCTTCGTCGTGCACGTTGCCTGTTGACTGCCGTGAGTCCCCGTGAGTTCCCGGCTCATCGGGCACGTACGGGGCACGGTCGCACACAGGCTCTAAGGTCGGCCCGCATCCCCACCAGGTCGATCACGGGGGTCTGTCAACGTCGGCCAACGGCCCTTGCGCCTTGGCCGATCGTTCACTGAGGTCCGGCGCTGACCGCTGCGGTTCGTGCTTGTTGGTGTCAGCCGCTGGTGTCAGACGCCGCATGCAGTCCTGGCAAGGCTTCCTTCGCCGCTCTACAGCACCCGTCCTACTCCTCCGGCTCCCACGCGCGGAGCAGGTCGAACAAACCTAGGTCTCCCTCGATCTGCAGGGAGTCCGCCGGGATACGGTCGTACACGAAAAGAACCAGCTCACTGGCCGTGCCGCGAACGGAGACGCCGGCCGCGTCCGGGCCCTCGTCGGCAGCGGCGACAGGCGTCGTGCCGGGCGCGGAGATACGGGTGGAGCGTGCGCCGTCGCCGTCGACCGTGAGGCGCCAGGAGTAGCCCTCGGTGGCGTGGAAGTCGAAGGCAGTGGGCTTGTGCGGCCAGGCACTCGGCGTTGCGACACAGGTGAACAGGAACTCCTCGACACCGTCGAGTGCCACCTCATCCGGCAGCGGCTCCGGGGCACCCACAGTGACCTGGGCGTCGTAGGTGTGCACCGCCATCTGCTGGAGCTGGTGCCGGGCGACGGCGCCACAGGTCTCGGGCGACTGGGACGCACCCCACCACGTCCAGCAACCGCGATCCGGGCCGGCCTCCCGCAGTGCGTCCAGCAACTCCTGCGTCGACGCGGCCAACCAGGCCGGCACGGCCTCGCGCTCCCGAGGCGCAGCCGGGGCGCCCTCTGGTACGGACTTGGCCGGAGCAGGCCCTGCGGCGACGGTGGCGGCCCAGGCGCGGCGCCCCTCGCCGATGTGCTGCGCCAGATCGAACAGCGTCCACTCGGGGCAGGTCGGCACCTGTACGTCGAGGCTGGGCGCGGAGGCGACCGCAGCGCGGAAGGCGCTCGACCGTTCGTCGATCAGTCGCAACAGAGCGGGGAACGTAAGTGTCGTTGTCACACGGACTCTCTATCACCGTGTTCCGACAATCGGACAGTGATTTTCACAGCCGAGGCGGCGAGCGCGCGGCACGGGCCGGGCGCCCTCAGATGACGCCGTGTCCACGGCTGCCGTCGCCTTCCCGGCCTCCCTCGCCGAGGAGTTGGCGCATCACCTGGCCGAGTACGCCGATGCCGGCCGAACCGGGCTCGTCTTCGTCGGGGCGCGCGGTGGTGTCCTGCGCCGGAACAACTTCCGGCGGATCTGGCTCCGCGCGCTCGCCGCGACCGGCCTGGGTGACGTCCACTTCCACGATCTCCGGCACACCGGCAACACCCTCGCCGCGACGGGCGGCGCCTCCACCCGCGAGTTGATGCACCGCATGGGGCACTCGTCCGTGCGGGCAGCGCTGATCCATCAGCACCTCGTCAACGGCCGCGCTCACGTGATCGCCGGCTACGTGGACGGTCAGATCAGGAAGGTGAAGCGGCCTCCGCACGGCCCATCTGGCACGTAGGTGGCACGGGGCCGAATAGTCGCCGAGAAAGACTAAGGCCCAGGTTCCCGGATTCATACCGGTTGACCTGGGCCTTGCTCGTGTCCCGAGACTGGTGGGCGCGGACGGTTTCGAACCGCCGACATCTGCCTTGTAAGGGCAGCGCTCTACCACTGAGCTACGCGCCCGGGATGATTCGACAGCCTACCTTGCCCGTGGTGGTACCTCGCAAACCCGTATCGTCCGGCAAAGTCCCAGGGCCCAGAGCGAACTATCCGGCCCGTGTGTTCGTCATTAACCGGTGGGAGAATGACAGCGGGCAGGGCGGATGAGTGCACGGGCGAGGGCAGCACGGGAGAGGGTAGTGACGGCGACACCACCGATGCGGCCGTATGCGTCGTCCATGCGACCGCGCGCCGCGCTTCGCGATCTGCTCGGGCTCGTCCTGCTTCCGCTGCCGCTCATCGCCGTAGCCGTCGCTGCGGCGCCGGCCGCGTTCGCCGGGGGCGGTACCCGGCGCTGGTTCGGGCGTGGGGAGAGCCAGCGGGCTGAGGCGCAGGCCGCCAAGGACGCCGCCGCGGCCGCGTTCTACGAACTCGACACCGCCCAGCGCGATCTGCGGATCTCCATCGAGACCATCACGGCCGTCGACGACTCGCCCGCCGCGCGCCGCACCGTTTCCGACTTCGAGTCTCTCGGCCGGCGGATCGACGAGGCCAGCCTGCAGTACATCACCGCCGTGGACGCCCACGACCTCGACCGGGACGACCTGGAGGCGTCGGTCGCCACGCGGGCGCGCGCCGAGCTGAGCCGCGCCAAGGACGAGCTGACCAAGGTGAAGCTCGACCTCGACCGGTTCTCGCAGGGCCTCGGGCCGTTGCTCGGGAAGGCCGAGACGCAGCTGGCTCGACTGGCCCCCGCCGTCGAGCGGGCGCGGCAGGCGCTCCTCGCGGCGAGCAACTCCCTGGACGCGGTGCGCGGCGCCGGGCTCAAGGCCGACGATCTCGCCGCCCGCCTCGCCGCCCTCGGGCCCGAGCTCACCCGGCTCAACCAGGGCGCGGGCCGGCACGGCGTGCCGGAGACCCTGGAGCGCGCCGAGCGGGTCGCCCGGGATGCCGAGGCCGTGCGGGCCGAGGCCCAGCGGCTGCCGGAGCGCGCCGCCGAGATCGACCGCCGCCTCGTGTCGCTGCGCACGCGCGCGCAGGCCCTGACCACGCGGGCCGGGCAGGTCGAGCCCATCCTGAGCGAGCTGCGCAGACGGTTCACGGCCCCCTGCTGGCAGGACCTCCAGCATGTGCCGGAGCGCGCCGCGGAGAACGTACGGCAGGCGGAGCTGAAGCTCGGCGAGGCGCGTGCGGCGCGGGACGAGCAGCGGTGGCCGGACGCGACGTCGCGCCTGTCGACGGTCCGGGCCCTGCTGAACACGACGGACGAGGACGTGTCCGCCGCGTCCGACCGGCTGCAGCGGCTGAACGCCGTGGCGAAGGATCCGCAGCAGGAGATCGACCGGACCCGGTTCGCCATCCGGGACGCCCAGCGACTCGCCATGTCGGGGCGCAGCACGCCCGAGCCGCGGCACGCCCGCCCCCTCGACGACTCCGTGGGCCGCCTCGACCGCGCCGTCGCCGCTCTTGAGGGGCACCACCCCGATTACTGGCACTTCCTCACGGAGACGGAGGCCGTCCGGCAGACGGTCGCCCGCGTCGTCGCCCAGATCAGGGAGGAGCGGGGGGCCCACTCCTGAGCGGTCCTCTCGCCGGGGCTGCCCGTCCTGAGCCGCTCGTGAGCTGTTTCTCCTGAGCCGACTCCTCCAGAGCCGCCCCTTCAGAGCCGCCCGCCCCTTGCCCGACCCCGAGCCATCCCTGCTGGCGCCCTCAGGGCTACGGGCGGATCCTTGTGTTACGTACGTGCAAGGGAGGCGTTCATGGCCACGCATGTACCCGGGATCCGCCCATCACGGTTCCGGCACCAGCGCGTCGTCCTCGACGATCATCTGCCCGTCGACCATGGGCTCAGCAAGGTCTACCGGATAGGCGCCGGCCTGATGGGGCTCGTGCTGGTCGCCTTCGGCGTTCTGGGGCTCATCGATCACATCGGGTTCTTCGACACCGGCGGTGACAAGGTCGCCGGCCTGAACACCAACGGCGCCCTCAGTGTCCTGTCGATCTTCGTCGGTCTGATCCTGTTCGCGGGCATGCTCATCGGCCGGAACGTCGCCTCGACGATCAACATGACCTTCGGGATCCTGTTCATCCTCAGCGGCTTCGTGAACCTCGCCCTGCTCCAGACCGACTACAACTTCCTCGCGTTCCAGATCCAGAACGTGCTGTTCAGCTTCGTGGTCGGCGTGATGCTCATGGCCTTCGGGATGTACGGCCGCGTCAGCGGGACGCTGCCGCACGACAACCCGTACTGGCGTGCGCGCCACCCGGAAGCCGCCGCCCGCGAGGACCGCGCCCACGCCGCCCGGCAGCCGCGCCCCACCCCCGAGGTCACCAGAGCCGCCCGGGCCACCGAGTTCTCCGGCGCCGGCGGAATCACAAAGATCACCGATGGCCCGGGCCGCCGAGAATAATTGATAAATAACCGGATCACGTGCGAGGCTGCCCCCATGACGCGCAAGGACACGGGCAGCCCGCGCACGGACGGCCCGGCCCTCGGCGGTACGCCGGGGGTCTCGTACACCGGACGCGGCGTCCACCGGATCGCCGTGGAAGCGCTCGCACGGCGGATCTTCGACGGGACGTACGCGGAGGGGGACCTCCTCGACCTGCCGGGACTCATGGCCGAACTGGACGTCAGCCAGACCGTGCTGCGCGAGGCGATCAAGGTGCTGACCACCAAGGGCCTGCTCGACGCCCGGCAGAAGCGGGGGACCTTCGTACGCCCGCGTGACGACTGGAACCTCCTCGACAGCGACGTACTGCGCTGGACGATCGACTCCGGCGCCCCCGGCGCCTTCTTCGCCGATCTCCTTGAACTCCGCCGCGCTGTCGAGCCCGCCGCGGCCGCGCTCGCCGCGCTGCATCGCACGGACGCGGATCTCGCCGCCCTCGACGCCGCGCTGAGCGCGATGGCCGCCGCCGAGCAGACGTCCGTCATGACCGACGCCGTCATGACCGAAGGCGACCCCGTTCTCGCCGTGCGCGCCGACGCGTCCTTCCATACGGCGCTCCTCACCGCCTCCGGCAACCCCTTCTTCGCGCAGATGCGGCGGGTCATCATTCCGGCGCTCGTCGTACGGGACCGGCTCGTGCACGCCGGACGGCACGAGCACCCGCTGCCCACCCACGCCCGGGTCGCCGAACGCGTGCGCGCGCGGGACCAGGACGGCGCCTTCGCGGCGATGCTCGACGTGATCGAACTGTCCCGGCGCGGACACCCCTGACACCGGCCCTGCCCCCACCTCCGTAACACCCCGAGAGGAACCCGTACGTGAAGATCGCCCGCATCGAGACCTTCCTCGCCCCGCCCCGCTGGATGTTCGTCCGGGTGGAGACCGACGAAGGAGTCGTCGGCTGGGGTGAGCCCGTCGTCGAGGGGCGCGCGGAGCCGGTGCGGGCCGCCGTCGAGGTCCTCGCCGAACACCTGGTCGGCCAGGACCCGCTGCGCATCGAGGACCACTGGCAGGTCATGACCAAGGGCGGCTTCTACCGCGGCGGGCCGGTCCTGTCGTCCGCCGTCGCCGGGCTCGACCAGGCGCTGTGGGACATCAAGGGCAAGGCGTACGGGCAGCCGGTGCACCAGTTGCTCGGCGGGCCGGTGCGCGAGCGGATCCGCGCGTACGCCTGGGTGGGCGGTGATGAGCCGAGCGAGGTCAGGGACGCCGTGAGCGCCCAGGCCGAGGCCGGGTTCACGGCGGTGAAGATGAACGCCGTCGGGCGCATGACGCCGCTCGCCACGCGCGAGGAGGTCCGCGCGTGCCTGTTGCGCGCGGAGACGGCCCGTGAAGTCCTCGGCGACGAAAGGGACTTCGCGCTCGACTTCCACGGCCGCGTCTCCCCCGCGAACGCCCGCCGGCTGCTCCCGCTGCTCGCCGAGTACGCGCCCCTGTTCGTCGAGGAGCCCGTCCTCTCCGAGCACATGCACGCCGTCCCCGACCTGGTGAACGCCTCCAACATCCCGATCGCGCTCGGTGAACGGCTCTTCACCCGACGGGAGTTCCTCGCCCCGCTCGAGGCCGGCGTCGCCGTGGTGCAGCCCGACATCTCGCACGCGGGCGGCATCTCCGAGCTGCGCCGCATCGCCGCGCTCGCCGAGATGTACGGGGCCCACATCGCGCCGCACTGCCCGCTCGGCCCCGTGGCCCTCGCCGCGAGCCTCCAAGTCGCCTTCACCACACCGAACTTCCTGATTCAGGAGCAGTCGATCGGCATCCACTACAACAAGGACGCCGAACTCCTCGACTACGTCGCCGACCGCGAGCCGTTCCGCTTCGTCGGGGGATCGCTGCTGCGCACCGAACGGCCCGGCCTCGGCGTGGACATCGACGAGGCGGCCGTACGCGCCGCCGACGCCAAGGGGCACGCCTGGCGCAACCCCGTGTGGCGGTACGAGGACGGCTCGTTCGCCGAATGGTGACCCGAGCCGAGTGCCCAACCTGTATAAAACGCCCTTGAACGCCCCGAACACCCCTTGAAAGGAACCGAGGAAGAGCACCATGGACTTCACTACCGCACTGCGCACCGATCGCCTCGTGGCGATCGTCCGGGGAAGCGATCCCGACGCGTCGTTCCGTACGGTCATGGCCCTGGCCGAGGCCGGGATCCCACTGGTGGAGGTGTCGCTCAGTGGCCGTGACGCCCTCATGGTGATCCGCAGGGCGCGGGACGAGCTCGGCGACGACGTCTGGCTGGGCGCGGGCACGGTCCTGACCGCCGAGGACGCCCGCGAAGCGGCCGCGGCCGGGGCGAACCTCATCGTGACGCCAGGGCTCGGCCCCGGGGTCGACGAGTCCCTGCGACAGGGCCTGCCCGTGCTCGCCGGGGTGCTCACCCCGACCGACGTCATCGCGGCCGAGGCGTCCGGGGCGACGGCCCTGAAGATCTTCCCGGCGTCGGCGATGGGCGGCCCGTCGTATCTGAAGGCGCTGCGGGGACCGTTCCCCCGGACTCCGTTCGTGCCGGTGGGCGGGGTCGACGCGGCGGCGGCGACCGCCTATCTGGAGAGTGGCGCCATCGCGGTCGGGGTCGGCTCGCCGCTCATCGGCGACGCGGCGGACGGCGGGGATCTGGGTCAGCTGCGCAAGCGGGCGGCCGAGTTCAAGGCGGTGTGCGGATGACGGCGCCGGGACCGACTCCGGGGCCGAGCCCCTTCCCGGCCGCCTCCCCCATCACGTCCCCCGCCGACTCCCCCGTCGACGTGCTCACCTTCGGCGAGACCATGGTCGCGCTGCGCGGCCACGGTCCGTTCAAGCTGGGCGGCTCGATGGACCTGTCCGTCGCCGGCGCCGAGTCGAACGTCGCGATCGGGCTCACCCGGCTCGGCCACAGCGTCCGCTGGGCGGGCGCGGTCGGCGCCGACGAGGCGGGCGAACTGGTCCTGCGCACGCTGCGCGCCGAGGGCGTCGACACGTCCTGCGCCACCCGTGACACCGGCGCCCCTACGGGCCTGATCCTGTTCGAGCCGCGGCTGCCCGAGGTGACGCGGGTCCAGTACTACCGTGCGGGCTCTGCGGGTTCGCGGCTCGACGCCGACCGCGTCGAGCGGGCCTTCGCGGCCGGTCCGCCGCCCCGCGTCCTGCATCTGACGGGGATCACGCCCGCGCTCGGCACCTCCGCGCGCGACGCGTGCCGACGCGCCCTGCGGCTCGCCCGCGAGCACGGCGTTCCGGTCAGCCTGGACGCCAACTATCGTTCCCGGCTGTGGAGTTCGGAGGACGCCACCGCCGAACTGCGCGACTGGATCCCGTACGTGGACGTCCTCATCGCCTCCGACGACGAGCTGCCGCTGTGCGCGCCGCCCGGGCCGGACGCGGTCAAGGCCCTGCTCGATCTCGGGGTGCGCGAGGTCGTCGTCAAGCTCGGCGCCGACGGGGCGGTCGCCCACTCGGCCGACGGTGAGCTACGTGTCCCGGCCCGGCCGGTGCGCGCGGTGGACGCCGTCGGAGCCGGTGACGCCTTCGTCGCCGGCTATCTCTCCGCGCTCCTCGACGGCGAGGACGTCGCCGCGCGCCTCGACCGGGCCGTGACGACGGGCGCCTTCGCCGTCGCGCAGCCAGGCGACTGGGAGGGAGCCCCCACACGGGCGGAACTCGGGCTGCTCGGGGCGGGCCGGGGGACGGTCGTGCGCTGACGTCCGCCGGGCGCGGCCGCTAATCTGTGCCCATGCCACGCTACGAGTACCGCTGCCGGACCTGCGGCGACACGTTCGAACTGAGCCGCCCCATGGCCGAGTCCTCGGCCCCCGCGGACTGCCCCGCGGGCCACGACGACACGGTGAAGCTGCTGTCGACGGTCGCCGTGGGCGGCACCGCATCGAGCTCCGCCCCGGCCCGCCCCGCGGGCGGCGGAGGCGGGGGCTGCTGCGGCGGCGGCTGCTGCGGGTGACCTCCGGCAGGTGAATGCGCGCAGGGCGAGCGCATGAGGGCCTGCCCCGTGCATACGGGTGCGGCCCGACCCGTACATGACGGTGGGGCCTGACCCGTACGGCGTGCGATGGCCCCTACGGGGACGGGCGGGGATTGCGGACCTGCCCGATCAGCTCCCGCAGGATCGTCTCGCCCGCCGCGACACCCCGGTCCTCCAGGGCCGTGACGTGCCGCGCCGTCCAGCCCACGTCCGCGAGCTCGCCGTGGCCGGGGCGCCAGGCGTGGTCGGCCGCGAGGAGCAGGTCCGCGTCCAGCAGGGAGTCGCCGGCCGCCAGCGTGCGGTCGGCGCCCGAGCGGCGGGCCACCTCACGCATGGCCGCACTCTTGGTGAGCGGCTTCGGGACGGCGTAGATCTTGCGGCCCTGGAGGGAGACCGTCCAGCCGCGGCTCTCCGCCCACACGGCGAGTTCCTTGACCCAGCCCTCCGGGAGCAGGGACCGCTCGACCACGAGATACGCGAAGAGGTCCTCGGCGACGCGCTCCTTCAGGAGCCACGCCGGGTCGGCCGTCCGCACCAGATGCGCCCGCACCTCGTCGAGCGGCGCGCACTCGGCGGCGAGCCGTTCGTCCACAGCGGCACGCCAGTCCGGGTCGGACACCCCGTCCACCAGCAGGTGACCGCCGTTGGCGCAGATCGCGAACTGCGGTGCGGGGCCCGGGAGATGGATGCGTCCGTACTGCTCCCGGGTGCGGGTCGTCGTCGGGACGAAGAGTGCGCTGCGGCCGAGTTCGACGAGCAGCGCGGCCGCGTCCTCGGTGACGTAGGAGAGGGGCTTGCCCTCGTAGACCTCGACGCACAGCAGGCGTGGCGCCTGGGCGTCGGGCATGGTCAGGCCGAGGGCCGCGGCGGAGTAGATCAGGGTGCGGTCGAGGTCGCTGGCGACCAGGGTGACGGGCGTCGCGCTCACTTCGCGCCCACCGCCTTGCCGTCCGCACCGGTGGCGCCCCGCGTGTACTTCGGGTGGATCAACCCGACGCAGGTGTAAGGGAGTTCGGCGACCTCCTCGACGGGCACCCCGCGCTGCTCGGCCAGCAGGCGTACGTGGTCGAGGTCCGCGCCGGCGCCCGTGCGGGCGAGTATCTTCCACGGGACGCGGCGCAGCAGCACGCGGGTCGTCTCGCCGACGCCGGGCTTCACGAGGTTCACGTCGTGGATCTCGTACTCCTCGCTGATCCGCTCGACGGCCGCCCAGCCCTCCCAGGTGGGCGCGCGGTCGGCGGAGAGCATCTCCTTGACCTGGGCGTCCACGGCGTCGGCGACCTCGTCGAAGCGGGCCTCGATCGTGTCGAGGAAGTGCGTGGAGACGTCCGCCCCGGCGAGCTCGCGGTAGAACTTTCCGCCGTGGAAGTCGTTCGGCCCGACGAGGTCGGCACGCAGCACCGTACGCGATATCAGACCGGAGACCGTCGAGTTGAGGCACGCGGACGGGATGAGGAAGTCCTCACGGGTGCCGTAGGTGCGCACGCAGGAACCCGGGTCGGCGAGTACCGCGATCTCGGGGTCGAAGCCGGGGCCTCCCTCATTTTGCTGATGGGCCTTGAGCGCGTCGGCCAGTTCGCGGGTGATCGCGCCCTTGCCGGTCCAGCCGTCGACGAAGACGACGTCGGCCGGGTCGTGGTGGGCGGCGAGCCAGCGCAGCGCGTTCGCGTCGATGCCGCGGCCGCGCACGATCGAGACGGCGTAGTGCGGCAGGTCGAGGCCGCGCCGCGCCTGCGCCCACCGGCGCATCAGCACACCGACGGGCGTCCCGGCGCGCGCGAGCGAGACGAGTACGGGGCGCGGGGACCGCTCCGCGAGCACGGTCTCGGTCACGACGCCGACGGCCTGCGCGATCCGCGCGGCGGACACCTCCAGGGCGGACTGGAACAGCGCCTGGTACTCGGCGCTCGGCTGGTACTCGACGGGCAGCGACTCGGCGTAGTGCGCGCCACCGCCCTGTATCGCCTCCTCGCGCTCCTCGGTCGGTGCCTCCAGCTCGACGTCCGAGAGGTCCTGGAGCAGCCAGCCGACCTCGTCGGGCGCGTACGAGGAGAAGGCGGGGCCGCGCAGGGGCTCGGGGAGCGTGGGGGACACGAGGCGCCTTTCGGGGACGGCCTTTACGGGGGTGGCCCCCTCGGAGGCAGCCCTTCCGGGGACGTCCCTGTCAGGGACAGCCCTGTCAGGGACGTACGAGGGCACGACGGCGAGCAGCACGCGCGGGGCGTGTTCGGCGAGGCGCGCCAGCAGGCCGTCGGGGGCGTGCAGTTGAGGTGTGTCCGCGGTGGAGTCGACGACGGCGACGATCGCGTCGAAGTCACCGCCCGCGACGTTGTACGCGTACCGCTCGCCCGGCCCGTCGTCCGGGTCGTCGTGGGCGGGGAAGACGAGACGGGTGCGGATCGCGTAGCCGGGGTCGTCGACGGCGAGGACCGGCGAACGCGTCGTGGTGGAGTAGCGCACCTGCGCCTGCGTGCCCTTCTCGACCTCGCGGGCCAGGGCGAGCGGCGCGTACATCAGCTCCTCGAAGCCGAGGACGAGTACGCGGCGGGCGTTCCCCAGGGGGGCGGCGAGGCGGGCGGCCATGGCGGGCAGCGCCGCTTCGAGCGCCGCGCGGTGCTCCGGCGTGAAGCCGTGCCGGCCCCCGTCGGGCACGGACGCGGGCCAGCCGAGGTCCACACGCGTCACGCTGCCAGGCTCGCTGCGCGGCTCTGTGCGCGCCGTCGGGGCCCCGGCGAGGGACTCGTGGCGGGCGACCAGGGCCTGGCCCTTGGCGAGGACGTCGTCGGGGAGCTTGACGGTGCCGGAGGCGGACGCGACCAGGTCGACGCGGGCGCCGATCTCATCGGCGAAGTCGGCCAGGCGGTCCCGGTCGTCGGGCGAGCGCATGTCGACGAGGGCGACGATGACGTAGTGCTCGCGCGGGTAGCGCTCGTGCAGGGCGCGGATCGTGTTCAGGACCGTATTGCCCGTGGAGAACTCGTCGTCCACGAGGACGAGCGCCCCGTCGCCCGCGAGGAGGCGGGGGTCCTCGGGCAACAGCAGATGCGAGGTGGCGTGCGAGTGGGACTCCTCGAAGCCGCCCGCGCGCGCCACCCCGTCGACGGGGCGCCGCGTCGAGTGCAGATAGGGCGCGAGGCCCAGGCCGTCGGCCACGGAGTGCCCGAGGCCCGTCGCCGTCTCGGCGTATCCGAGCACGACGGCCCGCCGCGCCGCGTCGTCGCCGAGCAGCTCGCGCACCCGCAGACCGAGGTCGTGCCCGGCGCGCCAGACCACGTCCGGCGACTGCGGCACGTGCTTGCCCAGGACGTTCGACACGAGCAGATGGGCCCGTTTGGGATTGCGGCGCAGGGCGAGGCCCAGCATCCCGGATATCTCCTCGTCACCGACGAGCTCGACTCCGAGCCGCTGTGCGACCCATGTCCCCGACCAGACCACTTCGCCCCTTTTCATTGCTTTCATCATGACTCGCGCGCTCGTCACGCGGGCAGGCCGGCGTTGAGCAGCTCCACGAAGCCGACATCCTCATGGGCGACGCCGAAGACCTCCGCCCGCTGGAGAGTCCGCTCGGCCCAGGCCCGGTGCGGCTTCACTTCATTCATCTTGTTCGTGTAAGCGGATCTGAGGACCCCGCCACCGCCCCGCTCGGGCCGCAGGATGTCCTGGGCGTCCCCGTACTCCTCGTGACTGACCACGGACAGCGCGTGCACGGGCATCACGTGCGAGGGGTGGATGCAGGTCTTGCCGAGCAGGCCGTTGGCCCGGTCCAGCTCGATCTCGCGCAGCAGGCCGTCCATGTCGTGCTCGATGAGCGCCTGACGCAGCTCGACGGCCCGGCCCTCCAGGAAGGGGCTGCGGCGCAGCTGCGGCTTGAACATCCGCTCCTGATGCCGGAAATACTCCCAGACGGGGCCGGTCACGGTGAATCCGGTGCCGTCGGCGCGGCCGAGCAGATTGACCACGTCCCCGATCACGGAGGCCACGATCTGGACGTCGTACGCGGTCATGTCCGGCGGCCTGCGCAGCCCGTACGCGGAGCAGAAGTCGGTCACGCCGAGGCGCAGAGCCAGGACACGGTCGCGGTACTTGTCGACGGTGCGGGCGATCCCGGCGAGGGTGTCACCCCGCGTCTCCAGATGCAGGAGCTCGGGCGACTCCAGGACGGGCATCGCGAAGAGGCGCCGCCCGGTGGCCGCCTCCGCGGCGGAGAGCGCCTCCAGGAACGACGCACCCCGCTCCTCGGTGAATTTCGGCAGCACGAATCCGGACAGCAGCCGCACGGCCGGGCCGAGGCGGCGCGCGAGGTCGGTGATCTGCCCGGCGGCGCGGACGCGGATGAACAGCAGCGGAGGCTGCGCGCCCGGCCGGTCCGCGAGGTCGGTGAACTGCCTGACCAGGTTCTCCTCGGCGTCCGCGACCTCGGCGTCGTCGATCGAGTCCTCCAGGCACAGCACCATCGAGACGACGCCCCGGCCCGCCTGCTTGAGGACGTCGTCGGCGAGGCGCGGCCGCGTGGCCGGGCTGTAGAGCGTGGCCCCGAGGGCAGCCGCGAGCATGCGGGGCGACGAGTCCGCGGTGAAGTCACCGGGCTCCCGGTGGAACAGGCGCTGTCGCACCTCAGGGGCGATATGCCCGAAATGACGCATGAGATTCCCCCGTCGTGCCGCTCAGGCCCGAATTTAAGTGGCCGGTAATAGTACGTAGGGACCCATGTCAAGGGTTCCCATCGTGCATGAAATTCAGGTAACCCACCCATGTCGAGTATGTCGCTCGGCCCCGCCATCTCGTGCCCCCGCGTTGTCCTGGCCAGGACAGGGAAGGCAGGATGACCGCATGACGCACGCGATGCTGAAGGGGTCGAACGTCCCTCTCGAAGCCACGGCGGTCCGCGCCGTGCTGCGCTGGGCCGGCGGCCAGGGCGTGCCCGACGTCGACGCCTCGGCCCTGCTCCTCGGCCCTGACGGTCGCGTACGGTCCGACGAGGACTTCGTCTTCTACAACCAGCCCCGGCACCCCTCGGGCAAGGTCTGGCGGCTCGGCAAGAAGCGGGTCACCGACGGAGTCACCGACACGATCCAGTCGGACCTGGCCGGCCTCGGCCCGGAGGTCGGCCGCGTCCTCCTCGTGGCCTCGGCGGACGACGTCCCCTTCGACCGCGTACCCGCCCTGCGGATCCTCCTGTACGACGCCGCGGCCGCCGACGGCGAGCCCCTGGCCCACTTCGACGTGAAGCCGGAGACGGGCGCCGAGACGGCACTGATCTGCGGCGAGCTGTACCGGCGCGGTGAGGGCTGGAAGTTCCGGGCCCTGGGCGAGGGCTACTCGAACGGCCTGGTCGGTCTGGCCACGGACTTCGGCATCTCGGTGGACGAGTCGGAGCCGGCGGCGGATCTTCCGTCGTCCCCGCCAGGCCCGATGCCGGCAGCCGAACCGTCGTTCCCGCCCCCGGCCCCCGACACCTCGTTCACGGGATCGGCGTCGGGGTCGGGGTCGGGGTCGGGCTGGGGATCCGGGTCGGGTTCGGGTTACGGGTATCCGCAGGCGCCGGCGCCGCAGCCCCTCGCCGCGTCGCTCCCCGAGAGCGCACCCCAGCCCGTCTCCCAGCCGTCGTACGGGTATCCGCCGGCGGCGCCCACGCAGCCCGCGCCGCTCGCCATGCCGGTACCGACGACGCAGCCCGCGTACGGCTACCCGCAGCCGGTGCAGCCGCTGCCCGACCCGAACTTCGCCCTGCCTCCGCAGGGCCCTCAGTTCATCTCCCGCTGAGTCCGCGACCGGCCCCGGGCGGCTTCGGGGCCGGACAGGGTCGGCCAGGGCCAGACAGGGGCCCGGACAGGGCGGCGAGGCAGAGGTCGCGGGTCGGGCCTAGCGCTCCCCGACCTTGGACTTGTACCCCCGGCCCCACTGAAGTCCCCACCCGTACAGCCGGTCCAGCTCGGCCTGGAACCCGTACACGAACTTCACCTCGCGTCGCACGATCAGCTCGCCCTTGACGTTCTCGATCGTGACGACGGCGCAGGAGCGAGCCTGCGGGGCGCGCTCGTCGAGGCTGATCTCGACGCGTGGTCCGTTGCTCGGGTAGAGCGTGACGTGGGCGTGCGTACGGTCGAACGCTGGTGTCTGGTCGTAGATGTAGACGAAGACAAGCAGGCGCTTGATGGACTCGCGGTGATCGAGATTGACGTAGATCGTCTCACCCGACGCCGATCCGAACCGGTCGTCCCCGCTGAGCTTCACGTACGGCGGCGCGTTGAGCGCGCCGAAGAAGCTGCCGAGCGGCTGCACCACGCCCTTCTCCCCGTCGGTCAGCTCGTAGAGACAGCCGAGGTCAAGGTCCACATTGACCATGCTCTGCGTATGGGCCTGCACCACATCGGGCTTGAACAGCTTGAACGGGTGCCTCAGCAGGCTCTCGCGCTCGGGGCCGCCGATGTCCGAGGTCCGCATCCGCCAGGACAGGTTGATGCGCAGATTTCCGGTGGCCGCCCCCTGCTTGGTGAGCGAGACGACCGGGTGCCGCTTGGTGAGTTCGATGGAGTTCGATGCGGCGCTGCCCGACTCGAAGTCCGCCGCACGCCCCCGCCACAGTCCGTCCCAGAAGGACATTTCGCCCCCAAGTGCCCATGTTTCATGGTCCAGTTACGCCGACGGGGCGGCCGGTGAGGAGTTCTCCTCGCAGACCGCCCCGCTCACAGCGTTCCAGGATCAGAGCCCGGACGAAACCTCAGTCTTCTCGTCCGGGGCCGTCGCTTTTCCCTCGGCGGCCGCGAGCTTCTTGTTGCGGCGGACGGAGGAGAGGAACGACCAGGCGATCAGGACGACGCCGACGAGGCCGGTGATGACCTCGTTGATCTCGTACTGGATCGTGACCAGAAGGATCACGGCAAGGGCGCCGATCGCGTAGTGCGCGCCGTGCTCCAGGTACACGTAGTCGTCCAGGGTGCCCTGGCGGACCAGGTAGACCGTGAGCGAACGGACGTACATGGCGCCGATACCGAGGCCGAGCGCCATCAGGACGATGTCGTTGGTGATGGCGAAGGCGCCGATGACACCGTCGAAGGAGAACGACGCGTCCAGGACCTCGAGGTACAGGAACATGAAGAACGCGGCCTTGCCCGCCAGGACGACGGCCGTGGTCTTCTTGCCGGCCCGCTTGGCCTCTTCCTCAGCCTCGTGCTCGCGCTCCTCCTCTTCCTCGAGACGGTTCTCGAAGAAGCCCGAGAGGCCGCCGACGATCAAGTACGTGATCAGGCCGGCGACGCCGGAGAGCAGAACGGTCGCCGCCTTGTCGACGTGCACACCGCCGTGCTGGTGGGCGTGCGTCGCGACGGTCACCGAGGCGATCAGCAGCGCGATGAGGGCGACACAGACCGAGAGCATGTCGACCTTGCCGAGCTTGGCCAGCGGCCGCTCGATCCAGCGCAGCCACTGGATGTCGCGCTCCTCGAAGACGAAGTCGAGGAAGATCATCAGCAGGAACATGCCACCGAAGGCGGCGATCGAGGGATGCGCGTCCGTGACCAGCTGCTGGTAACGGTCGGGCTGGTTGAACGCGAGGTCCACCGCCTCGATGGGACCGAGCTTCGCGCTGATCGCGACGATGACGACGGGGAAGACCAGCCGCATGCCGAAGACGGCGATCAGCACACCGACCGTGAGGAAGATCTTCTGCCAGAAGGCATTCATCTTCTTCAGGATTCCGGCGTTGACCACCGCGTTGTCGAAGGACAGCGAGATCTCGAGGACGGCAAGGATCGCGACGACCCCGAATGCTGTCCATCCGTCGTAGAACACCGCCGCGACCAGGCCGAGCGCAGTAATTGCGAACGACCAGCCGAAGGTTTTCAAAACCACTGGCTACCCCATCAAGTGAGTACGGGTCTCCCCCGCGCCGGTAGGACGGGGCTCCCCCGCTCCGCGCACGGCTTTACGAAACATTGACCCCGAAGTCTAGAGCGATGCCTCGAAGGCCCGACGCGTACCCCTGCCCGACGGCGCGGAACTTCCATTCGCCGCCGTACCGGTACACCTCGCCGAAGATCATCGCGGTCTCTGTGGACGCGTCCTCGCTCAGGTCGTAGCGGGCGAGTTCCTGACCGTCCGCCTGATTGACCACGCGAATGAACGCGTTGCTGACCTGGCCGAACGTCTGTCCTCGGTTGTCCGCGTCATGGATCGAGACCGGGAAGACGATCTTGTCGCAGAACGCCGGCACCTTGGACAGGTCGATCAGAATCGACTCGTCGTCGCCCTCACCCTCACCGGTGAGGTTGTCACCGGTGTGCTCGACGGAGCCGTCCGGGCTGGTGAGCTGGTTGTAGAAGATGAACCACTCGTCGCCGAGCACCCGGCCGTCCTTGCACAGCAGCGCGCTGGCGTCGAGGTCGAAGTCGGCTCCGGTGGTGGAACGCGCGTCCCAGCCGAGTCCGATCAGCACCTGCGTGAGGTTCGGTGCGGCCTTGGAGAGGGAGACATTGCCCCCCTTGGCGAGCGTGACACCCATGATCGTGGTCCTCCCCGGTGTGATGTCGCTTGAGTTGTCGAGCGCGTCCGGCGCCGCACTCGCGTGCGGCGCCGGACGGTCATGCGGTCGTGCTCGGCTCAGACGTTGACGCCGAAGTCCTGCGCGATGCCGCGCAGACCCGAGGCGTAGCCCTGGCCGATGGCGCGGAACTTCCACTCCGCGCCGTTGCGGTACAGCTCGCCGAAGACCATGGCGGTCTCCGTCGAGGCGTCCTCGGAGAGGTCGTACCGGGCGATCTCCGCCCCGCCCGCCTGGTTCACGACGCGGATGAACGCGTTGCGCACCTGGCCGAACGACTGCTGGCGGTTCTCGGCGTCGTAGATGGAGACCGGGAACACGATCTTGTCCACATCGGCCGGGACGCCGGCGAGGTTGACCTTGAGCTGCTCGTCGTCACCCTCGCCTTCACCCGTGGTGTTGTCGCCGGTGTGCTCGACCGAGCCGTCCGGGCTCTTCAGGTTGTTGAAGAACACGAAGTTGGCGTCACTGCTGACCTTGCCCTCCGCGTTCGTCAGGATGGCGCTGGCGTCAAGGTCGAAGTCCGTACCGGTGGTGGTACGGACGTCCCACCCGAGGCCGATGATGACCGCGGTCAGGCCAGGAGCCTCCTTGGTCAGCGATACGTTGCCGCCCTTGCTGAGGCTGACTCCCACGAGTCCTCCCATTGGTGTCGGGGGCGGGGAGCCCCGTCGTGCGTTGGTATCGGATCAACGTCTGGATCCTAGTGACCGGTTCCCGGCAGCCACAGGTTCCGCACCCGAAGAATCCCAGGGTGTCATCCCCGGGACATCCCCGAGAGATGCGCGACACACACCGCTGTGACCCCTGAGGGGTCAGAGGGTGTCGATCGCCTTGACGTATTCGTTGAGGTCGCGGGCGTCCGGCAGGCCGTTGACGACGGTCCAGCGGACCACGCCCTCCTTGTCGATGATGAAGGTGCCGCGCACCGCGCAGCCCTTCTCCTCGTCGAAGACGCCGTACGCGCGCGAGGCCTCGCCGTGCGGCCAGAAGTCCGACAGGAGCGGGTACTCGAGGCCTTCCTGCTCGGCGAAGACACGCAGGCTGAACGGCGAGTCGTTCGATACGGCGAGCAGCTGGACGTCGTCGTTGACGAACTTCGGCAGCTCGTCACGCAGGGCGCACAGCTCGCCGGTGCAGACGCCGGTGAAGGCGAACGGGTAGAAGAGCAGCACCACGTTCTTCTCACCCCGGAAGTCCGAGAGCCGCACGGTCTCGCCGTGCTGCGTCTTGAGCTCGAAATCCGGAGCCTTCGTGCCGACCTCGATCGTCATGGTCAAGCTTTCCTTCCGTGGAGCCGTTCGGGTGAGGCCCAGCCTAGGCGCCGAGGACGCTGCTCCCGCGTGGGGCCCCGCGTGTCGCCGGGCGCAAGCGTGCGGCCCCCGTCGACGCGTCATGGCGTCGGCGGGGGCCGCACGGAGTGTCTGCTGGGGTCTTTCGTCGGCTAGCGCTTCTTGGCGGCCGCCTTCGGCGTGACGAGGCGGCTGCCCGCCCAGTCCTTGCCCGCGTTGATGCTCTTGGTCTGCGAGAGACCCGCGGTCTGCGCGGCTTCGTTGATGTCGCTCGGCTCGACATAGCCGTCGCGGCCGGTCTTCGGGGTCAGCAGCCAGACAGGGGCACCGTCGTCGACCAGCTGGCTGGCGTCTACCAACGCGTCCGTCAGATCGCCGTCGTCCTCGCGGAACCACAGCACCACCGCGTCAGCGACGTCGTCGTAGTCCTCGTCGACGAGCTCGCTGCCGATGACTTCCTCAATGGACTCGCGGAGCTCCTGGTCGACGTCGTCGTCGAAGCCGATCTCCTGGACCACCTGCTCGGGCTGGAAACCCAGCCTCGCGGCAGGGTTGGTCCGCTCCTCCGCGTGGTCCGCGGTCGCGCTCACGGATTGCCTCCTGATCATGTTTACGAAGTTGTCTGCTGCTTCGCGCGTGCGCGAAGCGTTGGCCGTAGTCCACACGGGCGGGGCGGATCGCGCAAGTACCCGGCCCCCGAGACCGCCGAAACGGTGACGTTCCAGGCGGTCTCACCGCATCTTCAGTCAAGGATCCCCGCAGGCCGGTGATGTATGCCACACCGTTCTGCCGGATTTGCCCACCCTGTGGATGACGGTTGTCCACCTCGGCCGAACGGCCTCACGAAACTGGTGAACCACATGAGCGTATCGTTGCGATTTGGCCGCACCCGTCCGGGGAACCCTGGGGAATCACTCCGATTACCCCGCGGTAGAGGTGACGATTGTGCCCCCGAGGTACACGATGGGGAGCGGCGCAGCCGCATTGCACCCCAATTGCACATCTCGACCGACAGTGAAGGAACAGCGTGGTTTCCGGATCCGATCGCAATCCGATCATCATTGGCGGCCTCCCCAGCCAGGTCCCGGACTTCGATCCCGAAGAGACCCAGGAATGGCTCGACTCCCTCGACGCAGCCGTTGACGAGCGCGGGCGGGAGCGGGCCCGCTACCTGATGCTCCGGCTGATCGAGCGCGCCCGCGAGAAGCGTGTGGCCGTGCCCGAGATGCGCAGCACGGACTACATCAACACGATCGCGACCAAGGACGAGCCCTTCTTCCCCGGCAACGAGGAGATCGAGCGCAAGGTCCTGAACGCGACCCGCTGGAACGCCGCGGTGATGGTCTCCCGCGCCCAGCGCCCCGGGATCGGGGTAGGCGGCCACATCGCCACCTTCGCCTCCTCCGCCTCGCTCTACGACGTGGGCTTCAACCACTTCTTCCGCGGCAAGGACGACGGCAAGGGCGGCGACCAGATCTTCTTCCAGGGCCACGCGTCGCCGGGCATCTACGCCCGCGCGTATCTCCTGGACCGCCTGACCGAGGGCCAGCTCGACTCCTTCCGCCAGGAGAAGTCGAAGGCCCCGTACGGCCTGTCGTCGTACCCGCACCCCCGGCTGATGCCGGACTTCTGGGAGTTCCCCACCGTCTCCATGGGCCTCGGCCCGCTGGGCGCGATCTTCCAGGCGCGGATGAACCGCTACATGCAGGCCCGCGACATCGCCGACACCTCCGCGTCGCACGTCTGGGCGTTCCTCGGCGACGGCGAGATGGACGAGCCCGAGTCGCTCGGCCAGCTGTCGATCGCGGCCCGTGAGGGCCTCGACAACCTGACCTTCGTGGTCAACTGCAACCTGCAGCGCCTCGACGGACCCGTGCGCGGGAACGGCAAGATCATCCAGGAGCTGGAGTCGCAGTTCCGCGGCGCCGGCTGGAACGTCATCAAGCTGGTCTGGGACCGCAGTTGGGACCCGCTGCTCGCGCAGGACCGCGACGGCGTCCTGGTGAACAAGCTGAACACCACGCCCGACGGCCAGTTCCAGACGTATGCCACCGAGCCCGGCTCGTACATCCGTGACCACTTCTTCGGTGACGACCACCGGCTGCGCGCGATGGTCGAGAACATGACCGACGACCAGATCCTGCACCTGGGGCGCGGCGGGCACGACCACAAGAAGATCTTCGCGGCCTTCCAGGCGGCCAAGCAGCACAAGGGCCAGCCGACGGTCATCCTGGCGCAGACGGTCAAGGGCTGGACCCTCGGCCCCAACTTCGAGGGCCGCAACGCGACCCACCAGATGAAGAAGCTGACGGTCGACGACCTCAAGGGCTTCCGGGACCGGCTGCACCTGCCGATCACCGACAAGCAGCTCGAGGGCGGCGCCCCGCCGTACTACCACCCGGGCCGTGACTCGGAGGAGATCCAGTACATGCACGACCGCCGGCACGGGCTCGGCGGCTATGTGCCGACCCGCGTCGTGCGGTCCAAGCCGCTGGCTCTCCCCGACGACAAGACGTACGCGAGTGTGAAGAAGGGCTCCGGCCAGCAGTCGATCGCCACCACCATGGCGTTCGTCCGGCTGCTCAAGGACCTGATGCGGGACAAGGAGATCGGCCGCCGCTTCGTGCTGATCGCGCCGGACGAGTACCGCACGTTCGGCATGGACTCGTTCTTCCCGAGCGCGAAGATCTACAACCCGCTCGGCCAGCAGTACGAGTCCGTGGACCGCGAGCTGCTGCTCGCGTACAAGGAGTCGCCGACGGGCCAGATGCTGCACGACGGCATCTCCGAGGCGGGCTGCACGGCCTCGCTGATCGCCGCGGGGTCGGCGTACGCGACGCATGGCGAGCCGCTGATCCCGGTCTATGTCTTCTACTCGATGTTCGGTTTCCAGCGCACCGGCGACCAGTTCTGGCAGATGGCCGACCAGCTGGCGCGCGGTTTCGTGCTGGGGGCGACCGCCGGACGGACGACCCTGACCGGTGAGGGTCTGCAGCACGCGGACGGTCACTCGCAGCTGCTCGCCTCGACCAACCCGGCCTGTGTCGCCTACGACCCGGCCTTCGGCTTCGAGATCGCGCACATCGTGCAGGACGGTCTGCAGCGGATGTACGGCGCCACCGCCGAGCACCCGCACGGCGAGGACATCTTCTACTACCTCACCGTCTACAACGAGCCGCTGCAGCACCCGGCCGAGCCCGCCGATGTCGACGTGGAGGGCATCCTCAAGGGCATCCACCGCTTCAGCCCGGGTACTTCGGGCACCATCCCGGCGCAGATCCTCGCCTCGGGTATCGCGGTGCCGTGGGCCCTGGAGGCGCAGCAGATCCTCGCCACGGAGTGGAACGTCAAGGCGGACGTCTGGTCGGCGACCTCCTGGAACGAACTGCGCCGCGAGGCCGTCGACGTGGAACGGCACAATCTGCTGCACCCCGACGAGGACCAGCGCGTCCCCTATGTCACGCAGAAGCTGTCCGGCTCGGAGGGTCCGTTCGTCGCGGTCTCCGACTGGATGCGGTCCGTGCCCGACCAGATCTCCCGCTGGGTACCGGGCACGTACCAGTCGCTCGGCGCGGACGGCTTCGGCTTCGCGGACACGCGCGGCGCTGCCCGGCGCTTCTTCCACATCGACGCCCAGTCGATCGTGGTGGGTGTCCTCACGGAGCTGGCCCGGGACGGCAAGGTCGACCGCTCGGTCCTGAAGCAGGCGATCGACCGCTACCAGCTCCTCGACGTCACGGCGGCCGACCCCGGCGCTGCGGGCGGCGACGCGTAGGGACCAGGTCCCGACTGTCGTAGAGGTACGAGGTGCGGTGCGGCCACGGGGGCCGCATCGCACCTCGCTCTCTTTCATCTCAGCGCTCCCAGACCTTGAACGCCCGTACCCGGTAAGGGGACTGGGGTGCCCATGTGCCGCTGCCGGGATAGGTCTGGAACTCTCCCGTCTCGGCGCACTCGGCGGACTGGTAGGCCGTGACCGGCCGTCCGGTGCGGTTGGCGAGAGCCTGCGCGCTGCCCCCCTCCGGCAGCGCGACGCAGCTCTCGATGTCGATCCCGGACAGCTCGTATGCCTGCCGGTGCCCCTTGAACTCCGGCTTCTCCCACAGACACAGCTCCCCCGCCGCGCAGTTCCCCGATGTCGGCGGGGCGGCGGCGCCCGCATGAACCGGCGTCAGCACGACGGCCGCCAGCGCGGCCGCGACCGTCAGCGGAAGCGTCGTACCCATCGCGGCGCGCATCCTCGTACTCATATCGATCAACCCCCGTGTCGTGCCGGTCACTTGTCTGCACTCTGAACCGGTGGGCGATCGGGCGGGAAGAGCTGACGGAGCAGATCACCCGGATAAGCGAAATGCCCCCAGGATTTCCCTGAGGGCACTTCCGGGTGCGTGCGGGGGTGGTTCGGGGTGATCTGCGGGTTTCCTCCGAGGGGCTGTCTTCCCGATGGCTGCCGCCCCCGACGAGGCCGTCCTCCGAGAGGCGCTTCCCCCGATGCGCGCTAGATGTGTGCGGCCCCCGCGCCCGCCTCCGCGTTCGCCCCACGCTTGGTCAGCAGCGCGACGAAGATCGCCACGACGGCGACGCCCGCGGCGACCAGGCAGGCCAGGCTCATGCCGGAGATGAAGGTGTCGTGCGCGACCGAGGTGATCTTCTCGGCGAGCACGGCAGGGGTGCCCTTCGGGACCGGGCCCACGCCGACCTGGACCGCCTCGGACGCCTGGTCCAGCTGAGCGGGCGTGAGCGGCGGGAGCTTGGCGTCGGTCCAGTTGCCCGCGAGGTCGTTGTCCACCTTCGAGGCCATCACGGCGCCGAGCACGGCGGTGCCGAGACTTCCGCCGATCTGCATGGCGGCCTGCTGGAGGCCGCCGGCGACACCGGAGAGCTCCATCGGGGCGTTGCCCACGATGACCTCGGTGGCGCCCACCATGACGGGAGCGAGGCCCAGGCCGAGGAGGGCGAACCACAGCGACATGATGCCGCTGCCCGTGCCCGACTCCAGCGTGGACATGCCGTACATGGCGACGGCGGTGAGCAGCATGCCGCCGGCGAGCGGGATACGCGGACCCACCTTCGTGATCATCGCGCCCGCCAGCGGAGAGCCCACGATCATCATTCCGGTCAGCGGCAGGAGGTGCAGACCGGAGTCGACAGGGCTCATGCCGTGCACGTTCTGCAGGTAGAAGGTGACGAAGAAGAGCCCGCCCATGAAGGCGATGGCCATGAGCACCATCAGGACCACACCGGCCGACAGCGGCACCGACCGGAACAGGGCCAGCGGGATCAGCGGCTCCTTGACGCGCGTCTCCCAGATCGCGAAGAGCGCGAAGCACAGCACGGAGGCCGCCAGGAACGTCCAGGTCAGGCCGTCGCCCCAACCCCACGTGGGGGCCTTGATGAGCGCCCAGACCAGGCAGAACATCGCGCCGGAGAGCAACACGATGCCGAGGATGTCGAAGGATCGCGGCGCGTTCTCGGCGCGGTGGTCCTTGAGGATCAGGAGTCCGAGGACGAGGGCGATGACGCCGACCGGGACGTTGATGAAGAAGACGGACTGCCAGCTGACGTGCTGGACGAGCAGCCCACCGAGGATCGGGCCGCCCGCGGTCGAGGCGCCGATCACCATGCCCCAGATGCCGATCGCCATGTTCAGCTTCTCGGCGGGGAAGGTGGCCCGCAGGAGGCCCAGCGCGGCTGGCATGAGCAGCGCGCCGAACAGGCCCTGGAACACCCGGAAGGTGACCACCAGGGCGATGCTGTCCGACAGGCCGATGGCCCCCGAGGCCGCGGCGAATCCGATCACGCCGATGAGGAACGTCTGCCGATGGCCGAACCGGTCGCCGAGCTTGCCGGCAGTGATCAGCGTGACCGCGAGGGCGAGGAAGTAGCCGTTGGTGATCCACTGGACGTCGGCGAAGCTCGCGCCGAGGTCCTTCTGGATGGCCGGGTTGGCGATGGCCACGATGGTGCCGTCGAGGGCGACCATCATCACGCCGATCGCGACGGAGAACAGCGTCAGCCAGGGGTGGCCGCGAAGCCCCTTGGCCGGGGCCGGAACGGACACGGGCTCCGGAGCCTTGTCCGCCTTGTCGACGGTGGTCTGACTAGTCATGCATCCGAGGCTAATGACAGTGACTGACAGTTGACAAACGGATTCACAAGTCGGTAACTGTCACATTGCTCACAGGTAAGCTGAGCTGGGCAAACAGACGCAAAGAGGGGCGCGAGTGAAGACGCGGGAAGCGCATTCAGGACTACGGGAACGCAAGAAGCAGCGCACCCGCGACGCCCTGCTGCGCTCCGCACTGGAACTCTTCACCACAAAGGGGTACGACCGCACGACGGTTGACGAAATCGCGGAGGCCGTCGACGTCTCGCAGCGCACCTTCTTCCGGTACTTCACCAGCAAGGAGGAGACCGCGTTCGCGGTCCAGGACATGGTGGAGTCCCGCTTCGTCACCCTCCTGCGCGAACGCCCCGCGGCCGACAGCCCGTTCGAGGCCCTGCGCGGAGCCGTGCTCGACGCCTGGGACACCCTCGGCGAGCCCATCGAGGAGGTCGTTCCGGTCGAACTCCACATGCGCACCTACCAGATGATCGAATCCACCCCCTCCCTGATCGCCGTCCACCTGCGCCGCTCCACGGAACTGGAGGAGGAGATCGCGCGGGTGATCGCCGAGCGTGAGGGCGTCGACGTGGAGGCGGATCCGCGCCCCCGCGTGACAGTGGCCGCGTTCAGTGGCGTGATGCGCATGGCCGGGCGGCTGTGGGGCGCCGGTGAGGACATCAGCGTCGCGTCGATCCGCGAGGTCACGGAGTCGTATCTCGACCAGCTGGGGCCGGTGTTGGCAGGGAAGTGGCGCACGGAGTGACCGACCGTGCACTCCCGTGCGCGAGGGGCGAAATCGGCACCTACAGAGCGTGATGACACCACCTGAGCTAGGTCCGTTTTGCCCCAATTGACCCACCAGAAACGTGATCTGCCTCACCGATTTCGCGGGTTGGTCTGCGGTTCTCCTAGGGTGTCCCGCAGTGACTTCCTTCGACTCATCCCCGCAACTCAGCGTCTGGCGCGCACTGCTCGCTCTGGCCGTCGTGTTCGTCATGCTGGCGACCACCGGCTGGACCGCCGTGCGCCACAAGGGCGTCACCTCGCCGGTCAACGCCGCCATCACGGCGTGGGAACACGGCCAGCTCAACGGGCGCGCCCTGCCGGACCCGGACGGCTCTCCCGCCCGCCTCGCGCAGTTCTTCGCCTCACTCACCAGCCAGCAGAGCACCCGGCTCGTCACCCACTACCCGCTCGCTGTCGGGAACATGAACGGCGCGCCGGTGGAACTGCGCTACCGCGCCAACCGCATCGCCCTCGACCAGGCACGCAAGGTGGCGCGGAAGAGCACGCACGACAACCGGCTCTCCACCGCGGGACAGCGCGACGCCGGCCAGCGCATGAACCGGTACGCGTCGCTGATGAACCCCGACCGCAAGATCCTTGCCTTCGATCCCCTGGGCACCGGCCGCGTCGCCGAGGTCTTCGGGGACCTCGACAAGGCCCAGCGCGTCTCGATCGTGGTTCCCGGGGTCGACACCAACCTCCTCACGTTCCAGCGGACCTTCCGCAAGTACTCGGCGCCCGTCGGCATGGCGCGCTCCCTGTACGACGCGGAGCGCGCCGCCGGACCGGGCACACGGACCGCTGTGATCGCCTGGGCCGACTACACGACGCCCGCGGGTCTCGGCGTCGACGCGGCCACCGCGATGCGCGCGGAAGAGGGCGCCACCCGGCTCAACGCCCTGGTGCGCGCCCTGCCCGGTCGCTCCCCCGTGGCCCTGTACTGCCACAGTTACGGCTCCGTGGTGTGTGGTGTCGCCGCACACAAGCTGCCGTCCCGGGTGAGCGACATAGCGGTCGCCGGCAGCCCCGGCATGCGCGCCGGGAAGGCCTCGAAACTGGGTACCCACGCGCGCGTGTGGGCGATGCGGGACAGCGACGACTGGATTCAGGACGTGCCGTACCTGGAGGTCGGCGGGATCGGCCACGGCGCCGACCCCGTCTCCCGGGGATTCGGCGCCCGGGTCCTGTCAGCAGCCGGCGCGCATGGACACACCGGCTACTTCGAGCCCGGTACGGAGAGTCTCAGCAACTTCGCCGACATCGGGGTCGGCTCGTACCGCACCCTGCGCTGCGCGAGCGGGCATGACACCTGTCGTGACGGATCTTCCGGCGCCGCGTCTGCCTGACGCGCGTAGAAATCGGTGAAACAGGGGCACGACGCAACAGGGGACGGAGGCGCGCGTGCCGCATACGATGAGCCGCATGGGTGACGTACTGGCCGGATTTCATGCCGCCTGGGAGTTCGAGTCCGACTCCGTGCTCATCCGCTTCGAACGGGGAATCCGCACGCCGAAGCTGCTGAATGCACTCGGTGAGCGCCGCATCCCCTATGAGGCGATCGCGGCGGTGACACTCACTCCCGGCAAGCGCGGGACCGTCGTCCTGCGCGCCGTGCCGAGACCGGGCGCCGATCCGCTGATGGACGCAGCCGCGGGACAGCTCAAGGAGGGGTGCGACCCCTACCGGCTCGTCCTGCCCGGCGAGCGCCAGACACTCGCCGAGTACTACGCGGACGAGCTGCGCGGCGTGCTGACCCCGGCCGGCGGCGCGCCGTCGGCCCGCTACCTGGTGGCGGCACCCGAGGCGCCGCTGCACTTCAAGGCCTACGACGGCAAGGCCTCCTTCGACGGCAAGTCCGTGGCCTTCCGATGGTTCTGGACCGGGGCGTCGTCCGCGAAGTGGAAGGCCGGCGACAAGAGCTTTCCCGTCTCGGATCTGAGCGGCGTCGAATGGCGCTCGCCCGAGGTCTTCGAGGGCCATCTGCGACTCTTGCGCCGCGACACGTCCGAGCAGCCCGCCCAGGCCGACCAGGACCCGGCCGCCGTGATCTTCGGCCTCGGGTACGGGCCCGTGCACGAGTCGCTGCCCTTCGCCGCGTCCATCCTCGCCGCGGTACGGGCCGAGGGCTCGGCCGTGCCGGCGTCCGGCGCCTCCCCCGCCCGGCGTGACCCCGCGGACATCGCCGACCGCATCCGTCACCTGGGCGAGCTGCACCAGGCCGGCCTCGTCACCGACGCCGAGTTCTCGACGAAGAAGGCCGAGCTGCTGGCGGAACTGTAGGGCGGCCTCGTGGCGCGCCCCGGCACGGCGTGCGGCCCCGGGTGTGGCCGGTCGCAGGTGGCCTCGACGAGGTCGGTGCTCCGTCGACGGCCCCTCATGTCATACCTGGGTACGGGGTCGGGTGAGCTCCTCGGTATGACGGCGCCGCGGGTGGTTGTTGCCTACGCTGAGCAGGCCATGAGCACCACATCGACTGCACCCGACCAGGAGCCCCGCCCGCCGGACGGCAAGGCCGCACCGCCGGGGGGCCTGCGCCGCGTGTTCGCCACCGTCCTCGGCGGGCTGCGGGCGGCCGGGGCATCGCTCGCCGCTCCCACGGGACCGGCCGAGCCTCTGCTCGGCCGGTCGTCAAGGCGTTGGGTGCGGCTGGTCCCTTATGTGATCGCGTTGGGATTCGTCGCCACACTGATCCCGGTCACCACTCAGGTCCTGTCGAACGACTACGGGGTCCCCGGTGGTCTCGCCGGCGCCCTGGCGGTCGCACAGGCTGCTCCCCTCATGCTCGCCGTCAGTCGGCCGCTGCTCGCGTGGGGCATCGTGATCGCCGCGGACATCGTCGGAGCGATCGTCATCCAGGGTTCGGCCTCCCATCACGCCGCGCCCTGGACCCCCATGGTCATCGTGGGATATCTGGCCCTGTGCTTCGCCCTGTCCCTGCGGGAGGGCAGACGCACGGTCCTGGGGGTCTGGCTGGTCACGGTGCTGTCCGGACTCGTCCTCGACATGTTCCGCCCCTCGGACAGCCAGGCCACGAGCGTGCTGATGATCGTGCTGAGCGGCGGGGTGCTGCTGTTCGGGGCGTTGCTGCGCGAGCGCGGGGAAGCGCAGCGCAGGCTCGTCGAGCAGGAGACGATCAATGAGGCCGAGCGTTCCCGGCGCACCCTTCTTGAGGAACGTGCTCGTATTGCACGGGAGTTGCACGACGTCGTGGCTCATCACATGTCGGTGATCACGGTGCAGGCGGACTCCGCTCCGTACCGGCTCCAGGGCCTGACGCCCGAGGCGTGCGAGGAGTTCGGCTCGATAGCGGCGGGAGCCAGGGAGTCACTCGGTGAGATGCGGCGGCTCCTCGCGGTGCTGCGCAGCGAGGACGCGTCGGGTGGTGAACGTGCGCCCCAGCCGGGCCTCGGCCGACTTCAGCAACTGGTGGAGGCCACGGTGCGGGGCGGTGTCCCGGCGGAGTTGTCGATGCCTGAGCTGACCCTGGTCGGGGAGCTGACCGATGTACCGCCCGCGGTGGACCTGTCGGCATACCGCATCGTGCAGGAGGCCCTGGCCAATGTCGTGCGGCACGCTCCGGGTGCCCGCACGCAGATCTCCGTCTCCAAAGACGAGGACGCCCTGCTGGTGATCGTGGTCAACGGCCCGGCGGGCGAGCACGCGTCGCCCGTGGAGACGACCGGCACGGGACACGGTCTCGTAGGGATGCACGAGCGCGTACGGTTGGTCGGCGGCACGCTCGACGTGGGCCCGCTGCCCGGGGGAGGCTTCCGCGTCGCGGCCCGGCTCCCGCTGACCGAGTCCGACTCCCCCTCGTCGTAAAGGAATTCGGCACCGCATGACCATCCGCGTGATCATCGTCGACGACCAGGCCATGGTGCGAGCGGGGTTCGCCGCGCTGCTGGCCGCGCAGAGCGACATCGACGTCGTGGGCGAGGCTCCGGACGGCAAGCAGGGTGTCGAGATCAGCCGGACCACACATCCCGATGTCGTCCTCATGGACGTGCGGATGCCCGAGATGGACGGGATCGCCGCGACCCGCGCGCTCCTCGACCCTCCACCGGGCGTGATCCACCGCCCCAAGGTCCTGATGCTCACCACGTTCGACGTGGACGACTATGTGTACGAGGCACTGCGCGCGGGCGCTTCGGGATTCCTCCTCAAGGACGCCCCACCGGCCGATCTCATCGCGGCGGTGCGTGTGGTGGCCGCCGGGGAGGCGCTGCTCGCCCCGACGGTCACGCGTCGGCTCATCGAGGACATCGCGAGGCAGCGCCCCTCCGGCCGCAGGGACCGCTCGCCGGAGCTGAACTGTCTGACGCCACGCGAGACCGAGGTCCTCGAACTCATCGCCCGGGGCCTGTCCAATCAGGAGATCGCGGAGAAGCTGGTGCTCGCGGAGCAGACCGTGAAGACCCATATCGGCCGCGTGCTGGCGAAGTTGGGGCTGCGAGACCGGGCGCAAGCCGTGATTTTCGCCTACGAGACCGGCCTCGTCACGCCCGGCGACCAATAGGCCCGGGCTCCGGTATCACCCGCCGCGCCCAGGTCAGCGCGGGTCTTCGCGGCGCACCCCCTACCTGAGTAGCACCTCCGAATACCCGGGTATCACCCGAGAGTTGGCTCCCCGGTGTGACGTGGAGCCGGGCGTCGTCTCCTTACCTTCCCCTCGTCACGCCACCGGACGGAGGGGAGACGGGCGATGCGCCTGCGCTCATGGAAACAACGCGGCCGTAGGACTCTGGTCGCCGCCGCGCTCACGACGACTGTCGTGGCGGGCACGACGGGCTGGGCCGTCGGCAGCGAGCAGAGCCCCCTCACCGGGCCGCCGCCCGGCGCGGCATCGTGGCGTGCGGACCATGCGCTCGGTGGCGGGCTGCCCGATCCGGGGACCGCGAAGCCGGTCCGGGTGACAGCGTTCTTCCGCGGGTTGGACGCCGCCGAGCGACAGCAGCTGGTCGAGCGGCATCCGACGGTGGTCGGCAATCTGGACGGCGCTCCGGCGGACCTTCGCTACGAGGCCAACACCCGTGCGCTGAAAGCCGAGCGCGACCGAGTCCGGGTGCGTGCGCGCGACGCGTCGCTCACGTCCCAGGACCGTGCGCAGGCCCGCTTCCTCGTCACGCGATACACCGAACTTCTCGAGCCCGGGCGACAGATACTGGCCTTCGACCCGAGAGGTCGCGGTCAAGTGGCCGAGGTGTTCGGGGACTTGGCGGTCGCCGGCCATGTTTCCGTCGTCGTGCCCGGCTCGGACATCGACCTGAGCTCCTTCGACCGGGCCAAGGATCCGTACGGCACCCCGGCGGGGATGGCCCGCTCGCTGCACGAGGCGTCGGGCGGCCGCACCGCGGTCGTGGCGTGGGTGGGGTACACGACGCCTGTCGGCCTGGGCCCCGACGCCGCCACCGGCCGGCTCGCCGAGGCGGGCGCACCGAGGCTGACCCGCTTCGTCCAGGGCCTGACGGCCTCGGGCGCGCCGCGTCCCGCAGTGTTCTGCCACAGCTACGGATCGGTGGTCTGTGGACTCTCCGCCGCCCGGCTGCCCGCGTCCGACCTCGTGGTGCTCGGCTCCCCGGGTCTGCGCGCGGACACGGTGGCCGATCTGCGCACCAAGGCCCGCGTCTGGGCCGCGCGGGACGACAGCGACTGGATCGGCCGCGTGCCGAACGTCGAGCTGTTCGGGCTGGGCCACGGCACCGACCCCACCGACGCCTCCTTCGGCGCCCGCCGTATTCCGGCCCACCACGCCGAGGGCCACACCGGCTACTTCGCGCCCGGCACGGACTCGCTGCGCGCCTTCACCCGCATCGCCACCGGAGCCACGTCATGAGTATCACGACCCTGCGCAGGACCGCGTCCGCCATCGACGCGAAGACACCGGCCCACCGGGACCGGGCGATCGACGGACTGCGCGCGCTCGCGCTGCTCGCCGTACCCATGGGCCACTGGCTCCTCGGCGGCTTCTCCCTCGACGGCGAGGGCGCGCTGCACAATGCGAGCCCGCTGTCCTCCTTCGGATTCCTCGCCCCGATCAGCTGGGTGCTGCAGATGCTCGGCGTCTTCTTCCTGGTGGGGGGCTACGCATCTGTTCTGTCGTACCGGCGGACACTGGAGGCGGGCGGGTCGACGAGTGCCTGGCTGCGTGGCCGGCTGGCTCGCCTGGGCCGCCCGGTCCTCGGGGTGACGGCGGTATGCGCCGCGCTGATCCCCGCGTTGTACGCGCTCGGGGTGCCGGAGAAGACCCTCCACACAGGATCGACGCTGGTGATACAGCCACTGTGGTTCGTGGGCGTCTACACGGTGATCACCGCGCTCACGCCCTACTGCGTACGCGCCGCCCGCACACTGGGGGCGTGGGCGGCGGCACCGCTGCTCGGGTCCGTAGCCGTGATCGACTTCCTGCGCTACGGACCGTACGCGGACGCCATGCCGTCCTGGCTGAGCCTGCTCAATCTGCTCCCCGGCTGGATGTTCGCCTACCAACTGGGCGTCTGCTGGGGCGAGAAGAGGATCGGCAGGCGTGGCGCGTGGGCGCTGCTGATCGGTGGCGCCGCCCTGTTCGCGACGCTGCTCCTCGCGTTCCACTACCCGGAGTCGATGGTGGGCGTGCCGGGCGAAGCGCGGACGAACTCCCATCCGCCGTCCTTGCTGGTGCTCGCGCTGGCGGCCGCGCAGAGCGGTGCGGCGATGCTCCTGCGGGACCGGATCGGCAGACTGCTGCGGCGGCCCGCGCTGTGGGCGCCGGTCGTCGTCATCAACCTCTCGGCGATGACGATCCTTTGCTGGCATCAGACGGCGCTGCTGACAGCGGCGATACCCGGTTCCTTCGCCGGCACGATACCGGGGCTGACGACGAGTCCGGACTCGCTGGGCTGGATTGCGGCGAGGATCGCGTGGCTTCCGGTCCTCGCGGCGCTGCTCGTGCTGATCGGCAGGTACACGCGGGGCTTCGAGGCTCCTTGGAAGGGGGCCACGCATGTGCGGCGGGCGATGGCCGGGCTGCTCGCAGCGGGGTTCGCCGTGTTCGCCCTGGGGCTCGCGTGAGGTGCCGGCCGGTCGCCGCCGGGGCAGGAGATGCCCCCGGCGACGGACCAGGCAGATGACCTCGGGGTGTTACTCGCGCCCCGCCGAGGTGAAGGTCATGTCGGCGTAGCGGTTGCCCGCAACCTGGGAGGCGATGGGGGCGACCAGGGCGAGTTCCTCGTCGGTGAGGGTGATGCGGGTGGCCGCGGCGTTCTCCTCGATGCGGCTGCGCTTGCGGGTGCCGGGGATCGGGACGACGGGGAGCCCGAAAGCCTGCGACTGCTGCTGCACCCAGGCCAGGGCGATCTGGCCGAGGGAGGCACCATGGGCCTCGGCGACCTGGCGCACCGGCTCGAGCAGAGCCGCGTTGGCGGCGGCGTTGTCGCCGGTGAAGCGGGGCTGCTGGCGGCGGAAGTCGTCGGGATCGAGCTCCTTGTCGGCGCTGACGAAGGAGCCGGTGAGGAAGCCGCGCCCGAGCGGCGAGTACGGCACGAGGGCCACGCCGAGTTCGGCGGCGGTCGGCACGACCTCCTTCTCGATGTCGCGGCTGAACAGCGACCACTCGGACTGGAGGGCGGCGATCGGGTGGACTGCCTGGGCGGCGCGCAGTTCTCCGCCGGTGACCTCGCTGAGGCCGAGATGCTTGACCTTGCCGGCGGCGACGAGTTCGGCCATCACGCCGACGGTCTCCTCGATCGGCACGGTCACGTCGCGGCGGTGCATGTAGTAGAGGTCGATGGTGTCGACGCCGAGACGCTGGAGGCTGGCGTCGATGCAGGCGCGGATGTACGCGGGATCGTTGTTGATGATGCGCTTCGTGGGGTCGCTCGGGTCCACGCCCAGGGCGAACTTGGTGGCCAGCACCACCTCGTCACGGTGCGCCTTGAGGAAGGGAGCAAGGAACTTCTCGTTCTCGCCGGCGGCGTAGGCGTCGGCGGTGTCGTACAAGGTGACGCCGAGTTCCAGGCCCCGCTCCAGGGTGGCCCGC
The DNA here is from genome assembly GCF_036345255.1 of Streptomyces sp. NBC_00569. NCBI lineage: Bacteria > Bacillati > Actinomycetota > Actinomycetes > Kitasatosporales > Streptomycetaceae > Streptomyces > Streptomyces sp. NBC_00569. Next base: position 6,761,560 of record NZ_CP107783.1, on the reverse strand, counting down.
GCCTCGTCGGCGTCCGTCGGACCGTAGGCCCAGCTCATGCCCATGCAGCCGAGGCCCTGCGCGCCCACCAAGGGCCCGTTGTTTCCCAACTCCACAGTGGAAATCCGCTGCGGCTCCCCCGTGTGCTGCGTCTGCTCCGTGCTGCTCATGCGGTTCAGGCCCTCTCCGACGCCCGCCGGGCGCCCGCATAGAAGTCGATCTTCAAATCGAGTACGGACAAGGTGTCCTGGAGTTCGGCGATCCGGGACAGCACGTCCCTGCGCGTCGATTCGAGAAGCTCGCGGCGTTCCTCGAACGTGTCCTCGCCGACCCGCACGAGTTCGGCGTAGCGCACCATGTGTGCCACCGGCATCCCAGTCAGCCGCAGCTTGCCGACGAAGGCGAGCCAGTCGAGATCGCGGTTGCTGTAGCGGCGCTGGCCCGTGTGCGAGCGGTCGATGTGGGGCATGAGCCCGATCCGCTCGTACCAGCGCAGTGTGTGGGCGGTCAGTCCAGTGAAGGCCACGACCTCGCTGATCGTGTAGTGGTCCTGGCCGTCCGGGCGCGGGTGAGCGGTGGGGCCCGATGCGCAGACATCGGCCTTGCCGGGTGCGGGGGTGGTCTCCATCACCGTCATGCCCCCACGCTAGAACGTTGAAGTGCACTCCAAGCAAGCACATCGGGGAGGAATTCCGGACGGCGTCCACGGATGTGATTCCGCCCGGGCGACGGTTCGGCCCGGCCCGTGGGCGTAGGCGGGTGTTCTCGCGGGGCCCGTTAGGCTCGTGGCCATGCAGAGCCTTGCGATGATCGAGAACTGGCCGGTACCGACCGCCGCCGCAGCCGTCGTCCGCGCGGACGGCACAGTCCTCGGGGCGCACGGCCCGACGGCCCATCGTTTCCCGCTGGCCTCGGTCACCAAGCCGCTCGCCGCCTACGCGGCCCTCGTCGCCTACGAAGAGGGCGCGATCGAGTTCGACGACCCGGCCGGACCGGAGGGTTCCACGGTGCGTCACCTCCTCGCGCACACCTCCGGTCTCGCTTTCGACGAGCACCGGGCGACATCGGCGCCCGGCACACGACGGCTGTACTCGAATGCGGGGTTCGAGGTGCTCGGGGACCACATCGCGAAGGCGACGGAGATCCCGTTCGCGGAGTATCTCCACCAAGCGGTTCTCGAGCCCCTGGGGATGAGCTCGACCACCCTCGAGGGCTCGCCCGCCAAGGACGGGGTGTCGACGGTGGACGACCTGGCACGGTTCGCAGCCGAGGTGCAGGCTCCCCGGCTGCTCGATCCGCGTACCGTCGCCGAGACGATGACCGTGCAGTACCCGGGCCTCAAGGGCGTACTGCCGGGGTACGGGCACCAGAATCCGAACGACTGGGGCCTCGGGTTCGAGATCAGGGACTCCAAGTCGCCGCACTGGACGGGCAGTTCGTCGTCGCCGCGGACGTTCGGGCACTTCGGGCAGTCGGGCACGTTCCTGTGGGTCGACCCCGACGCGGGTGTCGCGTGTGTGGCGCTGACCGATCGGGCCTTCGGACCATGGGCGGCCGAGGTCTGGCCCCCCTTCACGGACGCGGTGCTCGCCGAGGTGTGAGGGCGTGATGGATGCCACCTGAGGGGCGCGCGGCCGTTCGCAAGGGAGACCTCAGCGGGCGGCCATCTCCCACAGCAGCAGTTCCGCCGGTCCTGACGCCACGGCCTCGAGACCGGATTCCCCGGCGATCCTGACCGAGTCGCCCGGCCCCAACTCCTCGCCACCGAGCACCACTTCACCGTGGACGACATGGACGTACACCTGGGCCGCGTCCGGGACGGCTGCTCGCTCTCCCGGTCCGAGGCGGCGCACATGCAGCAGGGAGCCGGCCTCGGGCACGTCGTAGGGGGTGGAGTCGGCGATGCCGTGCACGACCTCGTAGACCGGGTCGCCGCCCGGCTCCAGAGGAGCGAGCCACATCTGGACGAAGACCAGCGGGTCGGGGCCGTCGTTGCGCTCGACATGGCGCACTCCGCCGCCCGCGCTGAGGCGCTGCACATCGCCGGGTGCGACCACGGACTCGTGTCCCGTCGAATCGCGGTGGGTGAGCCGGCCCGAGACGACCCAGGTGACGATCTCGGTGTGGCTGTGCGGGTGCTCGTCGAAGCCGGCGCCCGGCGCGAGGCGCTCCTCGTTGCAGGCCAGGATCGATCCGAAGCGCAGATTGTCGGGGTCGTAGTGGGGCCCGAAGGAGAAGGCGTGGAACGACTCGATTCCGGCGTCCGGCTCGCCGCCGGGGTACCGGTCGCCGGAGCGACGTACATCCATCACGCCGTACACGGTAGACCCCCGGACGGGGACGTCCGCGCGGCCACCTTGCACCCTCCACGCCGCTGAGCCGTCCCGATAAGGCAGTCTTGTCCCCGTGCCCGAACCCTCAGCGAACGAAGCCCCGGACCATCGCGACCACCGTGCGAACCCCCACCCGCACTCCGCGACCCTGAAGCGCCTGGAGAAGTCGTCCGGGAGCCTCGCCGCGCAGGCCATCACGCGCATGGACGAGACGCTGCCGTGGTACCGGGCGATGCCACCGGAGAACCGCTCCTGGATCGGGCTGGTCGCTCAGGCCGGTATCGCGGCCTTCACCGAGTGGTTCCGGCACCCGGACGCCCCGCAGGCGATCTCGACCGACGTGTTCGGCACCGCTCCGCGCGAGCTGACCCGGGCCATCACACTGCGCCAGACCGTGGAGATGGTCCGCACGACCATCGAGGTCATGGAATCCGCGATCGACGAGGTGGCGGCGCCCGGCGACGAGTCGATCCTGCGTGAGGCGCTGCTCGTCTACGCACGGGAGATCGCATTCGCGACCGCCCAGGTCTACGCGCAGGCGGCTGAGGCGCGGGGCGCGTGGGACGCCCGCCTGGAGTCCCTGGTGGTCAACGCGGTTCTCTCCGGCGAGGCCGACGAGGGTGCCGTCAGCAGGGCCGCGGCGCTCGGGTGGAACTCGCCGGAGCACGTGTGTGTGGTGCTCGGCACCGCTCCCGAAGGGGACAGCGAGCTGACGGTCGAGGCGATCCGGCGGGCCGCCCGGCACGCCAAGCTCCAGGTCCTGACCGGGGTGCTCGGGGACCGTCTCGTCGTCATCGCGGGTGGCAACAACAATCCGCTCCAGGTCGCGAAGTCGCTGATCGGCCCGTATGCGGCGGGTCCTGTGGTGGCCGGTCCCGTGGTGCCTGACCTGCTCGCCGCCACCAGGTCGGCGCAGGCCGCGGCCGCGGGACTCAAGGCGTGCGGGGCGTGGCAGGACGCTCCGCGCCCCGTTCTGGCGGATGATCTCCTTCCGGAGCGGGCGATCGCGAGCGACCCTGCCGCGCGCGAGCAGTTGGTGGAGGAGATCTACAGACCGCTCGAGGAGGCCGGCTCGGCTCTTCTGGAGACGCTCAGCGTCTATCTGGAACAGGCGAGCAGCCTTGAGGGAGCGGCCCGGATGCTCTTCGTCCACCCGAACACCGTCCGCTACCGGCTTCGACGTGTGACGGACGTCACCGGCTGGTCACCCTCCGATGTCAGGTCGGCGTTCACGCTGAGGATCGCGCTGATCCTGGGGCGCCTCGCTGACGCAGATCCTCAGTCGTAGCCTTTTGTCGGGGGCCTACAATTCCCCCTTCGGTTCTTCGTCCCTGTCCCCACGGGCGGCCGTGGCCGTCCACAAGAGAGAGTGTGAGAGTGCTCGTACTCGTCGCTCCCGGCCAAGGCGCTCAGACGCCCGGCTTCCTGACTCCCTGGCTCGACCTCCCCGGTGCCGCAGACCGCGTCGCCGCGTGGTCGGACGCCATCGGGCTCGACCTTGCCCACTACGGCACGCAGGCCGACGCGGACGCGATCCGTGACACGGCCGTCGCTCAGCCTCTGCTCGTCGCGGCCGGACTCCTGTCGGCCGCCGCACTCGGCGACATCGCTCCTGACGCCGTCGCGGGCCACAGCGTCGGCGAGATCACCGCGGCGGCCTTCGCCGGGGTTCTCGACGACACCGCCGCCCTCCAGCTCGTGCGCAAGCGCGGCCTGGCCATGGCCGATGCGGCCGCCGTGACCAAGACCGGTATGTCCGCCCTGCTCGGCGGCGACCCGGAGGTCACCGTCGCGCACCTGGAAAAGCTGGGTCTGACCCCGGCGAACGTGAACGGCGCCGGCCAGATCGTGGCCGCGGGCACCCTTGAGGAGCTCGCCGCGCTCGAGGCCGACAAGCCCGAGGGCGTACGCCGGGTCGTGCCGCTGACGGTGGCCGGCGCGTTCCACACCCGCCACATGGCTCCCGCGGTGGCGAAGCTGGAAGAGGCCGCCCAGGCCCTGACGCCCGCCGACCCCACGGTCGCGTACGTGTCGAACAAGGACGGCCGGACGGTCGCCACCGGTGCCGAGGTCGTCTCGCGCCTGGTCGGCCAGGTGGCCAACCCGGTCCGCTGGGACCTGTGCATGGAGACCTTCAAGGAGCTCGGCGTGACCGCGCTCGTCGAGGTGTGCCCGGGCGGCACCCTCACCGGTCTCGCCAAGCGCGCCCTGCCGGGTGTGAAGACCCTCGCCCTCAAGACCCCCGACGACCTCGACGCAGCCCGCGCCCTGATCGCCGAGCACTCCTCCGCCGCGGCGGACACGCAGACGGCCTGACAAGGAGCCCCGAGAGCATGTCGAAGATCAAGCCCAGTCAGGGCGCCCCGTACGCGCGCATCATGGGCGTCGGCGGTTACCGGCCGACGCGGGTCGTGCCGAACGAGGTGATCCTCGAGAAGATCGACTCGTCCGACGAGTGGATTCGCTCCCGTTCGGGCATCGCGACGCGCCACTGGGCCTCCGACTCGGAGACCGTGGCCGCGATGTCGATCGAGGCTTCCGGCAAGGCCATCGCGGACGCCGGGATCAGCGCGGAGCAGATCGGCGCCGTGGTCGTGTCGACCGTGTCGCACTTCAAGCAGACCCCGGCCATCGCCACCGAGATCGCGGACAAGCTCGGCACCGGCAAGGCGGCCGCGTTCGACATCTCCGCCGGGTGCGCGGGCTTCGGCTACGGCCTGACCCTCGCCAAGGGCATGGTCGTCGAGGGCAGCGCCGAGTACGTACTGGTGATCGGCGTGGAGCGGCTGAGCGACCTGACCGACCTGGAGGACCGCGCGACGGCCTTCCTGTTCGGTGACGGCGCCGGCGCCGTCGTCGTGGGCCCCTCGCCGGAGCCGCACATCGGCCCCACCGTCTGGGGTTCCGAGGGCGACAAGTCCGAGACGATCAAGCAGACCGTGCCGTGGGACGAGTTCCGCGTCGGTGATGTGTCGAAGCTGCCGCTCGACAGCAAGGGCGAGATCAAGTTCCCTGCGATCACGCAGGAGGGCCAGGCGGTGTTCCGCTGGGCCGTGTTCGAGATGGCGAAGGTCGCCCAGCAGGCGCTGGACGCGGCCGGGATCAGCGCGGACGACCTGGACGTCTTCATTCCGCACCAGGCAAACATGCGGATCATCGACTCGATGGTGAAGACTCTGAAACTGCCGGAGCATGTCACGGTCGCCCGTGACATCGAGACCACCGGCAACACCTCGGCCGCCTCGATTCCGCTCGCGATGGAGCGGCTTCTGGCGACCGGGAAGGCGAAGAGCGGCGACACCGCCCTCGTCATCGGCTTCGGGGCGGGTCTCGTCTACGCCGCCACGGTCGTTACCCTCCCCTAGGCAGACCGTCCGGATCACTCCGGGCGGAAACGCCGCCACACCCTCTGGATACATAAGAAGGAGCGCCAACATGGCCGCCACTCAGGAAGAGATCGTCGCCGGTCTCGCGGAGATCGTGAACGAGATCGCCGGCATCCCGGTCGAGGACGTCCAGCTGGACAAGTCCTTCACCGACGACCTGGACGTCGACTCGCTGTCCATGGTCGAGGTCGTCGTCGCCGCCGAAGAGCGCTTCGACGTCAAGATCCCGGACGACGACGTCAAGAACCTCAAGACCGTCGGTGACGCCACCGACTACATCGTCAAGCACCAGGCCTGATCAACAGCTCGCCTAGTGCTGCCGCTCCGCCACCCGGCGGTGGCGCCGCTGAATCCCTCGCATCCGTTGGAGAAAGAATTCCTGTGAGCCCGACCAATCGCACCGTGGTCGTCACCGGTATCGGCGCAACCACACCGCTGGGTGGCGACGCGACGTCCACCTGGGAGGGTCTGGTCGCCGGTCGTTCCGGTGTCCGTCCCCTCGAACAGGAGTGGGCCGCCGACCAGGCGGTCCGCATCGCGGCGCAGATCGCCGTGGAACCGAGCGAGATCATCCCGCGCCCGCAGGCCCGTCGCCTGGACCGCTCGGCGCAGTTCGCGCTGATCGCGGCCAAGGAGGCCTGGGCCGACGCCGGTTACACCGACAAGGCCGGTGAGGACCCCGCCGTCGCCCCCGACCGGCTCGGCGCGGTCATCGCCTCCGGCATCGGCGGCGTGACGACGCTCCTCGACCAGTACGACGTGCTGAAGGAGAAGGGCGTACGCCGCGTCTCCCCGCACACCGTCCCGATGCTCATGCCGAACGGCCCCTCGGCCAACGTCGGCCTGGCCGTGAACGCCCGCGCGGGTGTGCACACCCCGGTCTCCGCCTGCGCGTCCGGCGCCGAGGCCATCGGCTACGCGATCGAGATGATCCGCACGGGCCGTGCGGACGTCGTGGTCGCCGGTGGCACCGAGGCCGCCATCCACCCGCTGCCCATCGCCGCCTTCGGCAACATGATGGCGATGTCCAAGAACAACGACGACCCGCAGGGCGCCTCGCGTCCCTACGACGTCGGCCGGGACGGCTTCGTCCTCGGTGAGGGCGCCGGTGTCCTGGTCCTCGAGTCCGCCGAGCACGCCGCCAAGCGCGGCGCCCGCGTCTACGCGGAGGCGGTCGGCCAGGGCATCTCCGCCGACAGCCACGACATCGTCCAGCCCGAGCCGGGTGGCCGCGGCATCTCGCAGGCCCTGCAGAACCTGCTCGACAACACCGACCTGGACCCGGCCGAGATCGTGCACGTGAACGCGCACGCGACCTCGACTCCGGCCGGTGACGTGGCCGAGCTCAAGGCGCTGCGCAAGGTCTTCGGCGACGACACCGACCACATGGCGGTCTCCGCCACCAAGTCGATGACGGGCCACCTCCTCGGCGGCGCCGGCGGTATCGAGTCGGTCGCGTCGGTGCTCGCGCTGTACCACCGGGTGGCTCCGCCGACGATCAACGTCGAGAACCTCGACCCGGAGGCGGAGGCCGCCGCCGACATCGTCCGCGGTGAGGCTCGCAAGCTGCCCGTCGAGGGCCGCATCGCCGCGCTGAACGACTCGTTCGGCTTCGGCGGACACAACGTCGTGCTGGCGTTCCGCTCGGTCTGACCCCCGCGTACACGTAGTGGCCGAAGGGGCCCCCACCATCACGGTGGGGGCCCCTTCGGCCACTACGAGAACCACTACATCCGAACGCCTCACACCACCTGGTGCAGCCACCGCACCGGGGCGCCCTCGCCCGCGTAGCGGAAGGATTCCAGTTCGTCGTCCCAGGGCTTGCCGAGGAGTTTGGCGAGTTCGGCCTCCAGGTCCGTCTCACCGCCCTTGGAGCGGGCGAGCGCGGCGCGCAGCCGGTCCTCGGGGATGAGGATGTCGCCGTGGATGCCGGTGACGGCGTGGAAGATGCCCAGTTCGGGGGTGGCGCTGTAGCGCTCGCCCTCGGCCGTCGCGCAGGGTTCGGCCGTCACCTCGAAGCGCAGGAGCTGCCAGCCGCGCAGCGCGGACGCCAGTTTGGAGGCGGTGCCCGCCTCACCGCGCCAGGAGAACTCGGATCTCCACGTTCCCGGCGCCGCCGGCTGGCGGATCCAGTCGAGGCTGATGCGCGCGCCGAGCACGCCCGCGACTGCCCATTCGACGTGCGGGCACAGCGCGCGCGGTGCGGAGTGCACGTACAGAACTCCACGTGTCGTCACCGGGACCTCCAGTGTGGGACGAGGTTCGCCTTCCCCGGCGGCCTCGCGCCCGTGCCGAGCAGTTTTCCCCAAAGACCAGTTGAACCAGGGGAACCAGGAAAAAAGGGACAGATGTGACGTGATGTAATTTAGCGGAAGCTGCACTGCGGGGTATCACCGGGGCGGCCGACCGCCCTGTCTCTGCCGTGACAACAGTGGCCGGGGCGCCACGGGGCGAGGCTACCGTGTGGCGGCGCAAGGAGTGTGACGTACCGTCGGTCCCGGTGCCCTCAAACGCCGACGTTTCACCCGCGGGGACTCAACCGCGGCGAGGTGCACGGCGTCACGTTCGACGACAGAGGCGCCGGCAGCGGCCAGAAGCGGTGAGAGGACAACGGGATGCGGATCCGAAGCCACCGGTCAGCTGCCGTCCAGGCCGCCGTCGCCGGTGTGACGGCGGTTCTGCTCGGTGCCGCGGGCCTCGCCGCGTGCGACGCGATCGGCGGTAACTCCCCGGGGCCGAGGGGCAGTACGGCCGGTACGAAGCCGTCCCCGAAGCCCACCCCCGCGTGGGACACGAGCCCGCGCTCCATTGCCGCCGTGGGCGACTCCATCACGCGGGGCTTCGACGCCTGCTCGGTCCTCACGGACTGCCCGGAGGTGTCGTGGGCGACCGGTTCCGATGCCGGAGTGCGCAGTCTCGCGGTCCGGCTCCTCGGAAAGGACCGAGCGGCCACGCACAGTTGGAACTACGCGCGCACAGGCGCCCGGATGGCTGACCTTCCCGCGCAGATGGAGCAGGCGGCCGCGGTGTCGCCGGGCCTGGTGACGGTGATGGCGGGGGCCAACGACGCGTGCCGGCCGACACCCGCCTCGATGACCCCGGTCGACGCGTTCCGCGCCGACTTCGAGGACGCGATGCGCACGCTGCGGCGCGAGGTGCCCAAGGCACAGGTGTATGTGTCGAGCGTGCCGGACCTCAAGCGCCTGTGGTCGGCGGGCCGGACGAACCCGCTGGGCAAGCAGGTGTGGAAGCTCGGCATCTGCTCGTCGATGCTGGCCGACCCGGACGACCTCGCCGCGGCGGCGACACGGCGCCGGGCGTCGGTGCAGGACCGGGTGGTGGCGTACAACGAGGTGCTCCAGGAGGTGTGCGCGAAGGACCGGCGGTGCCGGTACGACGGCGGGGCGGTCTTCGACTACAGGTTCGACGGGCGGCAGCTGAGTCACTGGGACTGGTTCCACCCCAGCAAGGACGGCCAGTCCCGGCTCGCGGCGATGGCGTACCGCCGGGTGACGGCGAAGGAGCCGATCACCTGAGCCGGGTGCTCCCGGGCGTAGGGTCTCGATCATGCGCAGCGAACTCTTCGGCACGCTCCCCGACGGCATGCCCGTCCACCGCTGGACCCTCGAACGCGACGGGATGCGGGTGCGCATCCTGACGTACGGCGGGATCGTCCAGTCGGCCGAGGTTCCCGACCGGGCCGGTGCCACGGCGGATGTGGCTCTCGGGTTTCCCTCACTGGACGAGTATCTCGCCCATCCGGGCCCTTTCCTCGGCGCGCTGGTCGGCCGGTACGCGAACCGGATCGCGGGCGGCCGCTTCCCGCTCGACGGCCGGATCTACCACCTGGCGCAGAACAACGGGACGAACGCCCTGCACGGCGGCGAGCGCGGCTTCGACAAGCGCGTGTGGGACGCGGACCCGCTGGAGCACGGTGTGCGCCTGCACCGGGTGAGCCCGCACGGCGAGGAGGGCTTCCCGGGGCGCATGGAGGTCTCGGCGACGTACACGCTCGACGAGGGCGGGGCGCTGCGGATCGCGTACGAGGCGGTGGCCGATGCGCCGACCGTCGTGAACCTGACGAACCACTCGTACTGGAATCTGGGCGGCGCGGACTCGGGTGACGCGGCGGGCGGGCACGAGGTGCGGATCGCGGCCTCTCGGTTCACCGCGGCGGACGGGGATCTGATCCCGACCGGGGAGTTCACCGAGGTCGCGGGGACGGCCTTCGACTTCCGGGAGCCGCGGAAGCCGGGGCTCGGCCACGACCGCAACTACGTGCTCGACAAGGGGGTCACCGAGGCGCCGGTGGAGGTCGCCGAGCTGCACGACCCGGCGTCGGGGCGGACGCTGTCCGTCGCGACGACCGAGCCGGGGCTCCAGCTGTACACAGCCGACCACTTCGACGAGACCCTGCCGTTCGCGCCCGGCGCCGGGATCGCCCTGGAGACCCAGCACTTCCCGGACTCCCCCAACCGGCCCCGGTTCCCGTCGACGGAACTGAGGCCGGGTCAGGTGTTCCGTTCGGAGACGGTGTACGGGTTCGGCACCCGCGCCTGAACCGCCGGAGCCGGAGCCGGAGCCGGAAGCGAAACCAACACCGGCAGTGAAAGTGCGCCAGGACTTCCGACGGCCCGCGGAACGCCGGCAAGACGGGGTCGGGATCCGGGGCCGTCAGGGCGGGAGCGCCCGCCCCGCCCACGGCGAGATGGTCGTGTCAGGTGCGCCCGCGCGCCATCGCGTCCCGCGCGCTCACCGCCCGCAGCGTCGGCGGCCGGAACCCGTACCCCCACCAGCCCTGGCACCTGCACCTGCACCAGCACCTGCACCAGCACCAGCACCAGCACCAGCACCAGCACCAGCACCAGCCTCGCCCCACCCTGCCCCGCCCCGCCCCGGCGAGTCCGCTCAGATCTTGATCATCGCGCTCACGCGGCGGTCCGCGACCGAGCGGCCCGCCTCGACCTCGTACGCACCCGGCTGGTGGACCCACGCGCCGGCGTTCTCGTCCCAGATCTCGAAGGCGCGGCGCGCCAGCGGGACGGTGACCTCGACGCTCTCGCCGGGTGCCGCCTCGACGCCCGCGAAGCCGGCCAGCCAGCGGGCCGGACGGGCGGGGTCGGCCTGTTCGGGCGCCAGATAGACCTGGACCACCTCGCGACCGGGCCGCTCTCCGGAGTTGCGCACGCGGACCACGGCCGTCGCGCCCCCGTCCCGTACCTCGATCGCCTCGTACGTCCAGTCGGTGTAGCCGAGGCCGTGGCCGAAGGCGTACGACGGTGTGGCGCCCGACCGCTCCCAGGCGCGGTAGCCGATGAACACGCCCTCGGTGTAGGCCAGCCGGCCGTCGGTGGGGGCGACCTCGGTGACGGGTGCGTCATCGAACGTGCCCCAGGTGGTGGGCAGCCGGCCGCCGGGCTCCTCGGCTCCGGTGAGGACGTCGGCGAGGGCGTCGCCGCCCTCCTGGCCGGGGAACCAGCTCAGGAGCACGGCCGCGACGTCCTCGCGCCACGGGAGTTCCACCGGGGAGCCGGAGTTCACGACCACGACGGTGTTCGGGTTGGCGGCGGCGACGGCGCGCACGAGGTCGTCCTGGCGGCCCGGCAGGCGCAGGTCCTTGCGGTCGAAGCCCTCGGACTCGACGCGTTCGGTGGTGGCCACCACGACGACCGCGGTGTCGGCGGAGCGCGCGGCCTCGACGGCCTCGGCGATCAGCTCGTCGGGGTCGCGCTGCGGCTCGCGGTGGACCAGCGAGAACGCGATGGCCTGGAGCGGGGCGTCCTCGGGCTTGAAGACGACGTAGCGCAGGGACACGTCGACGGGTTCGCCGGAGACGAGGTCGACCTCCCCACGGCCGACGGGGCTGCCGAAGAACGCCGCGAACGGGTCGGCGGCGGAGGCGAGCGGCTGCTCCCCGTCGAAGAGGACCTGTCCGGCGACGGTTAGGGTGAAGCCGCCGATGCCCTGGGTGCCGAAGGTGTGCGGCCCGGAGGCGCGCGGAGTGAAGGTGCCGGTGAACTCGACGGTGTGCAGGGTGTCGTGGGTGACTCCGTCGGGCAGGTCGGCGCCGATCCACTGGATGCGGCCGCCGGGCACGGAGGCGGTGCCGATGAGGTCGCCGGCGGCGTCCAGGCAGCGGGCGCGCAGCTCGAACCCGGCGTCCGCGGCGGCGAGTTCCTCGTTCGGGTCGGCGCCGATCGCGTAGGTGACCGTGCCCTCGGGGAGCGCTGCGGTCAGTCCGTCGAGCGGGGAGACGACGTGGGCGGGGAAGACGGTGGCGGAGCCGCCGCCGAGGACGCGGGCGTCGCGTGCGGCGGCGCCGATGAGGGCGACGCTGCCGCCCGGACGCAGCGGTAGCGCACCGGAGTTGCGTACGAGGACGAAGGCGCGGCGCGCGATCTCGCGGGCGAGTGCCTCGCCGTCGATCTCGGCGGGGGTCTCGGTGACCACGGGCTCGGCGCCTTCGAGGATGCCGACGCGGGCGGCGAGGCGCAGCACGTTGCGCACGGCCTCGTCGACGGTGGACTCCTCGACCTCTCCGGCACGGACGGCGGCGGCGAGCGCGGGCCCGTACACCGTCTCCGGGCCGGGCATGGCCACGTCGAGGCCGCCGTCGATGTCGCCGGTGGTGGAGCGGGCGGCCATCCAGTCGGAGACGTTGAAGCCGTCGAAGCCCCATTCGCCGCGGAGCACCTCGTTCACGAGGTAGCGGTGTTCGGTCATCGTCGTGCCGTTGACCGTGTTGTAGGCGGTCATGATGCCCCACGGGTGCGCGTTCTCGACGATCGCCTCGAAGGGGGCGAGGTAGAGCTCGCGCAGGGCGCGGGCGCTGACCACGTTGTCCACGGTGAAGCGGTCGGTCTCGGCGTCGTTGGCGACGAAGTGCTTGACGGTGGTGCCGACTCCGCCGGACTGCACGCCGCGCACGTAGCCGGTGCCGATCGCGCCGGTCAGGTACGGGTCCTCGCTGTACGCCTCGAAGTGCCGGCCTCCGACGGGCGTGCGGTGCAGGTTGACGGTCGGGGCGAGCAGCACGTGCACGCCCTTGCGCCGGGCCTCCTGAGCGAGCAACCGCCCTGCCCTGCAGGCGAGTTCGGGGTCCCAGGCGGCGGCGAGCGCGGTCGGTGACGGAAGGGCGATCGAGGGGTCGTCCGCGGTCCAGCGGATACCGCGGACGCCGATCGGGCCGTCCGACATCACGAGGGACGCGAGGCCGATGCCGGGCACAGCGGGCAGGGACCACATGTCCTGCCCGGCGAGGAGGCCCGCCTTGGTGTCGAGGTCGAGCTTGCCGAGTGCGGCCTCGACGACCGCCTCTCGTGCCTGGTCCTGCTGGGTGTCCGCCATGACGGCGCCTCCTCGTTGAAGTCCGGCCCTTGCCCGTCATCCTGCACCCGTTACCTGTAGATCGGTAGGTTTCGTTATCTCGCCGTTATGAACGATGTCGTACGGTGACGGCATGGGTACGAGAACCGCCAGGAGCGAGGAACGGCGCGCGGAGATCCTCCGTGCCGCCCTGGAGGTGATCGCCGAGCGCGGGTACCGCGGCGCGACACTGGGGGCGGTGGCCGAGCGCGTCGGGCTCACGCAGCAGGGGCTGCTGCACTACTTCCGCACCAAGGAAGCACTGCTCGTCGCGGTCCTCGAGGAGCGCGACCAGTGGGATGCGGTGCCGGACAGCCGGTGGCGCCTCGACCTGCTCGCCTCGCTGGTCGAGTACAACGCGATGCGTCCCGGCATCGTGCAGACGTTCTCCGCGCTGCTCGGCGAGAGCGTCACGGAGGACCACCCGGCACGGCCCTACTTCACACAGCGGTACGGGAACGTGCGGGAGAGCATGGCCGCGGTGCTGCGCACCGAGTACGGGGAGCGGCTGCCCGGCGGCCTCACACCCGAGCGGGCGGCGCCGCTGCTCGTGGCGGTGATGGACGGGCTGCAGTACCAGTGGCTGCTGGACCCCGAGTCGGTGGACATGGCGGGCGCGTTCCGCGACTTCCTGGCGCTCGTCGAAGGCGACCCGGGTGACAAGGGCGACGCGGACCCCGGGTGAACTCCCTTGTGCGCGGCGGCTACTGCTGCCAGACCACCGCGAGCGTCTTGCTCACCGCGCACACCAGGACGTAGGCGATGGCCCAGCCGACGGCCCCTGCCAGCAGGAGCGCGGCCGCGCCCGCCCCGAACCACACCAGCTCGAAGGCGACCCGGCCCGCGCCCCGCGTCTTGTACGACGCCTTCTGGGACCCGAACAGCGCCCACAGCGTGATCATCACGGCGATGACCCCGAGGCCGAGCAGCCAGGCGAGCGGGGCCGAGACGTCACGGGTGAACCCCCAGCGCCCGACGGCCCCGAGGGCGGCCAGTTCGATCAGGAAGAGCACACCCAGGTTCGCCGTCTTCATGGACGCAGTATGACCCGGCCTACCGCTCGCGGATACGGGTGACGGCTCGCGCGATGTCCTCGTGGGCGAGCGACGGGTCCGCGGCCGCCTCCTTGAAGTGACCCAACACGGCTTCCATCGCGGGGAGTTCGGTGGTCTCGGTGGCCAGGGCGATGTCCTTGACGGCGAGGTCCGAGCCGAAGTGCACGCCCTGGGCGAAGGCGCGGGCGACGGCTCCGCCGAGGGGACCCGCGGCGAGGGCGCCCTTCGCCACGTCCTCGGGCAGGCCGAGCGCGTCCGCGAGCGCCATGGCCTCGGCGACCAGGCCGACGCCGCCGATGACGGCGGTGTTGACGACGAGTTTGAGTGCGGCGCCGGAGCCGGGCGCGCCGGTGCGGGTGACCGTACCGAGGTGGGCGAGTACGCCTTCGATCCGGTCCGCGTCGCCGCCCGCGAGGATGCCGAGCTCGCCCGACTCGGCCTTGTCGGTGCTGCCCATGACCGGGGCGTCGACGAGGGTCACCCCGTCACCGAGGCGCGCCGCCAGCTGTCGTACGGCCTCGGGCCCGATGGTCGACATCTCCGCCCAGCAGGTGCCGGGCCGCAGCTCGGGCACGATGGCGTCGGCGACCTCGGACACGGCGTCCGGGGTGGCGAGCATCGTGATGACCACATCCGCGTCGCGCACGGCGTCGGCGGGGCTGTCGGCGAGCACGGCGCCACGTTCGACGAGTGGTGCGGCTTTCGCCGGGGTGCGGTTCCAGACGGTCAGCGGGTGTCCTGCGTCGAGGAGATGGCGGGCCATGGGCGCGCCCATGTGACCGAGGCCGAGGAAGGCGATCTTTTCCATGCTCCGACGCTAGCCCGTGTCCGCGGCTCCCGGCGTCAGTGCGTGGCCGGTTCCCCGGGCTCGTGTGCCGGTTCCGGGGTCGACTCGCCGAGCAGGTCCCGGGCCATCAGGGTCGCGCCCGCCACCGCTCCCGGCATCAGGAACACCGCGACGACCGGCACCAGGAACGCGACCGCGAGCGGCGTGCCGAAGCCCCAGGCGAGGCCCTTGCGGGAGCGCAACAGGGCGAGCCGCTCGCGGAGTTCGACGCTGCGGCGCTGGAGCGCGACCGCGGCGAGTTCCTCCGTGAGGAAGAAGCCGGTGACGAAGAAGCCGATCACCGGGACGACGGTCTGGCCGACGAACGGGACGAACCCGAGGGCGAAGAGCAGGATGCCCCAGAGCGCGGCGCGCACGAGGACCCGCAGGCTGTCACGGGCGGAGACCCACAGTTCACGCCAGAGCGGGAGGCCCGACTCGGGGGCGTGGCCGCCCTCGGCGAGGTCGACCTTCTCCGACAGGGACTCGTAGAAGGGCTGACCGATCAGGAGGGTGACGGCGGTGAAGGCGATGACGGCCAGCAGCAGGACGAGGGCGAAGAGCACGGCGGTCAGGAAGCCGCGGAACAAGCCGGCCCACGGCGACGTCCAGTCGTCGGCGAAGGGGGTCGCCCAGGTGACGAAGTCGTCGCCCCACAGGGCCAGGCCGATCAGCGCGGCCGCGTACAGGACGAGGGTGATCAGGCCGGGCAGGAGCCCCATGCCGAACTGCTTGCCGTGCTGGGAGACCCAGCGCTGGCCCTTCATCAAGTAGCCGAAGCCCGCACCGAGATCACGCATGGACACCACCCTAGGGGACCGGCCCGCACCCCTTGCGCGGGGTACGGGCCGGGACCGGGTCGCATCGGTCACACGGAGAGCGTGACCGTGATGTTGCCGCGGGTGGCCTTGGAGTACGGGCACACCTGGTGGGCCTTCTCGATCAGGGACTTGGCGGTGGCCTCGTCCACGTTCGGGATCTTGGCGGCGATCTCGACGATGAGGCCGAAGCCCTCGTCGTTCTTGCCGATGCCCACGTGCGCGGTGACGGTCGAGCCGGAGATGTCGGCGTTCTCCTGGCGGGCGACCACGGCGAGCGCGCCCTGGAAGCAGGCGCTGTAGCCGGCGGCGAACAGCTGCTCCGGGTTGGTGCCGGCGCCGCTGCCGCCCTGCTCCTTGGGCGGGTTCACGACGACGTCGAGCTTGCCGTCGTCCGTGGAGACGCGGCCGTCACGGCCGTTCTCCGCGGTGGCCACGGCGGTGTAGACGACGTCCGACTGCTGGATGGGCATCCCGTACTCCCTCATTCGATCCGGTAGGCGGAAAGAGATTATCGAATCCCGGAAGAAACGAGGGTGACCGGGGTCACTCACCCAGCTTGACGACCATCTTTCCGATGTTGTCGCCACGCAGAACCCCGAGGAACGCCTCCAGGTTGTTCTCGATGCCCTCGACGACGGTCTCGCGGTACTTGAGCTCGCCGGAGCGGATCCAGGCGCCGACCTGCTGCACGAACTGCGGCTGGAGGTCGTAGTGGTCGCCGACGAGGAAGCCCTCGATGCGGCCACGGGTCTGGATCAGACGGGCCAGGTTGCGCGGGCCGGGGGCGGCCTCGGTGTTGTTGTAGACCGAGATCGCGCCGCAGATCGCGATGCGCCCGTCCCGGTTGAGCTGGCCGATCGCCGCTTCGAGGTGGTCGCCGCCGACGTTGTCGAAGTAGACGTCGATGCCGTCGGGGGCCGCCTGCTTGAGCTGCTCGAAGACGGAGCCGTCCTTGTAGTTGAACGCCGCGTCGAAGCCGTACTCCTCGATGAGCAGCTTGACCTTCTCGGCCGAGCCGGCCGAACCGACGACGCGGCCGGCGCCGAGGAGCTTGGCGATCTGGCCGACCTGGCTGCCGACGGCACCGGCCGCGCCGGAGACGAAGACCGTGTCGCCCTCCTTGAAGGAGAGGGTGCGCAGAAGACCCGCGTACGCGGTCAGGCCCGTCATACCGAGGACACCGAGGTACGCCGACAGGGGCGCGGCCTCCGGGTCGACCTTCACGGCCTGCTTGGCGTCGAACGTGGCGTACTCGCGCCAGCCGTTGAAGTGCAGCACGTGGTCACCGACGGCCACACCCTCGTCGTTCGAGGCGACGACCACGCCGACCGCGCCGCCCTGCATCGCCTTGCCGAGCTCGTACGGGGCGACGTACGACTTGGCGGCGCTCATGCGGCCGCGCATGTACGGGTCCACGGACACATACAGGTTCTTGACGAGCACCTGGCCGGGGCCGGGCTGGGGGACCTCCACCTCGGCGAGCTGGAAGTCCTCGGGCTTGGGCCAGCCGACCGGGCGGCTGGTCAGGTGCCACTCGCGGCTGGTGGCGGGGATCTGGGGGGTGTCGACAGACATGGCGGGGCGCCTCCTGATTGCTTCACTTACTGAAACAACCATGCTCCTCGATATTTCATAGTGTCAAGTAAATGGGTACTCTGGAGTACATGGCCGCAAGCAGCTCCGCCCCGAAACCCGTGACAACCGATCCCGCAACAGCCGACCCGGTGACCGCCGACCTGGTCGACCTGATCGGCACGCTGGTCTCACGTCACTACAAGGAGTACGAGCAGGCCGCCGGGGGCCAGGGGCTCACCACGGCGCAGGCGCGGGTCCTCGACCTGCTCTCCCGCGAGCCGATGCCCATGCGGCGCATAGCCCAGCAGGTGAACTGCGAGCCGTCGAACATCACCGGGCTCGTCGACCGCCTGGAAGCGCGCGGCCTCGTCGAGCGCCGCCCCGACCCGGCCGACCGGCGCGTGAAACTGGCCGCGCCGACGGAAGAGGGCGTACGGATGGCGCGCGGTGTGCAGGGGAACCTGGGCTTCGCTCGCGGCGCCATCGCCTCGCTGACCGGCGAGGAGCGGGACGCGCTGCGCAGGCTCCTCGCCAAGATGATGGACGGCGACACCACGGCCTGACGCCGGCCGTGGCTCACGGCGACAAACCGTGGCATCCGTCAGGAGAACGGCGGCGGTCGCAAGGCACGACCCTCAGGTGCACCACCACAGGAAGCGGTCGCACGTCTTCGTCGGGGCGGGCTGCGGCGGGGGCGGTGTCGTGGAGGGTCCGGGCGCGGGCGTGCCGGGGCCGGCCGGGGTGTCCGGGGTCGGGGTGGCGGCGGGCACCGAGGTGGCGCGCCCTCCGGTCCCCTCCTCCGTCTCCCCCGCCTTCTTGTCCTTGTCGCCCTTCGCGTCCTTGGACTCCGACGCGGACGGGGAGGGGGACGCCGAGGCGTTCGACGCCTGCGGGTCCGCCTCGGCCGTGGCGGCGCCGGTCGGGGTGGCGGCCGCCGAGGACGCCGCGGCCTCCGCCTCCTGGTCGGCGGCCTCCTCGGCCGACGTGGACGAGCCCCGCCCGTCGCCGTCCGCCGACGACTCGGTGCCGAGTTCCGCGAAGCTGAGGCCGCCCGCGGCGAGGGCGAGCCCCGCGGCGGCGATCACGATCTTGTTGCGCCGGCGCCGGTGGGCCCTGCGGGCGCCGCGCCCACGGCGTTCCCTGCGGGAGCGGCGGGTGTGCGTGGGTTCGTCGGCGTAGGAGGCGTCGGCGTTCTCGGCCGACTCCTGCGCCGCGAGCGCCTCCGCGTGCTCGCGGCAGGCTTCGGCGGGCGTGCCGCACCCAGGGCAGGCGAGGGCGCCGTTGAGGTGCCTTCGGCACGGGTGGCAGTAATCCATGACGCATGGAGGCTAGGCGCCGCGCCGGTAACGGAAAAAGCCGGTGCTGTGAATGTTCTGTGCACAACCGCGTGTTCCAAAGAATTGACCCTCCATACGGCTTCTGTGCACGGCGCACCGGGCGATCCGGTGCGCGAACCATTGACACCCCGCGCGCGCCTCCTTACTGTCACGCCAAGATTTCGAACGCATGACGAAATATCGAACGTCGCAGGGGGCAACTGCCGTGCGCATCACGGGAATCAGCACACACGTGGTCGGGACGCCTTGGCGCAACCTGACCTACGTCCAGGTGCACACCGACGAGGGGATCACCGGGGTCGGCGAGACCCGGATGCTGGGCCACACCGACGCGCTCGTCGGCTATCTGAAGGAGGCTCAGGCCAACCACATCGTCGGCTCCGACCCGTTCGCGGCCGAGGACCTCGTACGGCGCATGAAGTACGGGGACTACGGACGGGCCGGAGAGATCGTGATGTCCGGCATCGCGGTCGTCGAGATGGCCTGCTGGGACATCAAGGGCAAGGCACTGGGCGTGCCGGTGTGGCAGCTGCTCGGCGGCAAGGTGACGGACCGGGTCAAGGCGTACGCGAACGGCTGGTACACCACCGAGCGCACCCCGGAGGCGTACCACAAGGCGGCGCAGGCCGTGATGGAGCGCGGCTACCGGGCACTGAAGATCGACCCGTTCGGGACGGGGCACTACGAGCTGGACCACGAACAGAGTCTGTACGCCGTGTCGCTGATCGAGGCGGTGCGCGACGCGATCGGGCCCGACGCCGAGCTGATGCTGGAGATGCACGGCCGGTTCTCGCCCTCCACCGCCATCCGGCTGGCGCGCGATCTCGCTCCCTTCAAGCCCGCGTGGCTGGAGGAGCCGGTGCCGCCGGAGAACCTCAAGGCGCTGGAGAAGGTGGCCGCGAAGGTGGACATCCCGGTCGCCACGGGTGAGCGGATCCACGACCGGATCGAGTTCCGCGAGCTGTTCGAGAGCCAGGCCGCGGACATCATCCAGCCGGACGTCGGCCACATCGGCGGCATCTGGGAGACGCGGAAGCTGGCGGCGACGGCGGAGTCCCACTACGTACTGGTCGCGCCGCACAACGTGGGCGGTCCCGTGCTCACCGCCGCCTCGCTCCAAGTCGGCTTCACCACACCGAACTTCAAGGTTCTTGAGCACTTCAACGACTTCGCGGACGCGGACATCAAGAAGGTGGTGAAGGGCGCGCCGCAGGTCGATCCGGAGACCGGGTGCTTCGAGCTGTCGCACGCGCCGGGGCTCGGGGTCGAGCTGGACGTGGACGCGGCGGCCGAGTTCCCGCAGCAGCAGGCGCGGTTCGACCTGTGGGCGGAGGGCTGGGAGCAGCGCCGGCCGGAGGGAACCCGGTGAGCGTCGCGGTCGTCGTCGAGGCGCCGGGCGCGTACCGGATCGTTCCTCACGAGCCGACGCCGCCGGGCGCCGGCGAGGCGCTGGTCCGCGTGCACGCCGTGGGCATCTGCGGCAGCGACCGCGAGGTGTACCGGGGCAACCGGCCCGAGGGGTACGTGCGGTACCCGCTCACTCCGGGCCACGAGTGGTCCGGCACCGTCGAGGCCGTCGGGCCGGGCGCCCCCCAGTCGCTCGTCGGCAGGAAGGTCGTCGGCGAGGGTTTCCGTAACTGCCAGGTCTGCGCCCGGTGCCATGCCGGCGAGACCACGCTGTGCACGGCCGGGTACGAGGAGACCGGGTTCACGCAACCCGGCGCCATGGCCGCCACGCTGACCCTGCCCGCCCGTCTCCTGCACGTCCTGCCGGACGACGCCGACCTGACGGCGGCCGCGCTGCTCGAACCCGCGGCCTGCGTCGCCGCGGCCACGCTCAAGGCGGACGCGCGGCCCGGCGAACGGGTCGCCGTCGTCGGCGCGGGCACCCTCGGCATGCTCGCCGTGCAGTTCCTCGCGGCGAACTCCCCCGCCGTGCTCCTCACCGTCGACACCCGGCCCGAACGGGCCGCCCTGGCGAGCGAGTTCGGCGGGACGGACTTCCGTACGCCCGGCCAGGAGCTGCCCGGCGACTTCGATGTGGTGATCGAGACCGCCGGGTCCGCGGACTCGGCCCGTACCGCGGCGTCGCTGCTGCGGCGCGGGGGGCGGCTCGTCCTCACCGGGCTCCCGTCGTCCGGCGCGGCGGGGCTCGATCCGACCGGACTCGTCGTGGGCCAGCTGGAGGTGCGGACCGTGTTCGGGGCGCCGCCGGCCGCCTGGGCGCACGCCGTGCGGGTCTTCGGCGCGGGGCTCCTGGATCCGCTGCCGCTGGTGACGCACGAGCTGCCGCTGGATCAGTTCCCTGACGCCATCGAGCTGGTGGGATCCGGTGGCCCCAAGGTGGGCAAGGTCCTGCTGCTCCCCTAGCTCCTGCCGCCCGGCACGTTCCGGGCCTGCCCGCACCCACCGATCCGAACCTCGTTCGAAATATCGAACAACACCGAACGTGAAGGACTGCCCGTGACCGACTCCTCCTCTCCCCGCCGCCCCGGCGAACCCGCCCTCGCGGCCCTGGGCCTGTCCGCCCCCCGTACCGACGACAGCGACACCTCCCCGCACGCCTTCCCCGACGGCGGCACCTGGCGCACCGAGATCCCCTCGGTCGAGGGCCCCGAGGCGCTGGCCGTCGTCCTCAAGGAGGCCTCGCGCCTCGACGTGCCGGTCCACCGGATCAGCCAGGGCAGCGGCGTGTGGATGCTCACCGACGCCGAGATCACCGAGATGGTCGAGTCGGCCGCCGAGCGGGACATCGAGCTCTGCCTGTTCACCGGCCCGCGCGGCACCTGGGACACCGGCGCCTCCGTGCGCACCGACTCGCACGGCGCCGGCCTGCGCGCCCGCGGCCACGACGCCGTCGCCGGTTGCGTGGAAGACGCCGTCCGGGCCACGGAGCTGGGCGTGAAATGCCTGCTCGTCGCCGACGAGGGCGTGCTGTGGACGCTGCACCGGGCGCGCGAGCAAGGGGTGATCCCCGGTGACACCACGCTCAAGGTGTCCGCGCTCATCGGCCCGGTCAACCCGGCCTCCTACGCCGTCTTCGAGCGGCTCGGCGCCGACTCGCTCAATGTGCCGAGCGACCTGACACCGGCTCATCTCACCGAGATCCGCCGGGTCTCCGCCGCACCCATGGACCTGTACGTCGAGGCGCCGGACGACCTCGGCGGCTATGTACGGATGTACGAGATCGCGGAGCTGATCCGCCGCGGGGCGCCGCTGTACCTGAAGTTCGGGCTCGCGAAAGCCCCCGCCATCTACCCGTACGGCGCCCACCTGCGCGACGTCACTCTCGACACCGCCCGTGAGCGCGTGCGCCGCGGCCGGCTCGCTCTCGACCTGCTGGCCCGGCACGGCGCGGACGGCGGCATGTCGCCGCTGGGCTCGCGGCTGCCGGGCACTCTCGACCGTTTCCCGCTGACCGCTTCCCACTGACCCATCCCGCTGACGTCTCCGCTCCCACGACGCGACCGACAAGGACTGATGACCATGCGCAACCGCAGAAGTGCCGTTTCCGCCGTGGCGGGAGCCGCCGCTCTCGCCCTCGCCCTGACCGCCTGCGGGCAGAGCAGTGAGGGCGGCAGCAAGGAATCGAAGGACAAGAAGGAGATGACCGTCGGCATCGCCATGCCGACCAAGTCGTCCGAGCGCTGGATAGCCGACGGCAAGAACATGGTCACCACGCTGCACAAGGCCGGCTACAAGACGACCCTCCAGTACGGCGAGGACGACGTCGACCAGCAGGTCCAGCAGCTCGAAGGCATGATCACGCAGGGCGTGGACGCCCTGGTCATCGCCGCGATCAACGGCGACGCGCTCTCCAACGTCCTCAAGGAGGCCCATGACGCGCACATCCCCGTCATCTCCTACGACCGCCTCCTGCTCAACTCCCCCTACGTCGACTACTACGCCTCCTTCGACAACGAGAAGGTCGGCCGGCTCCAGGGCACGTACATCACCGAGAAGCTGGGTCTGAAGGACGGCTCCAAGAAGGGGCCCTTCAACATCGAGCTGTTCGCCGGCTCGAACGACGACAACAACACCAAGTACTTCTTCAACGGCGCGATGAAGGTGCTCCAGCCCTACATCGACAAGAAGCAGCTCGTGGTCCGGTCCGGCCAGACGGCGCTCAACAAGGTCACGACGCTGCGCTGGGACGGCGGCACCGCGCAGAAGCGCATGGACGACCTGCTCACCTCGTCGTACTCCTCGGCCAAGGTGGACGCCGTCCTCTCCCCGTACGACGGCATCTCGATCGGCATCCTGTCGGCGCTCAAGTCCGACGACTACGGCTCGGCGAGCAAGCCGTTGCCCGTCGTCACCGGGCAGGACGCCGAGGTCGCCTCGGTGAAGTCGATCGTCGCGGGCCAGCAGACCCAGACCGTCTACAAGGACACCCGGCAGTTGGCCAAGGTCGCCTCCAGCATGGTCGACGCGGTGCTGAAGGGGAAGAAGCCGCAGGTCAACGACACCACGTCGTACAACAACGGCAAGAAGGTCGTGCCGTCCTATCTGCTCCAGCCGGTGAGCGTCGACAAGAGCAACTACCAGAAGGAGCTCATCGACACCGGCTACATCAAGGCGAGCGACCTCAAGTAGCCCGCCCACACCACCGGTTCACACGGAGCAGAAAGGCACGACCATGGCGGGACCCGTCCTGGAAATGCGCTCGATCGTCAAGACCTTTCCCGGCGTCAAGGCGCTCGCGGACGTCTCTCTGAGCGTGCGCGCGGGCGAGGTCCACGCCGTCTGCGGGGAGAACGGCGCAGGGAAGTCGACGCTGATGAAGGTCCTCAGCGGCGTTCACCCGCACGGCAGTTACGAGGGGGAGATCCTCTTCGAGGGCGAGCCGTGCCGGTTCAAGGACATCGGGGCGAGCGAGAAGCGCGGCATCGTGATCATCCACCAGGAACTCGCCCTGGTGCCGTACCTCTCGCTCGCCGAGAACATCTTCCTCGGCAACGAGCACGCCACGCGGGGCGTGATCAGCTGGGGCGAGACCCTCAAGCACGCCACGGACCTGCTGCGGCGGGTCGGTCTGAACGAGCACCCGCAGACCCGCGTCGCCGACATCGGCGTCGGGAAGCAGCAACTGGTCGAGATCGCCAAGGCCCTGTCGAAGGAGGTGAAGCTGCTCATCCTCGACGAGCCGACGGCCGCGCTCAACGACGAGGACAGCGGCAAACTCCTCGATCTGATCCTGGAGTTGAAGGGCCAGGGCATCACCTCGATCATCATCTCGCACAAGCTCAACGAGATCGCCCGGGTCGCGGACTCCGTGACGGTCATCCGCGACGGGCACTCGATCGAGACGCTCGACGTGAAGGCCGCGGAGACGACCGAGGAGCGGATCATCCGCGCCATGGTCGGCCGCGACCTCGACCACCGCTTCCCGGAGCGCACCCCGCACCCGCAGGACCGCACCGCGGCGCCGGCCCTCGAGATCCGCGACTGGACCGTCTTCCACCCCATCGACCAGCAGCGCAAGGTCGTCGACTCGGTGTCCCTGAACGTGCGCCGCGGGGAGATCGTCGGCATCGCGGGGCTGATGGGCGCGGGCCGCACGGAGCTCGCGATGAGCGTGTTCGGGCGGGCCTACGGGAAGTACGCGGGCGGCAGTGTCCTCAAGGACGGCACCGAGATCCGCACCCGCACCGTCCCCGAGGCGGTCGGTCACGGCATCGCGTACGTCACCGAGGACCGCAAGCACTACGGCCTCAATCTCATCGACTCCATCAACCGCAACATCTCGCTGAGCGCGCTGCGCAAGGTCGCCCGGCGCGGGGTCGTCGACGAGCACGAGGAGCGGAAGGTCTCCGAGGGCTTCCGCACGTCCATGAACATCAAGGCGCCCAACGTCTCCGAACCCGTGGGCCGGCTCTCCGGCGGCAACCAGCAGAAGGTCGTCCTCAGCAAGTGGATCTTCGCGGGGCCCGATGTGCTGATCCTCGACGAGCCGACCCGCGGCATCGACGTGGGTGCGAAGTACGAGATCTACACGGTGATCGACCAACTGGCCGCCGAGGGCAAGGCCGTTGTCTTCATCTCCTCCGAACTGCCCGAGCTGCTCGGCATGTGCGACCGGATCTACACGATGTCGGCCGGACGGCTCACCGGTGAGGTCCCGCGAGCGGAGGCCACCCAGGAAGTGCTGATGCGGCACATGACCAAGGACAAGAGGTAGGACGGATGAGCACGAACCTGAAGGCCGGGTCACCGGCCGGCGCCGCGGGCCCGAGGGAATCCGGAGACACCGGGCACGCGGCCGGCCTCGGCCGGCTGATCATCGACGGCATGCGCCGCAACATGCGGCAGTACGGGATGCTCTTCGCCCTCGGCCTGATCGTGATCCTTTTCGAGGTCTGGACGGGCGGCGACCTGCTGCTGCCGCGCAACGTCTCGAACCTGGTGCTGCAGAACAGCTACATCCTGATCCTGGCGATCGGCATGATGATCGTCATCATCGCGGGCCACATCGACCTGTCGGTCGGCTCCATCACCGCGTTCACGGGGGCGCTCGCCGCGGTGCTCATGGTCACGCACCACTGGTCGTGGCCGGTGGCCGCGCTCGTGGTCCTCGCCGTCGGCGCGGTCGCGGGGGCCATGCAGGGCTTCTTCATCGCCTACCTCGGCATACCGTCGTTCATCGTGACCCTGGCCGGCATGCTGCTCTTCCGCGGTCTGACGGAGATCTTCCTCAAGGGGCAGACGCTCGGCCCGTTCCCCGACGGGCTGCAGAAGGTCGCCAACGGCTTCCTGCCCGAGGTCGGCCCCGACACCAACTACCACAACCTCACCCTGCTCCTCGGCCTGGGACTCATCGCCCTCGTCGTGTGGCAGGAGGTGCGCGACCGCAAGCGCCAGCAGGAGTACGCACTCGACGTGCTGCCCGCGAAGCTCTTCGCGCTGAAGCTCACCGCGCTGGTCGCCGCCGTCCTCGTCTTCACCCTGCTGCTCGCCAGCTACAAGGGCGCGCCCGTGGTCCTGATCGTCCTGGCCGTGCTCCTAGTCGCCTTCGGCTACGTGATGCGCAACGCGGTGATCGGCCGCCATGTGTACGCGATCGGCGGCAACCTGCCGGCGGCGAAGCTCTCCGGCGTCCGGGACAAGAAGGTCACCTTCGCGGTCTTCCTCAACATGGGGATGCTGGCGGCGCTCGCGGGCCTGGTCTTCGCGGCCCGCTTCAACGCCGCATCGCCGAAGGCGGGCGTCAACTTCGAACTCGAGGCGATCGCCGCCTCGTTCATCGGCGGCGCGTCGATGAGTGGCGGCGTCGGCACGGTGCTCGGCGCGATCATCGGCGGCACCGTGCTCGGCGTCCTGAACAACGGCATGAACCTCGTCGGCGTCGGCACCGACTGGCAGCAGGTCATCAAGGGCCTGGTCCTGCTCGCGGCGGTCGGCTTCGACGTGTGGAACAAGCGCAAGGTCGGTTCGTAAGTCAGCTCGGCCCCGTCGGCCCAAGCCCGGCGAGGCCCACCCTTTGAGGGAGCCGCACATGGAACTGAGCAGACGTACTCTCCTCGCATCGGCCGCCGCCGGTTCGGCAGCCACCGCTCTGGGCGGAACAGCCCACGCCTCAGCCTCCGCCTCGGGAAACAGGAGGCCCGTGAAGGAGCCCTTCGGACAGCTCGCCGACGGCACGAGAATCTACCGCTGGTCCCTGGAGAACGGCGGCACCCGCCTGAAGGTCCTCTCCTACGGCGGCATCATCCAGTCCCTGGAGATACCGGACCGTCACGGCCGGTACGTGAACGTCTCCCTCGGCTATGACACCATCGAGGGCTACGTCACCGGCACCACGTTCTTCGGTTCCACGATCGGCCGCTACGGCAACCGCATCGCGAACGGCCGGTTCACCCTCGACGGCACGACGTACCAGCTCTCCGTGAACGACGGGGTCAACTCCCTGCACGGCGGGGCGAAGGGCTTCAACACGCGGGTGTGGGACGCGGAGGACTTCACCTCCGGCTCCGACGTCGGCCTGAAGCTGCACTACACGTCGGTCGACGGCGAGATGGGCTACCCGGGCACGCTCAAGGTGACAGTCACCTACACCCTCGGGGCGAGCGGCGACTGGCGCATCGACTACGAGGCGACGACGAACAAGGCGACCGTCGTGAACCTGACGAACCACACGTACTACAACCTCGCGGGCGAGGGCAGCGGCGGCATCTACGACCACGAACTCACCCTCGCCGCCTCCCGTTACACGCCCACCGACTCGGGACTCATCCCGACCGGTGAGCGGGCGAAGGTCGCGGGAACCCCGTTCGACTTCCGCTCCGCGAAGCCGATCGGCCGCGACATCCGCACCGCGCACCCACAGCTGATCACGGCCAAGGGCTTCGACCACAACTGGGTCCTCGACAAGGGGATCACGGCGCGGCCCGTGCACTTCGCGACGCTGCGCGACCCGTCCTCCGGCCGCACTCTGAAGATCGCCACGGATCAGCCGGGCGTCCAGTTCTACTCGGGCAACTTCCTCGACGGCACGCTCACCGGCCCCTCCGGGCGCACCTACCGGCAGGGCGACGGCCTGTGCCTGGAGACGCAGCACTTCCCGGACTCGCCGAACCGTCCGGCGTTCCCGTCGACGGTTCTGCGCCCGGGCGAGACGTACCGGACGACGACGGTGCACTCGTTCAGCGCCTGACCGACCCTCACTCACATCCCCCGGCCCCGCCCGTGACCACCACGGGCGAGGCCGGTGTCTTTCCTCCACCCCTTCGCACGTACCTCACCGAGCCCTATGGAGACGTCAGTTGCAACTCAGCAGGCGTACGTTCACCTCGCTCGCCGCCACGGCCGCGGCGAGCCTCTCCCTGCCGCTGTCGACGGCGGGCGCGGCCACCCCCGACGATGCGACCACCCCCGTACCCGAGGCCGACGGGCGGACGCACACCGTCGCCTTCGACAAGTACTCGCTGCTCGTGGACGGCAGCCGGGTCGTCCTGTGGTCGGGCGAGGTGCACCCGTTCCGGCTGCCGAGCCCGTCGCTCTGGCGTGACGTGCTGCAGAAGCTGCGCGCGCACGGCTACAACGCCGTCAGCATCTACGTCGCGTGGAATTTCCACTCCCCATCCCCCGGCGTCTACGACTTCACGGGCGTGCGCGACCTCGGCCGCTTCCTGGAGACAGCCGCCGAGGAGGGTCTCTACGTCATCGCGCGCCCCGGCCCTTACATCAACGCGGAGGTCGACGCGGGCGGATTCCCCGGCTGGCTGACGGCCACCAAGGGCACGGCCCGTACCTCCGATCCCGACTATCTGGCTCACGTGGACGAGTACTTGACGGCCGTGAACGAGATCATCGCCCGGTACCAGTACACGCGCGGCAAGGGCACGGTCGTCCTCTACGAGCTGGAGAACGAGTACGCCTCGAACGTGACCAGCCCCGCCGGCAAGGACTACATGGCGCACCTGTACGCGAAGGTCCGCGCCGACGGCATCGACGTCCCGCTGTTCCACAACGACAAGGGCCGCAACGGCTACTGGGCTCCGGGCTCGTTCAGCACGGGTGACGAGTCCGGCCGCTACCTCTACGGATTCGACGGCTACCCGTCGCCGTCGGGCAACCCGCCGGACTGGGGCTACTTCGGTGTGGGCGGCGCCAAGGGTGGGTCGACGGCGAGCCCCGACACCCCTGGCCTGATGGCCGAGTTCGGGGGCGGCTGGTTCGACCCGTGGGGCGGCGCCGTGTTCGCCGGCAAGGGATACGAGGAGTCGCGGCGCACCCGCGACGCGGCGTACGAGCGGCGCTTCTACCTCACCAACCTCGCCAACGGCATCAAGATCCACAACGTCTACATGACGTTCGGCGGCACCAGCTGGGGCTGGCTCCCCGCGCCGGTCGTCTATACGTCGTACGACTACGGGGCGGCCCTCGACGAGGCGCGCAATGTCACGTCCAAGCTGACGCCCATGCACCAGATCGGCCAACTGCTCCGTTCCGTGCCGGACCTGGCGAAGCTGGACCGGGCGCAGGACACGGCGGCCGCCGACCCGTCCCTGAAGGTCTACCACCTGACGAATCCCGACACGGGCGCGCACGTCTACGTCCTGCGCAACGACACGTCGGCGTCGATCACATCGACGCTGCCGGTGGGCTCGGCGAGCGCGGAGGTCACGGTCGGCGCGAAGGACGCGAAGCTCGTCCTGGCGGAGGCCGCTCTGGGGAAGCGGGAGCTGGCGTACTCGACGGTCCAGCCGATGATCCAGCTGAGCGCGGGGCGCCGGGACGTCGCGGTGTTCGCGGGCCGGTCGGGAGAGCCGGCCGAGGTGGCCTTCGCGTACGAGGACGAGCCGGAGGTCACGGTCCTCGACGGGCCGGCCACCACGGCGTACGAGGACGGAATCCTGCGCATCTCCACCCACCTGGGCGGCTTGGTGCGGGTGTTGGTGGGCGGCACGCTCCTCGTCATGTTCGCGGACGACGAGACGTCCGCCCGGCTGTGGCGCTACGACACACCTTCGGGCCCGGTCCTCGTCCGCGGTCCCGCGCTGCTGCGCCGGGCCGAACTCCACGGCGCCACGCTCCACTTGACGGGCGACACGATCGAGGAAGCCGACCTGGAGGTGTGGGCGCCGCGTGGCGTGCAGCTGATCACCTGGAACCACGGCCCGGTCCATGCGCGCACCACTCTTTCCGGAAGCTTCGCCGCCGGGCGGGCGCTCCCGGGCGTCCCGGAGGTACAGCTGCCCGCGCTCACCGGCTGGCGGCAGCATGCCGAAAACCCGGAGTCGGAGCAGGACTTCGACGACACGGACTGGACCGTCGCCGACAAGGCGACGTCGTACTCGACGACGCCCGTGCCCGCGGGCCGGCCCGTCCTGTTCGCCGACGACTACGGCTTCCACTACGGCGACGTCTGGTACCGGGGTTCGTTCGACGACGCGAGTGGCGCCGAGTCGGTCAACCTGGCGTACTCCACCGGCACCCAGGGCCTGCTGATGGCGTGGCTCGACGGCCGCCCTCTCGGCACGCACCGGATGCCGGTGCCGACGTCGGCCCAGTCCACCCAGGGCACGTGGACGGCGACGGCGGCCTTCGCCCTGCCCGCCGACCTGCGCACCGCCGACGGCGGCCATGTCCTCTCGGTCCTCGTCCGCCGCATGCAGCACGACGAGGACGGCGGCGCCCGGGACTCGCACAAGTTGGCGCGCGGCCTGACCGGGGTGGCGTTCACGGGCGCGGATCCGGCCGTGACCTGGCGCATCCAGGGCGCTTCGGGCACGGACCCGGTGCGCGGCCCGCTCAACACGGGCGGTCTGTACGGGGAGCGGCACGGCTGGCACCTGCCGGGGCTCGATCTCGACACGGACGGCGGCTGGGAGCGGGCCGCGTTCCCGGTCGACGGCCCGGTGCGCCAGGGGGTCTCCTGGTACCGCACCACGTTCCGGCTGGCCGTCGACCACGACGTGGACGCCTCGATCGGCCTCACGTTCACGGACGACGCGGCCCACGCCTACCGTGTCCAGCTCTACGTCAACGGCTGGAACATGGGCCAGTACATCAACGACGTGGGCCCCCAGCACACGTTCGCCGTCCCGAACGGCATCCTGCGCACCCGCGGCTCCAACACCCTCGCCCTGGCCGTCCTCGCCGACGGCACGACCCCGGCGGGCCCGGGAGACGTGCAGCTGAAGCTCCTCGGGAGCGCGGCGGGCGGGGTGGAGGTGCGGGGGGTTCCGTCGCCGGGCGTGTAACCACCCCCTGAGTGGCACGGAGTGGCCGGAGGGCGCTGTCCCCTCCGGCCACTCCGTGGCCGACGCCGTGGATCACCCGAGCCGGATCACATTCCACGACAGCGGCTCAAGGGTCGCCTTGAGCGTGCTGTCCTCAAGGGTCGCGCCCGAACCCGCGTGCGGCGCGACGCGCTCCGGCTCCGTGAGGGTGTTGCGGGCGTCCGGGTCGGCGTCGGCGAGCACCGAGTGTTCGACGACCTCACCCAACTCCATCCCGTGTAGGGCCACTTGGAGCGGCAGGGACTCCGTCTGACTGCGGTTGACCGCGAAGACGGTGACCGTGCCGTCCTCCGCGCGGACCGCCGTGGCGTGCAGCAGGTCCGCGGTGCCGTGGCGCTTCGTGTCGTACGTCGGTCCTGACACGCGTACGTCGAGGACCTCGCCGCGCCCGAACCGCGACGCCGCCGCGAACGGGAAGAACGTCGTCTGGCGCCAGGCCGGGCCACCGGGCTCGGTCATGATCGGGGCGATGACGTTGACGAGTTGGGCCAGGCAGGCCACCGTGACGCGGTCCGCGTGGCGGAGCAGGGCGATCAGGAGCGAACCGAGGACGACCGCGTCGGTGACCGAGTAGACGTCCTCCAGGAGACGGGGGGCCTCCGGCCAGTCGAGGGCGGAGACCTCGGCGTCCGTGCGCGACATGTACCAGACGTTCCACTCGTCGAAGGAGAGGTTGATCTTCTTCTTCGACTTGAGGCGCGCGCCCACGTGATCGCACGTCGCGACGACGTTCTCGATGAACGACTCCATGTCCACCGCCGACGCGAGGAAGGAGTCCCGGTCGCCGTCGTGCTCCTCGTAGTACGCGTGGAGCGAGATGTGGTCGACCAGGTCGTAGGTCTCCTGCAGGACCGTCGCCTCCCACTCGGCGAACGTGTCCATGCCCTGGCCCGAACTGCCGCAGGCGACCAGCTCGACGTCCTTGTCGATCTGGCGCATCGCACGCGCCGTCTCGGCGGCGAGCCGCCCGTACTCCTCGGCCGTCTTGTGGCCGGTCTGCCACGGCCCGTCCATCTCATTGCCCAGGCACCAGAGCCTGATGCCGAAGGGGTCCTTGTCGCCATGGGCGATACGGCGGTCCGACAGCTCCGTGCCCGCCGGGTGATTGGCGTACTCCTGGAGTTCGATGGCCTCCGCGACGCCGCGCGTGCCGAGGTTCACCGCCATCATCGGCTCGGCCTGCGGGCCGACCTTCTTCAGGAACGCGATGTACTCGGACAGACCGAAGCGGTTCGACTCCGTCGTGCGCCAGGCCAGGTCGAGGCGGCGCGGGCGCTCATCGGCAGGGCCGACCGAGTCCTCCCACTTGTAGCCGGAGACGAAGTTCCCACCGGGATAGCGGATGACGGTGACGCCGAGCTCACGGACCAGTTCCAGAACGTCCTGACGCAGGCCCGCCTCGTCGGCGGTGGGGTGGTCCGGCTCGAAGATGCCGGTGTAGACACAGCGGCCCAGGTGCTCCACGAAGGAGCCGAAGAGCCGGGGGTCGACCGTGCCGACCGTGAAGGCGGGGTCGAGGGCGAAGCGTGCGGTGCGGGTCATGTCTCCCTCAGGGTTCGGGATTACGTACGTTGATCGAGCCGGCGGACGGTCGGCCGGCCGTCCTTGCCCCAGCTCAGCTCGTTGAGGCCGAGCTTGGGGGTACCGGAGTCGCCGGCGTCGTAGTAGTGGTACGCGAGTACGTCGCGCCCCTTGTCGCGGAAGACGGACTCGCCCCCCGTGCCGACGAACCGGCCGTGCCCGGCGAGGAGCAGCGTGCCGCCACCCTCCAGGAGCGGGGTGCCGTCCTCGTCCACGTACGGGCCGCGAGGCGTCTGCCCACTGTGCGCGCGCTCACTGTCCCGCCAGCCCCGTGTGGGCCACGCCCGCCACGATCTGGCGCTGGAAGAAGACGAAGACGACGATCAGGGGCAGACCCGCCATCAGGCCGCCGGCCATCAGCTGGGCCCACTGGATCCCGTAGGAGTTCATGACGGTCGCGATGCCGTTCGGCATGGTCATCAGGTCGGGGTTGTTGGTGACCATGTACGGCCACAGGAAGTTGTTCCACGACGCGATGAAGGTGAAGATGCCCACCGCCGCGAGAGAAGGGCGGGCGAGCGGCACGACGATGGTGAAGAAGACCCGCCAGCGTCCGGCTCCGTCGATGAAAGCGGCCTCCTCCAGCTCCTTGGGGACGCCCTGGAAGAACTTGTAGAGGATGTAGACCATCGCGGCCGGAGCGCACTGCGGCAGGATCATGCCCCAGTAGGTGTCGACCATCCCCATCTGCTGGACGGTGGTGAACAGGGGGACGCCGAGGACGGCGGGCGAGACCATCAGGCCCGCCATGACCACGCCCATCAGGACGGACTTGCCCCTGAACTCGGTTCGGGCGAAGCCGTATCCGGCGAGCCCGCTCACCAGCAGCACCACGGCGGTCACGCACACGGACACGACGAGCGAGTTCACGAACCAGTCGGTGATGTTGCCGGTCTCGAAGAGGGCCTTCCACGCCTGGCCCGTCCACTGCTTCGGCAGCCAGTGTGTCGGCACCTCGACGGCCTCGGTCTCCGACTTCAGCGAGGTGAGCACGGCCCAGGCCAACGGCGCCAGGAAGACCGCGGAGACGGCCACGCCGAGCAGCGTGAGCACGATCTGGCTGGGCGTCCAGGGCTTGCGGGTACGGAACTTGATGCGTATCTGCGCGGCGTCGGTGGTCATCGCGCGCCCTCCTCACGGTTGCGCAGCAGCCACATCCGCGCGAGGGCGACGGCCGCGATGATCACGAAGAAGATGATGGAGATGGCGGAGGCGTAGCCCACGCGGTAGCTGGTGAAGCCCTCTTCGAGCGTGTACTGCACGAAGGTCCGGGTCGAGTTCTCCGGCCCCGGACCGAAGTCCTGCATCACGACGGCCTGGTCGAAGACCTGGAGCGAGGCGAGGATCTGCAGGGCGATGACGAGGCCCGTGATGTTGCGCAGCATCGGCAGGGTGATGTGGACCATGCGGTGCCAGGCGTTCGCGCCGTCCAGTTTCGCGGCCTCGTAGAGGTGCGCGGGGACGCCCTGGAGGGCGGCGAGATAGAGCAGGAAGCTGAATCCGGCCGTCCACCACAGCG
This sequence comes from Streptomyces sp. NBC_00569, assembly GCF_036345255.1. Classification (NCBI taxonomy): domain Bacteria; kingdom Bacillati; phylum Actinomycetota; class Actinomycetes; order Kitasatosporales; family Streptomycetaceae; genus Streptomyces; species Streptomyces sp. NBC_00569. The sequence goes on along the minus strand of NZ_CP107783.1, from coordinate 6,728,039 downwards.
TGGTGATGACGACGGCGAGCATCGCGTACGACTTGTCGGTCAGCCACGGGGTCTCGATGCCGAAGACGTAATTGACCATGCCCGTACCGGGGTTCAACAGCCACTGCCACAGGTTGCCCGCGACGGTCGACGGCAGCAGGAACGGCATGAAGAAGCACAGCCGCCACAGCCACTTTCCGCGTTCTATGTGGTGGGCGAGCATCGCGAGGAGGAAGGCGAGGACCGTGATGCACGGCACGACCAGCAGCGTGAAGTAGGCGCTGTGGCCGAGCGAGTCCCACATCAGGGGGTCGTGCAGGGCCTCGCGGTAGTTGTCGAGGCCGACGAAGCCCGCGCCGTCGCCGGAGATGTTGGCGTCCGTGAAGCTGAGGTAGACGCCGCGCAACAGCGGCCAGATCACGAACAGGGCGAACAGGGCCAGGAACGGGGCGACGAACCAGCCCCCGTGCTGGAAGCCCTGCTTGCGGCGGACCGCGGCGCTGCCGGCGGTGGTGCGCGCCCGGACGGGCGCGACGACGGTCTGTGGGCTGGTCGTCGTCATGCGACCGCACCTCCCTGCGCGGCGGTTCTGCCGTCCATGGGGTTCTTCATGGCGAGGAGCTGGGCGAGTGTGCTCTTCATGCGGCGGGCGGCGGCCTCCGGCTTGGCGGACCCCAGCATCGAGGACGCGGCGATCGGGCCGACGCGCTGGGCGAGGATGCCGGTGGAGCCCGCGAACCACACCTTCGGCTCGGTGGCCTGGTGGTTCATCGCGGAGACGTACTCGTTCTGCGGTTCGAGCTTCTTGTACGCGGCCGTGGACAAGGTCGGCGTGTAGGCGGGGATGTGTCCGCCGGCCGCCCACTGCCGGGCGTGCCTGACGACGTACGCGGCGAGCTGGTGGGCGCCCTCGTTGGCGGCGCCGCCGCGGTCGGCCTGGTGCGGCAGGACGAAGGAGTGCGATTCGGCGTGCGTGGCCCGCTTGCCGAAGACGGGCGGCAGCGGGGTGGCGCCGTACTCGACCTTGGCCCCGGAGAACACGGGTACGGACCAGTTGCCCTCCCAGCAGAAGGGAGAGCCGTTGATGAACTGTTCGGCGCCGGCGGCTCCCGCGAAGTTCGGGTTGGAGTACCCGTCGGTGATGTGCCGGCGCATGAACTCCAGCACCTGGGTGGCCTTGTCGGTGTCGAAGGTGACCTCAGAGTTGGTGGCGTCGAACCAGGTGCCGCCGAGCTGGGTGTAGAAGGCGACGAAGAACCACCACTGGAAGTTCTGGTCGTTGGCCCACATGCCGATGGTCTGCAGGCCCTTCTTCGTGGCCTTCTTTGCCTTCTTGAGCACGTCGAACCACTCGTCGGTGGACGTGACCGGCACGATCCGCCCGTCGTCGCCGAGCAGTCCCGCCTTCTTCAGTACGTCCTTGCGGTAGAAGCAGAGCTGGACGTGGATGTCGAGCGGGAGGGCGTAGAGCTTGCCGTCGATGACGGCGCGCTTCCACAGCGCGGGGTTGAAGTCGGCTTCCTTCACCCCGTACTTGGCGAGCAGGCCGACGTCCCAGGGGTCCAGGAGGCGGCCCGGCGAGAACCCGGTGACGCGGCCGAGGTGCATGACGCCGAGGTCGGGTGCGCGGTTGCCCGCCGCGGCCATGGCGAGCTTGGTGTAGAAGGGGCTGCCCCACTGGAGGGTGGAGTCCTTCACGTCGATGCCGGGGTGCTCCTCACGGAAGCTGTTCAGCATCGCGATCATGTTGTAGCCGTCGCCGCCGCTGAAGAGGTTCCAGTAGCGCACGCGGGTGCCGGCGCTGGAGGCGAGCGCATCGGCGCCCGTACCCAGCGCCGCGAAGCCGAAGCTGCCCGCCACCGTCAACCCGCCGAGTCCGGCGAGGAGTTGCCTGCGGTTCAGGCCAGGTCGTCCCATTCCCTGCCCTTACTGTTCGATATACCGAATGGTGCTCGTAACTTCGAACGGGACCGTAGGTTCGGGACGCGGCGACGTCAATGGGTTGCGCAGCACAAAGGTGCGGGACCCCCACCGGCGTGGGGGTCCCGCACCTTCCGGACGCTCGCTCCGTACTCAGCCCTCGAACGCGGGTTGCGCCAGCCCATGGCCCATGTCGCGCAGCACGAGCAGCGAACCGGCGTACGGGGACGGGGCGTCGAGGCCGACACGGGCCGACGTGACGTACAGGTCGGTGAGGTCCGCGCCGCCGAAGGCGCACGCGGTCGGGCGCTTCACGGGCAGCTCCACGACGCGGTCGAGCACGCCGGACGGGGTGTAGCGGCGCAGCGCCGAGCCGTCCCAGAGGGCGACCCACACACAGCCGTCCGCGTCGACGGTCAGCCCGTCGGGATGGCCCGCACATTCCTCGACGACCGCGAACTCACGTCGCTGCAGCACCTGTTGGCCATCGACGTCAAAGACGTCGATGCGCCGCGTCGGGGTGTCGACGTAGTACATGAGCGTGCCGTCGGGGCTCCAGCCGGTGCCGTTGCTGACCGTGACGTCGCCGAGGATCTCCGTCGCGGTCCCGTCGGCGGCGATCCGCACGAGGTTGCCGCCTCCCGGCCTCTCGTCGTACGCCATACTGCCCGCCCAGAGCGAGCCGTCCGGGGCGATCGCCGCGTCGTTGCCGCGCCGCCCGGGCACGGGGTCGCGGTGCAGCCACCGGAAGTCGCTGCCGCCGCGGCCGTACAGGCCGATGCCGTCACGGAGGTTGACGACGAGTCCCGCGCCGCCTGCCCGGGGCTTGGCCGCGCCGACGTGCTGCTCGGTGGCCATGACCGTGCGGCGTCCGGTCGCGGGGTCGTAGGTGTGGACCCGGCTGCCGAGGATGTCGACCCAGATCAGCCGGCCGGCCTCCGCGTCCCAGGTGGGGCCCTCCCCGAGCGTGGCCTCCGCACGGACGGCCACCTCCGGCCTCATCGGCCGGCCCCCCGGTACCCGAGCCGCTCCGACAGGTCGGCGGCGCCCTTCACGGCGAGCCGCGCCAGCTCGTCCTCGCGGGTCGCGCTCCAGCGGATCATCGGCACCGACACGGAGAGCGCGGCGACGACCCGTCCGGAACGGTCGCGCACGGGGGCGGCGACGCAGCTGACGTCCGGGTTGGACTCGCGGCTCTCGACGGCGACGCCGCGCTCCCGGATGCCGGCGAGGGCCTCGCGCAGGAGGGCGGGGTCGGTGATGCTGTTCTCCGTCATCGCCGCCAGCTCGGCGTCGTCGGGGACGCGGGCCGCCAGTTCGGGCTGCGGCAGTGAGGCGAGGAGCATCTTGCCGACGGACGTGCAGTGCGCCGGCAGCCGGCGCCCCGCGGCGGAGACCATCCGCACGGCGTGGGTGCTGTCGACCTTCGCGATGTAGATGACGTCGGTGTCCTCGAGGATCGCCACGTGCACGGTCTCGTCGCAGGTCTCGGCGACCTCACGGGCGACCTGCTGGCCCTCGGCGGCGAGGTCGAGCTGCTCCGCGTACCGGCTGCCCAGCTGATAGGGGCGCACCCCCAGGCGGTAGCGGCCGGGCTCACCCGGGACGGTCACGAGGTAGGAGCGGGCGGTCAGCGTCGTCACCAGCTCGTGCACGGTGGTGCGCGGCAGCTGGAGCTTGCGGACGATGTCCGGGGCGGACAGCGTGCCGTCCCCGTCCAGGAACAGCTCGAGTATGTCGAGAGCCCGGGTCACGGCGGGTACGAGTCGCCCCATGGCCGGCCCCCTCTCTGATGTTCGAAATTTCAACAGTCGGTCGGTATCACGAACATAGGCTACTCACAGCCGTGTTGAGCGGGCAATGGGCCCGCAGGTGCCTCCGCGAACCGGGTCACGACCTTGTGACGGCGCTCACACCCCCCGTACGCGTGTCACAGCCGAGGGGGCCTGATCGTCTTAGGGGCATGACGAACACGGAGCAGACCTCGGTACTCATCACCGGCGCCAACAAGGGACTTGGCCTGGAGACGGCCCGGCGGCTCGGGGAACTGGGCTGGACGGTCTTTCTCGGCTCGCGCGACGAGGGCCGCGGGCGGGCGGCCGCCGACAAGCTGGCCGCCGGTGGCGCGAACGTGGTGACGGTCCCGCTGGACGTGACCTCGGACGAGTCGGTGGCCGCGGCCGTACGACTCGTCCGCGAGCACACCGAACGGCTGGACGTACTCGTCAACAACGCCGGAGCGCCGGGCAAGGGGACCGCGCCCGCCGACGCGACGGCCGACGACATCCACTCCGTCTACGACACCAATGTGTACGGCCCGATCAGGGTCACGCAGGCGTTCCTCCCCCTGCTTCGGGCGGCGGAGAACCCGCGGGTGGTGATGGTGTCGAGCGCCGGCGGTTCCTTCGCGACCGTGACCGACCCGGAGCAGCCCTTCTCGAAGATCCACGAGCTCGGTTACAGCTCGTCGAAGGCGGCACTGAACATGCTCACCGTGCGGTACGCGCAGGCGCTCCCGGGGATCAAGTTCAACGCCGTCACTCCCGGCGAGGTCGCCAACCGCACGTTCGCCGCCACCGACATGAACGGTCACACCGGCGCGCTGACCGTGACCGAGGGCACCGACTCGATCGTCCGGCTCGCACTGCTCGACGTCGACGGGCCGACCGGAACGTTCAGCGACCGCCTCGGTCCCGTCGCATGGTGATGTTCTGCGCGTGCGGGCTTTCCACCACCGGGGCCAGGGAGGAACTTGCGTGAGACGGGTCGAGGAGTTCGAGGAGTTCGAGGAGCTGCGGCCGCTGCTGTTCTCGATCGCCTACCGCATCCTGGGCAGCGTGAGCGAGGCCGAGGACGCGGTCCAGGAGACGTGGCTGCGCTTCGCGGCGTCCACGACACAGCCCAGGTCGGCCAAGGCGTTCCTGTCGGCCACGGTCACCCGGATCTCGATCGACGTGCTGGGCTCGGCCCGCGTGCGGCGGGAGGCCTACGTCGGACCGTGGTTCCCCGAGCCGCTCCTGTCCGACCCCTATGAGGATCCGGCGCGCTCGGCGGAGCTGGCCGACTCGGTGTCCATGGCGGCGCTGCTGCTCCTGGAGCGGCTCAGCCCGCTGGAGCGGGCGGTCTTCGTGCTGCGGGAGGTGTTCGCGTTCGGCTTCCCCGAGATCGCCTCGGCCGTGGACCGCTCGGAGGCCGCGTGCCGCCAGCTCGCGGTGCGGGCGCGGCGCCACATGGACGCGGGCCGGCCCCGGTTCGAGGCCGACCGCCAGGAGCGGGAGCAACTGGCGGCGCGGTTCTTCGACGCGCTGCGGGAGGGCGACGTCGACGGCCTGCAAGAGCTCCTCGCCGCCGATGTGTCCCTGGTCGGCGACGGCGGCGGCAACGCCCCGCAGCTCGCCAGGCCCGTCGCGGGCGCGAGCAACGTGGCCCGGCTGCTGGCTTCGGTCTTCCCCGTGATGTTCCGGATCGACGTGACGTCCGAGCCGCACGAGATGAACGGTCAGCCGGGCGCGATCCTGCGCGACCGGGACGGCAGGGTCCTCAACACCGTCATCCTCGACGTGCTCGACGGGCAGATCCAGACGATCCGCCTGGTGATCAACCCCGACAAGCTCGGGCACCTGGGCCCGGTGTCGGACCCGTGGGCGGTCGACCGCGAGGTGCGTCAGGCCCGCCGGCGGCGGAAGGACTGACGGGCCGGTCACGGCCCGCCGCTCAGATCCCTCAACCGCCGTGCCCGCAGCACCAGTTCCAGCTCGAAGCGGCGGTCCGGGTCGTCGATCTCGTCGCCCCACAGCTCGCGAATCTGGCGCAGCCGGTAGCGGACGGTCTGCGGGTGGACGCCGAGACGGGCGGCCACCTCGGGTGCGCCGCCGCGCGTCTCCAGCCAGGCGAGGAGGGTGTCGGCCATGCGGCGGGCGTGGGTCGGGCCGCAGTGGGCGAGGGGCGCGAGCGCGCGGCGCGACAGGTCGTCGATGAGTTCCTCGGGCTGGAGCAGCACGAGGGCCTGGGTGTGTTCGGTGCAGTGGAGCACCTCGCCCGCCGGGAGCAGCCCGCGCTCCACGAGCCGGACCGCGGCTTCGGCCCAGCGCAGGGACTTCGCCGCGTCGGGCAGCGGCACGGGCGGGCCGATCGCGCCGGACCAGCCGGCCATGGCGCGGCGCAGGAGTTCGGGGCGGCCCGCCGCGTCGGGGTCGGGCACGACCATGCGGGGCTGCTCGGTCTCCATGTCGAGGAGCACGCCCTGTCCGACGGCGGGCGCGACGGCTTCGCGCGCGGGGCGCAGGAGGACTCCGACGGAGACCCGGCCGGGCAGGGGCCAGCCGATCCGCGCGGCCCGTTCGGCGAGGGCCCGCGCGGGGTCGGGCGGAGCGGCGGCGCCGCGTGCGGGGTGGTCGGCGTGCCCGGTCTGCTCGGTGAGCAGCAGGTCGATGAGTTTGCGCTGGAGACGCAGGCGTTCGCCGGCCTGCCGGGCGGCGGCCTCTGCGTAGCCGCGTACGGACTGGTCGACGAGGCCGTCGAGGTACTCGAAGCCCGCCTCGGCGAGTTCGTACATGGCGGGCGGCGGGATGAGGGCCCGCTGGCCGAGCTCGGCGAGGCGGCGCCAGGCCAGGCGTACGCCGAGCCGGTACATGGCCTGGAGGGAGTCGAGGCTGCGGCCGTGCAGGCTCTGGCCGCGGCCGAACTCCTGGAAGACGGCCGGGTGGGAGCGCGGCCGGTCCTCCGCGTCGGCGAGCTGGAACTGCACGAAGCCCTCGATGGCTCTGCGGATGCCGACGAGCGCCATGGGCTCGCCGGACTCGTCGAGCACGAGGGGTAAGTGGGGGTATTCGTGGCGGATCTCCCGAAGGATGTCCTCCGCGAGGGCGGGCGCCTCGGCCATCGCGAGCCCGGCGAACCGTTTCACCTGGAGCCGGGGCACATCGCGCCAGGCCGAGCGCTCGGGCCGCACGGCACTGTGCGCGGCAGGGCCGCCGGACGGAACGGGGGGCACTCCTCAGCGCTCCCGGCCGGCCGTCTCGTACGTCACGAGTGGCACGTTCGGCTGGTCCGGGGTGGCGTTCAGGAGGGCGACGACGCCCAGGGAGGCGCCGAGGGCGAGCACGGCACCTGCCGCGACGGTCAGGGCGGCGGCGAGCAGTCGGTTCATCGCAGGGTCAGCCTCTCGTTCTGGAGGTCGAATCCCCACCCGTGCGCAGCGCGTACCGGGCCCCGTTCCGGCAAGTGCCCAGTCTCTGCAATGCATTGACACTCCGTCAAGGGTGCGCCTACGGTTCCCGGCCCAAAGCCGCGTTGCGCCCGCACCAGACCTCCCTCCCCCACCCCCAGGAGTGCCGGATGCGTCGAACCGTCTCACCTTTCTCCCTGCTCACCCTGGGTCTCGGCGCGTTCCTGCTCGCCCTGGCCCCGCTGCTCGCGTGGTACGTCGAGCCACGCGCCGAACGCACCCCCGTCGACGTCGACACGACGACCGTGTTCACCGGAACCGGAAGCTACTTCGACACCGGCGCGGTGAAGACCGTGCACGACCGGCGGATCACCGTCACGCGCCAGGTGCGCGGCGACGTGGCCGCGTCCGAGAAGAGCGGCCGGGCGGTGTGGGACGTGTCCACGTCCGTCGACACCGACGCGTCGCTGCCCGCGGCGGACCCGCACGACGCGCTCCAGTGGACCCTGGAGCGCTGGGTCACCGACCGCAGGACCAACGCGCCGGTGCACTGCTGCGGTGAGCAGCCGTCCTTCGAGGGCGAGGCCTACCTCAAGTTCCCCTTCGACGTGCACAAGCGCGCCTACCGCTGGTGGGACAACACGCTCGGCGCGACGGTCACGCTCTCCTACCGGGGCACGAAGAGGATCCAGGGCTACGAGGGCTACCGCTTCACCGGCACCGTCCCCGCCACGAGGACCGGGTCACGCCTGGTGCCCGGGACGATCGTGGGACAGCCGAAGCGGAATCAGGTCCTTGCCGAGGAGTGGTACGCGAACCACGGCATCGAGCTGGTCGCCGATCCGAGGACGGGCCGGATCGTCTACGCCGCGATCGGCCCGCGCAAGACGCTGCGCGCCCCCGGTGCGGCGAAGGACGCGGTGGTGCTCCTGGACAGCGAGCGCATCGCGTTCACCCCGGCCACGCAGCGGCAGCAGGTAGCTCTCGCCGGCGACGACAGCGGCCGGCTCCGCCTTCTCGGCACGACGCTCCCGCTCGGGGCCGGCGCGGCCGGCCTGGTGCTCGCGGCACTGGGTGCCGTGTTCGTCGTACGGAGCAGGGGCGGACGGGGCGGTACGGACGGGAGCGAACCGTCGAATCCCGATTCGTCCCCAACAGTGCTGGAACCCTCCACGATGTGATGAGACGTCAGCTCTGGAAAGCTGAGAATTTGTCACCTCGGTGAGTAGCCGCATCGAACAGCTCGGCGAAAACTGTCCCACCCCACCCCCCGCACAGTTCACGCACGGCCCCCGCACAGCCCCGGCACAGCTCCTTCGTAACCGCCGCCCCGGCACCCCGTTCCGCAGCCTGAGCCAGTCCCCGCAACGGCGTCCGCAAAGGCGTCGTCCCCGAATGCTCCGCGCGAGTCCCCCCACACAGTTCCGCACCCCGAGACGAGTTGGAGCACCCATGCCCCAGCACGTGCCCACCCCCCTGCGCACGCCCCACCCGGGCGACGCACGTCCCCACCCGGCGCTTCCCCCGCCGCCGCGCCGGATCGTCTTCCTCGCCCACCGCGACCTCGGCAACCCGGCCGCGGGCGGCTCCGAACTCCTCGTCGACCGGCTGGCCGACGGGCTGACCCGCCTGGGCCACGAGGTGACGCTGCTGTGCGGCGGGCCCGCCGCGTTCCGTGACTACCGCGTCGTGTCGGCCGGCGGCGACCTCGGCCACTACCTGCGGGCGCGCTCCGCGTTCGCCCGCCAGGTCGGCGACTGCGACCTGCTCGTGGAGGTGTGCAACGGCATGCCGTATCTGGCGCCGCTGTGGCACCGCGGCCCGACGCTGCGCCTGGTCAACCACGTCCACACCGATCTGTGGCGCATGCGCTTCGGCGGGCCGCTCGCGCCGGCCGCGCGGCTCGGGCGACGTCTGGAGCACTGGGCGCTGTCCGGCGCCGAGCGCCGCGGTCTGCTGGTGGCCGTCTCGCCGTCGACGGCCACCGCGCTGCGGGCACTCGGCGTCGAACGCGAACGCATCCGCGTCGTCCACAACGGCGTCGAGGAGCCGGGCCCGCGCGCGGACCGCTCCCGTGAGCCGCTCTTCCTCGCGATGGGCCGGCTCGTCGAGTACAAGCGGATCGATCTGCTGCTGCGCCTGTGGGAGCGGGTGCGGCCGGTCACCGGCGGCCGGCTCCTCATCGTCGGCGACGGACCCGAGCGGGACCGGCTCGAACAACTCGCCGGCCCCGGCGTCGAGTTCATGGGTCATGTCTCCGAGGCCGAGAAGAACCGGCTGCTGTGCGAGGCATGGCTGCTGCTGCACCCCTCCGCCGTGGAGGGGTGGGGCCTGGTCGTCACGGAGGCCGCCGCGCGCGGGACCCCGGCGATCGGTTTCGACGTGCCGGGGCTGCGCGACTCCGTCGAGGACGGCGTCACGGGGCTTCTCGCACGCGGCGAGTCGTCGTTCGCGGCGGCCTGGTGCGCGCTGGCCCTGTCCGGCCAGCGGCGCCGGCTGATGGGCAAGGCCGCCGAGGAGCGCGCCGCGGCCTTCCGCTGGGCGCACACGGTGCGGCAGTTCAGAGCCGTGGCCGCCGAGGCGGTGAGGAGCCCCGCGCCATGACGCACTCGACACGCACGTCCCCGCCCGACCCGTCGCTCCGCCGCTCGCTCGCCCTGTTCCGCGCGTTCCTGCGCGAACAGCGGGACCCCGAGACCTGCTACTCCCTGCTGGCCCGCGACGCCGCCGACCAGGTCGAGGCGGTCTGCGGGGGTGTCGCGGGGAAGATCGTCGTCGATGTGGGCGGCGGGTCCGGCTACTTCACCCGGGAGTTCAGGCGGCGCGGCGCGCACGGCTTCCTCTTCGAGCCCGACGCGCGGGAGCTGGGCGCGCGGCCGGCCGCGCCCGCTGTCGTGGCGGACGGCTATCTGCTGCCGCTCGCGGAGGGCGCGGCCGATGTCACGTTCTCCTCGAACGTCCTGGAGCACGTGGACGACCCACAGACGTTCCTCAGCGAGCTGGTCCGGGTGACGCGGCCCGGCGGGATCGTCTATCTCTCGTTCACCAACTGGCTCTCCCCGTGGGGCGGTCACGAATGGGCACCCTGGCACTACCTGGGCGCCGACCGGGCCCGCGCCCGCTACCAGCGGCGTACGGGCAGGCCGCCCAAGCACACGCTCGGCGAGAACCTCTTCGCGCATCACATCGGTCCGACGCTGCGCCAGGTCAGGGCCCGTGACGACATCACCGTCGTCTCCGCGCGCTCCCGCTACTGGCCGTTCCTCGCGGCGACCGTCGCGAAGGTGCCGGGCGTGCGCGAGTTCGCCACCTGGAACCTCCTCCTCATCCTCCGGCGGTGTTCTCCATGACGAGCACGGTCCAGGCGCCGCCCCCGGCGGCGGCCCGCCCCGCCCCCTCCCGTCCAGGACACGGGCGGGGGCCGCGCTCGCGGCGCTGGCTGCTGGCCTTCTGGGCGACGCTGTTCGCGCTGTTCGTGGCGGTGTCGCCCGGGCGCATGACGTTCGACACGAAGCTGGGTGTCGCGCTCGACCCGTGGAAGTTCCTCACGGACCTGGGCGACCTGTGGCACGACCGGGCGGGCTTCGGCGGGATCTTCGACCAGTACGTCGGCTACTCGTTCCCGATGCTGCCCTACTACGGGCTCGCGCGGCTGACGCATCTGCCGGTGTGGCTGGCCGAGCGCCTGTGGCTGTCGATCATCGTGACGGTGGCGTTCTGGGGTGCCCTGCGTCTCGCGGAGCGCCTGAGGATCGGCAGCCCCCGGACCCGGCTGCTCGGCGCGGTGGCCTACGCGCTGTGGCCGGCGTTCACGATCGTCGTCGGCTCGACGTCGGCGGCCGCCCTGCCGGGCGCGTTCCTGCCGTGGGTGCTGCTGCCGCTCACGAACGACCGCACGAGCGCGCGCGTCGCGGCGACGCGCTCGGCGCTCCTCGTCCCGTTCATGGGCGGGGTGAACGCGGCGGCCACTCTCGCCTCCCTCCTCCCGGTGGGTCTCTATCTCCTCTCCCGCCCGGCGGGCCCGCGCCGCCGCAAGCTGATCGCGTGGTGGACCCCGTCGGTGATCCTCGCGACGGCCTGGTGGATCCTGCCGCTGCTCCTCCTGGGCGTGTACGGCGAGAACTTCCTTCCGTACGTGGAGACTTCGCAGACCACGACGGGCACCATGTCGGCCGCCGAGTCCCTGCGCGGCGCCGGGAACTGGGTGGCGTACCTGCACTTCGGCGAGGCCTGGCTGCCCGCGGGCTGGACGGTCGCGACGGCGGCCGTGACCGTCGTCGGGTCGGCGCTCGCGGCGGCCTTCGGGCTCGCGGGGCTCGCCCGCCGCGATCTGCCCGAACGCCGCTGGCTCGTCCTGACGGTCCTCACGGTCGCGCTGATCACCCTCGCGGGGTACGGGGGCGCGCTCGGCGCACCCTTCCACTCCACGGTGCAGTCCTGGCTGAACGGCGGCCTGGTCCCGTTCCGCAACATCTACAAGTTCCAGACCGGCCTCGGGCTCGCCCTCGCCTTCGGGCTGATGCACGTGACGGCGGTCGCGGCCGAGCCGCGCGGCGCCCGCCCCCTGCGCCACCGCCGGTACGCGCCCCTCCTGGCGGCGGTCCTGATCCTGCCGGGTCTCGCCTGGCCGTACCTCAACGGCTCGATCCTGCAACCGGGTTCGTTCCGCTCCCTGCCCGCGTACTGGGACACGACGGCGCACTGGCTGAAGGAGCGCTCGCCCGACTCGCGCGCCCTCGTCGTGCCCGCCACCGCGCACGGCATCTACACCTGGGGCTCCCCCATCGACCAGCCCCTCGACGTCCTCGCCGACTCGCGCTGGGCGCAGCGCGACTACGTCCCGTTCGGCACACCCGGCAACCGCCGCGCCCTCGACGCCGTCGAGCAGGCCCTGACCACCGGCGGTGAAGTCCCCGGCCTCCAGGACTACTTGAGCCGGGCGGGACTGCACTTCGTCGTCGTACGCAACGACCTCGACCCCGACCAGCTGGGCTACGTACCGACCGCGACCGTCAAGCGCACCCTGGAGGAGTCCGGGTACCGGCGCGTCACCGGGTTCGGGCCCGTCACGACCGGCGGCCGCATCGCCGACGGCACCCCGCTCCAGGTCGAGGGGCTCTATCCGCGCCAGCGAGCGGTGGAGATCTACGCGCCCGGCTCCGCGCGGCGTCCCGGGCAGGCCGCCCTGCTGCCGGTCTCCGGCACCGCGGAGGTCAGCGGCGGCCCCGAGTCGCTCCTGCCGCTGTCCGCCGACCCGGCGATGCGCGGCAGGCCCACCGTCCTCACCGGCGACAACCACCCGGGCATCGGTACGCCCGCGCTGCGCACGGCCGGTGACGGCCTTCGCCGCGCCGACACCCGCTTCGGCCTGGTCGGATCCAACACCTCGTACACGTACACGCCGACCGAGCGGAACTCCCCGGGCAGCACGCAGGACCCGGGGGCGAAGCCACGGCAGATCCTGCCGGGCGACGGGGTCCGCCATCAGACGACCGCCGTGCTGCGCGGCGCGGCGCAGGTCACGGCGTCGTCGAGCGGGAACTGGCTGTTCCACCTGCCGCAGTACGACCCGGTGAACGCGTTCGACGGGAACCCCGACACGGCGTGGGCGGAGGGCACACCGGGCACGCCCGACGGGCAGTGGCTGCGGATCGCGTTCTCCTCGAAGACACCCGTGCCCGGCACGCTCCAGGTGACTCCCCTGCCGCAGGAGGGAGTCAGGGCCGCGCCGACCCGGATCCGCGTACAGACGGAAACGGGCTCGGCCACCTCGGCCCTTCAGCCGAACGGCGAGCGTCAGACCGTCAAGGCGCCTGCGGGCGACAGCAGTTGGCTGCGGATCACGATCCTGGGCGCGCAGGCGGGGCACACAGGTCTCGCGGGCGCGGGCTTCTTGGCCGTCGACATCCCGGGCGTCCAGGTGACCCGGCTGCTCCGGCTGCCCCAGGACTCCACGGACGCGCAGCAGTTCAGCTTCCACGTGACCACCGCGGAGCCGAACCTCGGGCGCTTGTTCACGACCGCCGAAGGCGGCACGTACACCCTCGGGGCGAGCGCGCGGCCCGCTCCGGGCGACGCGTTCGACAAGCTCCTCTACGAGGTGGCGCCCGAGCAGCGCCATCGCGTCACGGCCACCGCGGACTCCACGTCCGCGCTCGGCGGCGACCTGTCGGCCCGCAATCTCACGGACGGCGACCTGACCACGGCGTGGATCGCGGGCGACCGGCCCACCATCCATCTGCGCTGGCCGGACAAGCAGCCGGTGGGAGAAGTCGTACTCGCCGCCGCCGGCGGCCTCTCCACCCGCCCAGAGAAGATCGAGATCAGTTCGCCGGACGGGGCGGCCGTGGCGGGCGTCGACGAGAACGGCGTGGCCCGCTTCGACCCGATCACCACGGACCGCCTGGACATCACCGTCACCGCGACGGCCCCCCTCACCGTCCACAACCCGGTGGCGGACGCCGATCTGCAACTGCCGGTCGGCCTGACGGAGGCGTACCTCCCGGCGCTCGACCAGTACCGCACCCCGCAGCCGTCCCCCACCCGCACGTTCAGCCTGCCGTGCGGCAAGGGCCCGGACGTCACGGTCGACGGCACACGTCACCGGACCGGCGCGAAGGGAACGGTCAGGGACCTCGTGGAACGCCGCCCCATCGCCGTCACCCTGTGCGGGCGGGCCCCCACGTCGCTGCCTCTCCCCGCCGGCACGCACACCCTGGAGGCACCACAGGACAAGGGCCCCCTCCGCCTGACCGACGCCACCCTCACCCGCACCGACGCACCCACCACCACCCCGCCCGCCGGCCGCGCCCTGCGCATCCGCGACTGGCTCGGCGACCGCAAGGAGGTGACCATCGGCTCCGGCCCCGCCACCTATCTGACGACGTACGAGAACGCCAACGACGGCTGGAAGGCGACCCTCGACGGCAAGGAGTTGACCCCGCTGCGCCTGGACGGCTGGCAGCAGGGCTTCCTCGTCCCCCAGGGCGCGGGCGGCACCGTGCAGCTGAGCTACGAACCGGCGCGGACGTACGAGGCGGGGCTGTTCGGCGGGGCCGCGGGCGTGCTCGCGCTGGCCGGGATCGCCCTCTTCCGGCGGCGCGCCGCAAACACCGACGCGACGCCGCCCGCCCCGCCGCCCGGGCTGCTGCTCGGCACGGTGGCACTCACCCTGGTCGGCGCGGTGATCGCGGGTCCGCTCGCGCTGCTCGTCCCGGCGCTCGCGCTCGTGGCGTGGCGGCGGCACGCGCTCCTCGTCCCGATCGCGTTCCTGGCGATGGCGGGTGCGGGCATCGCCGCCGCGGTGGGAGCCGGCGAGCCGTCCCGGTCGTCCGCGGGCGCCTTCGGCCCGGCGGCCCAACTCCTCGCGCTGGTGGCCCTGTTCGCCGCTCTGACGACCACTCGCGGGCCGGCGAGGACCCCGGCCGATCCGCCGCGGCCGCCCGGCGGCCCCTCACAGGAAGGATCGGCATGAGCGTGCCGGCCCCCGTCGCGCCGCGGCGCGTCCCGTTTCCCGTGGTCGACGAGGTCGCCCGGCACTGTCTCCAGGACGAGGAGCCGGAGACCGTCCACATCGAGGTCCACCTGCCGGGCGCCCCGGACCCCGCCAGGCTGACGGCCGCCTTCGCCGAGGCGCTGCGCCGCCATCCGCGCATCCTGATGCGGGAGGCGGCGGGCCCCTGGTACCGGCGGCGCTACGAGTGGGAGCTGACCCGCGGCCCCGATGTGGACGTGGTCACCTTCCCGCCGCCGGGACCGGACGCGCTCAAGAGGGCCAGGACGCGCGCGCTGACGCACGCCCCGCCGCTGACCGCGTCGCCGCCGATCCGTCTGGAGGTGTTGCGGGAGCGGGAGGACGGTGCCGCGGTCCTGTTCCTCACGATCAACCACACCGCTCTGGACGGCCCGGCCTGTCTGCGCGTCCTCGCGACGGCGGCCGAGATCTACGGGGACCACGACGACGCCCCCGGCGCGCCGGCGCCCCACCGGGCGCCGCCCGGGGCGCCGGGGCCCGCCCTGCGCGGGCCCTCGCCGTGGACCCCGCCCGCCCGCGTCGCGCCCGGCACCCCCGACACCTCACCCGCCCTCTCGCCCGGTAACGGCCTCCTGGTCGCGGACCTGCCCGTGCCGCACCGGCCCGCCGGCGCCCCGTACACCGTCAACGACCAGCTCATGGCCGCCACCGCCCTGATGATCACGCACTGGAACAGGGAGCACGGCGCGCGCCCGCGTCCCCTGCGCATCACGATGCCGGTGGACGACCGGCCCCGGGGCGCGGACATGCCCATCGGCAACGGCACCCGGCTCGTCGAAGTCACCTTCGAACCGGCGGAGTTGACGGCCACCGGCATTCCGCTCCTGCTGCACCGCACCTCGGTCCGCACCAGGGCGCTCAAGGCCCTCGACCGGCCCCAGCTCGGTCACGGCGCCGCCCTCCTCACCGCCCCGCTCGCCCCGGTCGCCTGGCGCGCCGCGGTCACCCGCGGGCTGCGCAGGGCCGCCGCACCCTGGACGTCGACCACGCTGCTCAGCAACATCGGCCGCGTCCCCTACCCGCTCGACTTCGGTGACGCGGGCCGCGCCCACGCCGTCTGGTTCTCGGCCCCCGCGCGCATGCCGCGCGGCCTGACCGTGACGACCGCGTCCACGGCCGGCCGGCTGCACCTCGCCCTGCGCTGGTCACGCACCCTGCTCGGGCCGGGTGACGGCGACCGGCTGCGGGACCTGTTCGAGCACTACCTGCACGCGACGCAGGAGGCGACGCCATGACGACCACGTCCGCCCCGCCCGGACTGCGGGACTTCTACGAGGACCCGGCCACCCCGGTCGCCTCCGGCGAACAGCGCTCCCACCGCCAGGCCCGCGCGCTGGCCGCCGCGCTCGGCCGGCCCGCGCCCTTCCCCGCCACGGTCGTCGACATCGGCTGCGGCGACGGACAGGCCGCGGCCACCGCGGCGCCGCTCCTCGCGGGCCACCGCATCGTCGGCGTCGACTGGTCGCAGGACGCCCTCAAGCGGGCCAGGGCCCGCATCCCGGACGTGGTGCGCGGTGAACTCACCGCGAGCGGGCTGCCGTTCGCGGCGGGATCCGCCGACGCCGTCCTGTTCAGCGAGGTGATCGAGCACCTCGTCGACCCGGATGCCGCGCTCGACGAGATCCGCCGGATCCTGCGCCCCGGCGGCCATCTCATGCTGTCCACGCCGAACCTCGCCGCCTGGTACAACCGGGCGCTGCTGCTCGCCGGGGTGCAGCCCGTCTTCTCCGAGGTCAGCCTGCGCGGGGTGCACGGCCGCCCGGGCACCGAGGTCGTGGGCCATCTGCGGCTGTACACGGCCCGCGCGCTGCGCTCGTTCGTGGCGGCCGCGGGCTTCGACGTCGTACGGGTCACGGGCGCGCCCTTCCACGGGGTGCCGCGCCCGCTGCGCCCCCTGGACCGGCTCGCCTGCGCGGCGCCGTCCCTCTCCTCGATCCTCCTGCTGCACGCCAGGAAGACGTGAGCGGGATGACCGCCATGTGGTGGGGTGTCGGCGCGGCGCTGCTCGCGAACGTCCTCTACAGCACCGGGTTCGTCCTGGAGAAGCGGGCACTCGCCGCGCTGCCTCAGGTCAGTGTGCGCCGCCCGGCCCATCTGGTGCGCCTCGTCGCCGGCAGCCCCCTGTGGCTCGGCGGCTCCCTGGCCCTGGCCGCCGGATTCGGGGCACAGCTCGCGGTCTACAGAACACTTCCCATCGCCGCCGCGCAGGCCATCTTCGTCTCCGGCCTCGTCCTCCTGCTGCTCCTGTCCTCGGCCCTCCTCGGGGAACGCACGACGGGCCGGGAGCGGTACGCGATCGGCGCGATCCTCGCCGCGCTCCTCATGGTCGTACTGTCCCTGCGCCAGGGAAGCGACACCGTCAGCAAGGGCGCACCCGCCGCGCTGATCCTCGGAGTGTGCGTGCCGACGCTCGCGGCGGGGCTCCTCCTGTACGGCCTCGCCGAGCGCAGAACGCGCCGCCGGCACCGCCTCCCGACGGCCGGCGTCGAGTACGGGGTCGCGGTGGGCCTGCTCTACGGCGTGAGCTCGCTGGCCATCAAGGGGGTGGCCGGATATCTGACCACGGACCGGCTCGGCGCGGCCGCGCTGCACCTGCTGACCTCGCCCTACCCCTATCTACTGCTGTGCACGGGCGGGTTCGGGCTCGTCATGTCGCAGGCGGCGCTCCAGCGGTGCCGCGCCTCCCTCATCGTGCCGGTGTGCTCGACGGTGACGTGCCTGTTCACGGCCGTGCTCGGCACACTCGCGTTCGGCGAGCCACTGCCGCGCGAGCCGGTGCCCCTGGCGCTGCGCCTGACCGGCACGGTCCTCGCCGTGTCCGTCCTGCTCCTCATGCCGAAGCACGACGACCAGCCGCCCCCACCACCCTCGCCCGCCAAGGAGTTGACCCACCGTGAAGCCCGATGACCCGCTGCTCAGGATCCTGGCCTGTCCGCTCGACAAGGGCCCGCTGCACCTCCTCCCGCCCGGGGAGGACGCCCTCCTGTCGGGCGAGGCGCTCTACAACCCCCGGCTGCGGCGCCGCTACCCGATCGTCGACGGCATCCCCCAGCTCCTGCCCTCGTCGGGCGAGCAGGTCCCGGAGGACGAGCACGAGCGGCTGCTCGATCGGATGTCGCCCTGACGGCGCGGCCGCCGTGCGCGACCATGGACCGTATGTCAGCGCGACGCAGGCCCGCCCCCACCGGTGAGCCCTTCACGGTCACCGACTTCCAGCTGGTCCTGCTGCGCCGCATGGCGGACCACAACCCGGAGCTGGTGGAGGACGCGCGCCGGGAACTCGGCGCGTCGGTGGCGCAGATGCGGGAGGCGAACCGCCGCTACCAGGCCAGGCGCCATGTGAGGGGCCCGCTCACCACGCGGTCCCTGTACCGCTCACTCCTCGGCGCCCCCGAACAGACCGTCACCCGGCAGATCGGGGACCTGACCTGCGAGGCCCTCCAGTGGCGAGTGCCGCTCTGGCCCGGTCTGCTCTTCGAGGCGCTGGCCGGCCCGAACGGCGCGGTGTGGAACGAGTGGCTGGTCCGGGCCCCCGGTACGCCCGCGCCCACGCTCCGCACCCTCGACGACCTCGTCCCCTGGTCCTGCACCGTGGACGAGGTGTCCGAGGCGTTTCCGCCGGCCCGCCCGCTGGAGGGCTCGGCCCCCACGCGCTGGGGCCTCGCCTTCGCGGCGCCGGACGCGGAGGGGACGCTTCGGGACGTCAGGGCGGAGTTCACCTACGGGCTGCTCCAGCGCTGGACGCTCACCGGCTGACGCCGGCCGCCACCTCGATGATCGCGTCGGCCACGACGGGCAGGGAACCGGGGTGGACCGTTCCGAGGAACAGGTTGGGTTCGACAAGCTCCAGCTCCATGACGCACGGCTTCCCGTCGTTCCCGTCGACCAGGTCGACGCGCGCGTAGAGCAGCTCGGGGGCGCCCGGCACGGCGGCCAGCGCCCGCTTCGCCACGTCGAGTTCGGCGGCCGTGGGCTCCCAGGGCTCCAGCGCCGGGTGGGGCGTCTTGTGCGCGTCGTAGGCGACGCCCTCGGCGAGGACGGCGCCCTTGCGGACGGCGTGCAGGAAGCGTCCGCCGCAGAAGACGACGGCACGCTCGCCGGTGACGTCGATGTCCGTGACGTAGGGCTGGATCATCGCGGTGAGGCCCGCGTCGTGCATGCGTGCCAGCTGGCGCAGCGCGGTGTCGCTCTCGGCGGGCCGGTAACGCGCGGCGAACCGGGCGCCCGCGCCCGCGGTCGGCTTGATCACGAACTCACGGTCGGCGGGCAGCTCGGGGGTGTCGCCCGGCGCGAAGTAGCGGGTGGGGACGACGGGCACCTCGCGGCCGGCCAGTTCACCCAGGTACCGCTTGTCGGTGTTCCAGCGCACGACGTCCACCGGGTTGGCGAGCCGGGTGAGCGCCGAGCACCGCTCGGCCCACGCGACGAACTCGGCGGTGCGCCAGCTGTAGTCCCAGGTGGAGCGGATGACGGCGAGGTCGAACGAGGCCCAGTCGACCTCGGGGTCGTCCCAGAACACGGTCTCGGCCTCGGCGCCCCGCTCGCTCAGCGCCTTCACGAGCAGCGGCAGGTCCCCGTCGATCTCGATGCCGGGCCGGCTGGTGACCAGGGCGATCCGGTTCGTGCTGCCGTAGGGGGCGTCTGCCACGGGAACTCCATGCGTCGGTAGGGTCGTACGAAGAGCGCTCCGCAGGCTAACAACCCCCCTGGCAGGCAGCGGCTACTCGCCCTCGTCCGGGTCCCAGTCCAGGAGCCGTACCTTCGCCACGGTCCGTACATGCCGGCGCATCGCCGTCGCGGCCTGGGCGGGGCGGCCCGTCTCGATCGCTTCGAGGATCGCCCGGTGCTGGGCGAGGGAGCGGGCGGGGCGGCGCGGCTGGCGCAGGGACTCGGTGCGGGACTCGGTGACCTGGTCGGCGATGGACCGCATGAACTCCGCGAGGAGCGCGCTGTGGGCGGCCGCGGTGACGGCCGCGTGGAAGAGCCGGTCGCCCTCCACGCCGTGGCCGCCGTCCTCGATGTCGGCCGCCATGCGGTCGAGCGCCTTGTGGAGTGCGGTGAGGTCCTCGTCGGTGCGGCGTTCTGCGGCCAGCTCGGCGAGCTTGGTCTCCATCGCCTCGCGGGCCTCCAGGACATCGGGCAGCCGGCGCCTGCGCTCCACCATGCGCTCGACGGGCTCCGCGTCGAGGCTGTCGCGCATGAGGTACGTGCCGCCGCCGTGCCGGGCCTCCACCAGTCCCTGGACCTCCAGGACGACGATGGCCTGCTTCACGGAGGCGCGGCTCACTCCGAGGCGGGCGGCCAGGTCGCGCTCGGGCGGGAGGCGGTCACCGGCGCGCAGGCCGCCCTCGGCGACGTAGGCGCGCAGCCGGTCGAGGACCTGCTCGTACAGGCGCGGCCTGGCCGTCATCGGCCGCAGTGCGTCGGTCATGGGGCCCTCCTCCCTGGGCTTCTGCAGCGTAACAGCGGACCGGAGAAATGGCCCAGTGGCTGAACCAATATTCGGGCGCATCCTTGACGTACGGGCGACGGCACCCCCACATTGGTTCAGCCACTTGTCCACTGCCGTCACGTCGACCGCCGCTAGGAGCGCCACCCGTGTCCCTGCTCTTCCCCGCCCTGGCCCACGACCCCGACCGCCCCGCCCTGCGCTTCGGCGACCGCTCCCTCACCTACGGGGAGCTGGCCTCGGCGGCCGGAGCCCTGGCCGCACGCCTCGAGGGCGCGAGCCGGGCCGCCGTGTGGGCGACGCCCACCCTGGAGACCGCCGTCGGCGTCGTCGCGGCGCTGCTCGCGGGCGTGCTCGCCGTCCCGCTCAACCCGAAGTCCGGCAGCGGCGAGCTGGCGCACATCGTGGCCGACAGCGCCCCGGACGTCGTGCTCGCCGCGCCCGGGACCGAACTCCCCGACGCGCTGGGCGGCTTGACGTTCGTCGGCACGGACATCGACACGGCTGCCGCGTCGGGCCCGGCCCGCGAGTGGCCCGAGCCGGACGCGTCGGCGCCCGCGTTCGTCGTCTACACCTCCGGCACGACGGGCCCGCCCAAGGGCGCGGTCCTGCCGCGCCGCGCGGTCACCTCGACCCTGGACGCGCTCCAGGACGCCTGGGAGTGGACCGGCGACGACGTCCTGGTGCACGGCCTGCCGCTGTTCCACGTGCACGGCCTGATCCTGGGCATCCTCGGCCCGCTGCGCCGCGGCGGATCGGTGCGCCACCTGGGCCGGTTCAGCACGGAGGGCGTGGCGCGCGAACTGGGCAGCGGCGCGACCATGCTGTTCGGGGTGCCGACGATGTACCACCGCATCGCCGAGGCGCTGCCCGCCGAGCCGGAGCTGGCGAAGGCCCTGTCCGGGGCGCGGCTCCTGGTGTCCGGATCCGCGGCACTGCCCGTGCACGACCACGAGCGGATCGCCGCCGCGACGGGCCGCCGCGTCATCGAGCGGTACGGGATGACGGAGACCCTGATGAACACGAGCGTGCGGGCGGACGGCGAGGCGCGGGCGGGAACGGTCGGCGTGCCGCTGCCCGGCGTCTCGGTGCGGCTCGTGGAGGAGGACGGCGTCACGGAGATCCCGGCCGGTGACCCGGAGGCGGTCGGCGAGATCCAGGTCAGGGGCCCGAACCTCTTCACCGAGTATCTGAACCGGCCCGAGGCGACGGCCGGCGCGTTCGCCGAGGGCGGCTGGTTCCGCACCGGCGACATGGCGGTCCGCGACCCGGACGGCTACGTCCGCATCGTGGGCCGCAAGGCCACCGACCTCATCAAGAGCGGCGGCTACAAGATCGGCGCGGGTGAGATCGAGAACGCGCTCCTGGAGCACCCCGGGGTGAGCGAGGCCGCTGTCACCGGTGAGCCCGACGACGACCTCGGCGAGCGCATCGTGGCCTGGATCGTCCCGGCCGACGCCGAGCACCCCCCGGCGGCGGACGAACTGGCCTCGCATGTCGCCGACCGTCTCGCCCCGCACAAGCGCCCGCGCGTGGTGCGCTGTCTGGACGCGCTGCCCCGCAACGACATGGGCAAGATCATGAAGCGGGCGCTCCCCCGTGGCTGACACCGTGCGGCTCTCCGCCCGCGAGGCCCTCGCCGCCGTCACCGACCCCGGCACCTTCACCGAACTGCCCGCCCCCCAGGGCACGTACGCGCCCGACGGGCCGCTCTCCTGGGACGGCTACGACGCGGCGCGGGCACGGGCCACCGCCCGCACCGGCGAGGCCGAGTCCGTGGTGTGCGGGACGGCGTCGGTCGGCGGGACCAGGGCCGTACTGGTCTCCTTCGAGTTCGGCTTCCTCGGCGGCTCGCTCGGCGAGCGCACCGGCGACCGCATAGAGGCCGCGTACACGTTCGCCCGCGCACACCGGCTCCCCGTCGTGCCCCTGGTCGCGACGGGCGGCAGCCGGATGCAGGAGGGCATGCGGGCGCTGGCCCAACTCCAGCGCGTGGCACGGCAGTCGGCGCTCACTCGGGAGGCCGGCCTGGCCCAGGTGGCGGTCCTGCGCGACCCGACGACGGGCGGCGGCTGGGCGACGCTCGGCGCGGGCGCCGACGTGATCCTGGCGCTCGATGCGGCGCAGGTGGGCTTCGCGGGCTCGCGCGTGAGGCCCGCGGACGCGGACCCGGCGGCGTACTCGGCGCATGGCCAGTTCGTGGCCGGCGCGGTCGACGCAGTGGTGCGCCATGACGACCTGGCGGGGACCCTCGCCGCATGGCTGCGGCTGCTCACACGCCCGTCCGACGAACCCGCCCCGGTCCCGTACGCGCTCGGCCGCGGCGATCTGCCCGCCACGGGCCGCGACGCCGTCCGCCGCGCCCGTGCGACTGAACGACCGCGCGCGGACGCCTACTTGGACTCCTACTTCACGTCCCGGGTCACGGTCGGCGGCGACCGCTGCGGCGGCACCGACGACGGTGTGCTGTGCGGCTTCGGGGAGAGCGCGCGGGACGGCAGGACGGTCGCGTACGCCGCACAGCTCGGCACGGCGACCCGGCCGGCCGGCTACCGGACGGCGGCGCGCCTGGTACGGCTCGCCGGGCGGCTCGGTGTGCCCGTGCTGACACTGGTGGACACGCCGGGCGCGGCCAACGACGCGGAGGCGGAGCGGTCCGGGGCGGGCGCCGCCATCGCGGACCTGTTCACGGCGCTCGCCGCGTCGCCGGTCCCCGTCACCACGCTGGTCGTGGGCGAGGGCGGCTCGGGCGGGGCGCTCGCACTGGCCGCACCGGAGAACACCTGGGCGACGCCGGACAGCTACTTCTCCGTCATCGCGCCCGAACTCGCCGCCGCGATCCTCAAGCGCGACCCGGACGAGACGGACGTGACGGCCGACCAACTCCATCTCAGGCCACAGGACTTGGTGGATCTGGGCGTGGTGCGCGGCATCGCGGGGACGGCGCCGTGAGTAACTCCGCGCGGCCCGAAGGGGCATCACGAGGTCTCGCAAATACGAACAGGGGAGCAGT
Source organism: Streptomyces sp. NBC_00569 (assembly GCF_036345255.1). Lineage (NCBI taxonomy): Bacteria > Bacillati > Actinomycetota > Actinomycetes > Kitasatosporales > Streptomycetaceae > Streptomyces > Streptomyces sp. NBC_00569. Next base: position 6,704,977 of record NZ_CP107783.1, on the reverse strand, counting down.
TGTTCCCTGGAACAGGTGATCGTGTCGCCAGGAATTGCATGAGGCGTCGGTGACCAACGATGCTTACGGTGCGCAAGCAACGGGCTGCAGACCGTAATTGCCGATCCGGTCCATGTCCCATACGTGGCCGGGGAGTTGGTCCCACACATGCAACACCGCTAGGAGAACGCGCCACCATGAACCTGATCACCGACATCCTCGCCGGCCTCGCCCACTTCGTCGGCTGGCTCGTCTGACGCCGGACCGCGCAGGTCACGCGGAGTCAACCGCGGCGGCGCCGTCTCCCCCGGTCCCACGGGGAGGCGGCGCCGCCGCCGCGCGTCACGCCCCGCACACCGCGGCCGCGTCCGTGAGGGCACGCAGCCGCGGAAGGATCTCGCCGGCGACGCGGGCCGGCTCGCCGGGACCCGTACAGCCGTGGAGGACGAACTCGTCGATGCCGAGCTCCCGGTAGGCGAACAGCCGCCGTGCCACCTCGTCGTACGTACCGACGACCGCGTCCCCCGCCGATCCGCTCCTGTGGTCGTCCAGGATCCGGTCAGCCGCGTCCCATGCCTCGGACGCCTCGGCGCGGCCCACCAGACGCAGGCGGAGCCCGTACCGCAGCCGCGGATTGCGGTCCCGCGCGCGGGCCACGCGCTCCGCCACGACGGCCGGCGGCGCGCTCCTCACCAGCCGCACATCGGCCCGCCGGGCCGCGATGCCGTCGGCGGCCGGGGATTCGCCCCCGAAGTAGAGCGGCACCGGATGCTCGACGGCCGGGTCGCTCAACTGGGCGCCCTCGACCTGCACATGCTCGCCCTGGAAGTCGATACGCCTGCCGTCGAGCAGGTCGCGCACGACGGCCATCACCTCGTCGGTGCGCCCATAGCGCTGGTCGTGGGCCAGCCCGGCGCCGTGCGCGCCGACGTCGAGCCTGAGGCGGCCACCCGCGAACCGGCGGAACGCGTCGGCCTGTTGGGCGATGACGGTGGGGCCCGCGCCGCCGGCGGGCAGCGCGACGAGGAAGCCGATCCTTTCGGTGCGTCGACAGAGCCCGGACGCGAGCGCCCACGGGTCGGGGCCGCCGGCCGGCATCGAGAGCGAGTCGAACCCGGCGCGCTCCGCGGCCAGGGCCGTGGGGGCCAGCGAGTCGATGTCGGCCGGCCGCCGGGCCGGCAGACACCAGTGCAGCAGAGGGTGGTTCTCGGGCATGAAGACACCTCGGGAATCGCGCGGGGCGTGGACTACTGCGGGAACGGACGCGGGGCCGCCGGAGCGGCTCGAAGGACACGGGCGGGGCGGGAGGAAGCCTCCCCGGAGCGCCTCAGGAAAGGGCGTCGGTGCCGGAAGCGGCCGGACAGAGCATCGTCGACACACGCAGAAGATCCACGTGGCGGCGCGAGACGAGCACGCGCGAGACGGGTACCGGAGCCATGCAGGCATCCTGTCCGCGGCCACAGCACCCCCACAAGGGCGTTCCCGTATGGCGGACAGGGGCGTATCACTAGGTGGACGTCCAGGGTGCCGAGACGCACGCGAAGGCCCGGCGCAGCTGGTTGCCGCGCCGGGCCTTCGGTCAGACATCCGTACAGGGCCGGTGCACCCGTACAGGTCAGAACATCCCTACCGGATGGGCTACTTGACCCCCACCGCCCGGATGATCTCCTGGGTGACCTTGCCACCCCGGTCGTCGCTCGCCGAGGCGCGCAGCGACACGTACTCCGCGTCGCCCGGCACCTTCAGCGTGCCCTTCCACGACGCGCCGTGCCCGTCGAGCGCGACCTTCGTCCAGGTCTTGCCGTCGTCGTACGAGACCTCGAGGGTGCCGCCACCGATCTTCCCGGTGTCCGGGGCGCCCTTGACGTACTCGGAGCTGATCCCGACGGGGATCCGGTGTCCGCCGCGCACATTGCCCGCAAGGTCGGTGTCGACGTCGAAGCCGAGGTTGAGCAGCGGCAGGAACGTCCACCGGTCGTCGGGGGTCTCGGCGGACTTGAACGTCCACTCGGAGTGGCCCTTCGTGGAGAGCTTCCAGCGCGCGGGGTCGAGCGTCGTGTCGGTGACGACCTTGTAGGTGTGCTCGGCCGGGTCGGCGTCCCACACGTACACGCCGGAGCTCTTCTTGCGGTCCTTGAGCACCCCGTCGACGTACACCTCGGAGTTCTGCGTCTGGGAGGTGTCGCTCCACACGTCACCGAAGCCGGTGTGGTCGGGGCCGGAGTCGCCCCAGCCAGGCACATTGAATTGGAGGGTGTTGCCGGAGCGCTGCTGGCCCCAGCCGAGACCGGTGCCCAGCCACGGGTGCCAGACCGGCTTGAACCAGTCGAGCTCCTTGTGGGTGCCGCCCTTGTACGTGATGAGGCCGCTGCGCTGCTCCAGGTCGGTCGGGCCCGTCTGGACGGACTCGTGCCACTTCTGGCCGGTGCCGGTGGAGACGTAGTCGGTGCGCTCGGCCGGGTAGTCGATCTTCTGCAGGAAGCCGATGCCGATGGGGAAGGTGTCGGTGATCGAGTAGCGGAACTCGCCGCCCTCCTGGGGCTTCACGGCGTGGAACTTGGCGTCCAGGACCGCGAGTTCGGACTTGCCCGGCCGGTAGGTCAGGTCGCCGCCCGGGACCGCGCCCTTGTGCTCGTCGGTGAGGTCGTACACCCACGGTGTGTTGCGGGTGCCCGTCATCGTGACGCTGCGGCCCGCCTTGGCGTCCGCCGCGAGCTTCGCGCCGTCCGCGGCGTCGACCGTGGCGATCTGGAACGGCCTGTCGGTGTAGTCGTCCGTGCCGAACCATGCGTTGAGCCGGCCCGCGGCTCCGTCGGTGACGAACAGCGCCTTGGCGCCCGCGTCCTGCGCGGCCTGGGCGAGTTCGACCGGGGTGAGCGCGTCGGTGCGCCGCACGAGGACGGCCTTGCCGCGCACGTTCTTGCCCACGTAGTCGGCGGGTGCGCCGGCGCCGGCGTCCACGACCGCGAGCCTGCTGCGGCCCTCGGCCAGGGTCGCGCCGGGCTGGACGACGGCCTCACGGAGGCCGTCCACCTGAAGCATGGGCTTCCCGAGGCGCCACACGGTGCGGTACTCGAAGGACCCGTCGGTGACCTTGGGGGTGGGCGCCGCGAAGATGCTGTCGTACTTGATGGGCAGCTGGACCGCGCTCATGTAGTCGGCGCCGCCCGCCTTCCGGTCGGCCTCCATGAGGAGGTGGCGGGTCTCGGTGGTCCGGCCGACGTCGGCCTTGACCTCCTTCAACTGCCGTCCGTCGAGGGTGATCTCGCGGTCACGGTCGAGCTTGATCGAGGGGTCGGCGAGGTAGCCGAGTCCGAGGGAGTCCTTGCCGTGGCTGCCGCGCACGTCGAGGTAGGACTCGACGTAGTACGAGCCCGGCTTCAGACGCAGCTGGAGGGTGCCGGAGTCACCGACCGTGGCGGGGAACGGGTCGGTGTTCGCGGCGAACTGCTGCACGCCGAGGTACGCGGCCGTCGCGGCGCCGTCCCGGTCCTTCACATGGACGGTGAGCGTGTACCGCTCCTCCTCCTTGACCATGCCGAACGCGGTGTGCGCGACGGGCTTCCCGGCCACGGACGCGACGATCCGTCCACTGGTGTTGCCGACGGCGGCCTTGGCGCCGTCACCGGTCACGGTCGTGGAGGCGGTGCCGTGCGCGGGCACGGTCAGCTTGCTGTCGGCGAGCGAGACGACGCCGTCCGGCGCGCCCTCCGCCGCCAGCGTCAGCTCCACGGCGCTGTCGGAGGAGTTGCTGTAGGTGACCGTCTTCGTGACCGGCTTGTTGCTCTCGTACGGCCACTTGTAGAAGCCGAGATCCGCGCTGCCGGTCGCGGTGACGTCCGCGGTCACGGCGTCGGGCACGCTGACGCGCCCCGAGCCCAGGTCGTAGGCGGAGTCGGCGAGCTCCTCGGACGTCGACATCAGCCCGTCCTTGAGCTGCGCGCCCGTCCAGTCGGGGTGCTTCTGCGCGAGCAGGGCCGCGACGCCGGCGACGTGCGGCGTCGCCATCGACGTACCGCTCATGGTGGTGTACGGGCCGCTGCCGGAGACCAGCGAGGAGCGGGCGGCGAGGATGTCGACGCCGGGCGCGGACAGGTCGGGCTTGAGTCCGTTGTCCCCGGAGCGGGGGCCCTTGCTGGTGAAGTAGGCGGCCTGGTCGGAGGAGTCGACGGCGCCGATGGTGAGGGCGGAGTCGGCGGCGCCGGGCGAGCCGATGGAGCCGGGGGCGCCGGCGTTGCCCGCGGCGATGACGAAGAGGGCGCCGGTCTCCTTGGACAGCGAGTTCACGGCGGCGGCCATCGGGTCGGTGCCGTCGCTGGCCTCGGACGAACCGAGGCTCATCGAGACGACCTTGGCGTGGATGTCCTTGGCGGCCCACTCCATACCGGCGATGATCTGCGACTCGCTGCCCGAGCCCTCGTTGCTGAGGACCTTGCCGACGGCGAGGGTCGCGTCGGGGGCGACGCCCTTCTCCTTGCCGTCGGAGGCGGCGCCGCTGCCGCCCACGGTCGAGGTGACGTGGGTGCCGTGGCCGTTGCGGTCCGCGACCTCCTGGCCCTCGATGAAGGACTTGGACTCGGTGACGCGGGACGCGAGGTCGGGGTGCGTGGCGTCGTAGCCGGTGTCGAGGACGGCGACCTTGACGCCCTTGCCGGTGAGCCCGGCCTCCCAGGCCTTCGGGGTGCCGATCTGCTCGTTGCTCTCGGCCATGTCGGCCTTGACGCGGCCGTCGAGCCAGATCTTGCCGATGCCGTCGGCGAAGTCCTTGCCCTCGGGGGCGGTCACGGCGTTCCAGAACGTGCGGCCCTTGCCGGCGTCCACGGCGGCGCCGCCGATGCTGGCGAGCGAGCGGGTCCGGTCGGCGCCCTTCGGGGTGCGCGCCGCGGAGCGGGCACTCTTCCCGCTGTACGACACGATGAGCGGGGTCGCGTCGGCCTTGGTGTCGGACAGGCCCTGACGTATCAGCTCACTCACGTCGAAGAGCCGCGCGTCCAGCGTTCCGGCCGCGAGGTAGGGGCGCGCCTCGTCGGGGACGACGGTGATCTTCCCGTCACTCACCTGGGTCCTGACGGCGCCGGTCGCGCCCTTCGCGCGGTCGACGGTGACGGCCTTCTTGTCGCCGCCGAGGTCGGTGACGGTCACCTTGTCGCCGGTCACCAGGGTCACTGTGTGAGCGGCGCGGGCGGCGGGCGTGGTGGCGTGGTCCGCCGGGGTGGTGGTGTCACCGGCGACGGCCTGCCCGCCCGGAAGCAGCGCTAGCGCGAGCCCGGCCGACAGCAGGGCCGCGCCCCGTCTCGCTGGTCCTCTGGTCATCGTTGCCTCTCTTCTCGAGCCTCGGGTCGGGGTGTTACCCGAGCACTGCGAAGAGTGTGAAGTGCCCACTGTTACGGCGACATTGACGGGACCTGGCGGGAAGCTGCCCTGGCGCCTTCCCGCCAGGGAGCGGTCCGGTCCCGATCCTGACGCGATCCGGACGCCGTGCCGGTGCCGGCCTCCGGGTGCGGCTGACAGCCCCAACTCCCCTCGGCTGCATTGACGTCAGGCGTGTGCCACACGTTTCGACCGGTTTCGCGGGGGCGGCATGGACGGTCGGGTGGGGTACGAGACCGAGGACGGCGCGCCCGTCGCCTTCGAGGCGTCCGACGAGACAGGGTCCGGGGTACGGCTCGTCTCGCGCGGGGGCCTTCCCACGGCGCAGGCGGTCGGCAGGTTCGAGTCGGCGCTCGAGGGGGCGCGCTCGGCAGCCGAGTCGGCGCTGCGGGTCTTTCGCGAGGGGCCGCTCGAGCCGGACGGCGTGGAGATCGAGTTCGGCGTGAAGATGTCCGCCGAGGCGGGCGCGGTGATCGCCAAGGGCACGGCCGAGGGCCATCCGGTGGTGAAGCTCAACTGGTCGGCGACCGACCGCGCGACCACGGACAGCACGTGAACAGCGCGCGCCGGCACGCCAGGATCGAGTGCGGCCGCCAGATCGGGGCCGGCTTCCTGGTGACCGGGCGCAAGGTCAGGACCTGCGCCCATGTGATCGCGGACAGCGGCGCCACGCCCGTCACGGTCGCGTGCCCGGCGCCCGCCACCTGGTCCGCAACCTGACAGACCTCCTCGACGCCCTGCACCGCTGACGCCCCTCAGGCCACGGGAGGCTCCACGCAGGGGACTCCGAGGGCCCTCACGCCGTCGGCTTCCGGGCGTCGTAGTTCAGGAACTTGCGCCATTTCAGAGCGAGGAGCAGGACCGCCACCACGCACGCCGTGCCGCCGCCCGTGATCGCGACCGTGGGGGACGTGAGGTCGGCCGTCGAGCCCGCGACGAAGTCGCCGAGGCGAGGGCCGCCCGCCACGACCACGATGAAGACGCCCTGGAGGCGGCCGCGCATCTCGTCGGGGGCCGCGACCTGGAGCATCGTGCCGCGGAAGACCATCGAGACCGTGTCCGCGCAGCCGGCGAGCGCGAGGAAGAAGAGGCCGAGCCAGAGGTCTCTGGTCAGGCCGAAGACGGCGATGGCGAGGCCCCACCCGCACACGGCGATCACGATCGCCAGGCCGTGCCGGTGCACGCGGCCGAGCCAGCCGGAGAACACCCCGCCCAGCAGCGCGCCCACCGCGGGAGCGGCGACGAGCAGGCCGGTGGTCCGCGCGTCGCCGCCGTACCAGAGCAGCGCGACGGCCGGGTACAACGCCCGCGGATACGCGAGGACCATCGCGCACATGTCCGAGAAGAAGGTCATCCGGAGGTTGGGCCGCCCGGCCAGGAACCGCAGGCCGTCCACCACGGAGGCCCGCTTGCGCCGCTCCCCCTCCGGCCCGTCCGGCAGCATCGCCGGCAGCCGCCACATCGCGTACAGAGCCGCCGAGAAGGCGACCGCGTCGATCAGGTACGCCGTCTGGTAGCCCCACAGGCCGACCACGACGCCGCCCAGCATGGGGCCGATGAGGGTGCCGGCCGTGGTCGTCATGGAGCCGAGCGCGTTCGCCGCCGGCAGGTGTTCCGGCGGCAGCAGGCGCGGGATCATCGACGTGCGCGCCGGGGAGTTGAGCGCCCCGCACACCGCCTGGAGGGACACGACCGCGTAGAGCAGCCACACCCGGTGATAGCCGGCGAGCGCCGCGACGGCCAGTGCCACGGACAGCGCGCACGAGCCGGACGCGCTGTACAGGCCGAGCTTGCGCCGGTCCATCGTGTCCGCGATGGCACCCCCGTAGAGGCCGAAGACGACCAGCGGGACCAGCGAGAACAGGCCGACGAGGCCCACGGAGAAGCTGGAGCGCGTGATGTCGTACACCTGGAGGGACACCGCGAGCGCCGTCATCGCCTGGCCCGTCCAGGACACCGTGTTGCCGACCCACAGGCGCCGGTAGTCGACGGAGATACGCAGCGGGGTGAGATCGGCGAGAATCCGGCGGCGACCCCCCGGCTCGGGGCCCTTCACCGGTGCGAGAGCCGATATCGCGGGGGTCTCGGAAGCGTCTGCCTGGTCCGGCGAGGAGGGGGTGCTGGTCACACGGGATGCTAACAACGCCCGGCAAGACCACCCGTCCGGCGGAACCCCGCCCGGCTCATTCCAGCGCGCGCCCGGCGCCGCCCCGCCGCAGGATTTCAGAAGGGCCGTCAGTTGACGACCCGTCACGGTCTGCGCTCTCGGGAGGATCTGCCATGACCGTCAGTCTGGAGCAGTTGCGCCGCTGCCATCTCGCCGTCGACCTGGGGGCCGCGCGGACCCGGGTGTTCGTGAAGGGCGCGGGCCTCGTCGTCGACGAGCCGAGCGCCGCCGCCGTCAACACCCGCACCGGTGCCCTGATCGCGGTCGGTGAGCTCGCCGAGCGGATGACGGGCCGCACTCCCGACTACATCCGCGTCATGCGCCCCGTCTCCGGCGGCACCGTCGTCGACATCGACATGGCCCAGCGCATGCTGCGCCACCTCATCGGCGAGAAGCTGCGCCGCACGCTGCGCCGCAAGCCCCGGCTGCGCGCCGCCGCCTGCACCCCGCACGACGCCGACCCGCTCGCGCAGCGCGCCGCCGTCGAGACCATGGTCGGACTCGGCGCGCGCCGCGTCGAACTCGTCGACACCCTCATCGCCGCCGCCGTCGGCTGCGGCCTGCCCGTCGAGCGCCCCGAAGGCACGATGATCATCGTGTGCGGGGCGGCCACGACGCAGATCGCCGTTCTCTCCCTGGGCTCGATCGTGACCGCCGAGCGCATCCCGGTCGGCGGCGACGCCATCGACCACGCGGTGGTGCAGCACCTGCGCCAGCACCACGAACTGATGCTCCCGTCGCAGTCCGTACGTCCGCTGCAGATCGCCCTCAGCGGCAACGGCCTCACCCCGCACGGCCCGGAGTCGACGGAGATCCACGGCCGGGACGTGGCGACGGGCCTGGCCCGCTCGGTGCACGTGGACACGGCGGCCGTGCGCCACGCGATCCACACCCCGCTGACCGCCGTCCTCGACGGCATCGGCAAGGTCCTGCGGGACTGCCCGCCCGACCTGGTGGCCGACCTCGCGGACCGCGGCATCATGATGGTCGGCGGCAGCGCCCTGCTGCCCGGTTTCGACCAGATGCTCCGCGACGCCACGGGAGTGCCGGTCAGTATCGCCGAGCGCCCGGACGTCTGCGCGGTCCTCGGCCTCGGCGCGATGCTGGAGGGCAAGGTCCAGCCCCTCACCCTCACCCCGGTGGCCCGCTGATTGCAGCGACCGGGCCGACGCGGCGCGGGGACGGCGTCCTTCGATCCTGTGTGTCGCGGACCTGGTCACGCCGTCCGGGCACAGCGGGAGCTGATCCCCCGGCGCGAAGTCGCCCTCCCGCGGGCGAGCAGGTTCACCGTCACGCGCACCGAGCCCCAGGGCCGGTGCGCGGGCGGTCGGCCGCGGGCAGCCCACGGATGCCCCGCGACGCACGGACATCGGGGCCGGCCCGGTGGCCACAGTCGAGGAGGACCACCGACCGTTCCGCGGGTCGCGGCGAGGCAGAGATCACCAAAGAGTCCGGGCCCCCACGCAACGGACCGGCACCACCACAGCCGTCAGAGGAATGCGCCGACCGGTGCCGATCAGCCCGGCGGCGAAGGCCGGCGGCGAGCAAGCCGTCGGGAGCCACGACGGCCGGCATGGCGCGGCTCACCTCCGCACACACGGAGGGCCATGACCGAAGAGTGCGGGAAACGCGCTTGCCCTTGGCGGGTCCACGTTGTTCACCGTGCCGCGTAGTGGTGGGCTCGCCCTCCCTGCCACTTCACCCATGTCTCGTCGTCGAGGAGAGCGCTGTGCACCGTCACGCCGGCCTGACAGAGGAATTCGACGACGTCGGCATCACATCGGGCGATCCCGGCGACGTGTCCCTGGATCGCTACCTGCCGGCCCCCGGTGGGGATGGGCGGGTGCACGACGATCGGAGTGGAGTCCATACGGCGAACGGTGCTACGGGCCGGCCGATCCCGCGCGCGTGGGCTTCGGCGGGAACGTTGCGCTGTTCGCGTGACGGGACACATCGACAGTGCCGCGAGGCCGCGCCGCGACCGGTGCCGGGGAACGGCCTGTCCGAGTGCCCGGCTGCCTGCGGCGCCGTCCGTCCGTCACGGTCGCGCGTCCCATGTGCCATGCCCACCAAGCGGGTTCGCCCACGGATACGGCTCCCGGGACCGTCTCATCACCCGGTGGCTCGCCAGGCCGCACACACCGCTCGGTTCAGTCGGGCCGAACCACTGTGTGTGACGGATGCAAGGGCGCGCCGGGCATTTCCGCTCAGCCGATCGGCTGGCTGTGTCCCCTCGATGCGCGGGCGCTGCCGGTGCAGGGAATCCCACCCCGGAGCCCGAGCCGATCACCTCACCCGCCCCTTGGCCGCCTCGCGCCGTGTTACCGAACCGAGTGATCGATTTCGTCCTGCCGTCCGACGGCGGACCTCAAAGATCATGCTCAGGAGAGGCCCACCATCCGGCCGGCCCCGCACGAATCGTCGTGCGGGGCCGGCCCCACCGTCATGAACGGCTGAATCGTCGCAGTGGCCCCGCCGGACCGGACAGCTTCGAGAGAAGCGCCTGAGACGTTTCCATGAGGCGGTTTTCGTCACGCCCGACCGAGTCCGCACTACGTGAGGTGTCGAACGGCAAAGCGGGCTGCCAATGCTGTTCGAGGCGCCCTGTCGAACTCTGCTCGCAGATCTCGGGCTGAAGCGAAGAGGGGCGACGAGCGAATGCCGCTGTCGAAACCTGATCCTGCGACGCCAACTGATTGGCCACGAGATAGATGAGCGTGGCGACCGCGTCCTGATCCACGACGACTGTACGAGCGCTGCTCACCGGTGCCGCGGGTGCGGAACTCCCCGAATTCCTTCCCGATGCGATCGGAACGGCCTGCTCCCGCCGCCCGAACTCGCCGGCCGGCGGAGCACCGGATGCGCTCACCCTTGAGGGAACGGGGCGAATACCGAGGGAGTCCCTGCGCTCTTCGATGTAGTCGAACTGCTGGTAGAAACCCGGCAGTTGAGGCGTGTCCTTCTCGAATCCCTCGTGGAGCCGCTCCCTGCCGCGCAGGAGTTCGCGATGCATTTCCCCGTACGCACTGCCCAGCTTGATGGAGTCCTCGCCGCGGTCACTCAGGCCGCTCGCATAGGGGGCGGCGATGGCCAGCGCCGCCAGACCCGACAGCCCGGAGATGAGGACCTGCGCCGTGAGCATCGAGGACTCGGCGACCAGAGGCCAGGCCAGAAGGCCGGTGAGGAGGCTGACACCTCCCGCGGCGACGCCGCAGAGACGCTCCTTACGCACCAGGCGGAGGGCTTCGCGCGGCATCCTCCTTGCCCAGTACTCGGAGCTTTCGATGGTCTCTTCAAGTCTTTGCGAGATCGCTGCGTCGGCCGGATTCTTCGGTTTACTGAGCGAGCTCTGCGGCATTTTCATGCATCCCTCGAGTCCAAAGGGGCGGATTCGGCGGCACGGATCGACGGAGCAAGGCGGTCCACGGCCTGGCGAACGCTCAGCCCGTGCACGGTCGGCAATCCCACTCACTGCGGTGTGCGGCTGGTCGGCCATGGCGCCGTTCGTATACCCCCGTCCGTATACGGAATGTGCGACATGACCGACGGCAGCCGACGTGACGTTGACATTTGACTTTCCAAGGATCCACACGCTGGTGCGGGTATGTGCCCGCGCCCACGACTGCCTGAAGACATCTGCACGTTTCCGGCGAGCACGTCGCATGGAACGACACGAAGCCTTCAAGCGGCCGGACCCTTGTGAGGCATCCCGATTCGGCCGGCTCGATCGAGGCCCTGTGTCAGACCTCGATCGAGCCGGAAGAACTGGACATACCTCGACGCGCCTTCGACGAAGCGCGACATGCCCAGGGGAGCGCCCGAAATCACCCTCATGCGCGCACGGACGTGAGGTGGTCCGTACCAGCATTAAGCCATCTCGGGCGCGGCGTGCCCGGCTGGGTTAAACTTTCGTTGACCGCCCCGGCCCGATTCCGACGGGCCGGGGCCTCAACTGTTCCGGCGGCAGGTTCTACCAGTCGTTGCCACCGCGGTCGCCGCCGCCGTAGCCGCCGCCGCCGTAGCCGCCGCCGTAGCCACCCTTGCCACCACGGAAGTCGTGGACCACACGGAAGCTGCCTACGACGCCGTGCTTGACGAAGACGCCGCCGCGGACCCTGTGGGGCGAGACGCTGTTGCTGGTGCTCCACGGTCCGACCGTGGCCACGGGAGCCCCGTTGTCGCAGGTCGCACCGCGGAAGACCTCAACCGTCTTCCAGCTGTCGTTGCGGACGTTGAAGCTGTTCGCACCCAGACCGCTGACGATGGTGATGCAGCCGTCCGAGCCGGCCGCGTAAGACCGCTCGTTGATCTGGATCCGACCCTCGTAGTGGTAGCCGCCCTTGTTGTAGTTGCCTTCCTTCTCCTTGCCCTGGCCGGAGTCGCCACCGAGGGGCGCCGCCGCGGGAGCAGCCGCCTGACGAACAGCCGGAGCCGCAGCCGGAGCCGCCTCCGTGCCGGCAGCAGCGGCATAGTTGATGCCGGTGGCGGCAAGGGCTGCAGCGCCCGCAATGGCGGCGGTGACAGCGATGGAACGCTTGCTCATGTCAGTTTCTTCCTTTCGGAGAGATCGGCCGGACAGCCGCTCTGTGAATGAAGATACAGAAATCACACCATTCGTCACTTATCAGACAGGCTGAAAATGCGAGAAATAAGCCGTGTGGCCGTATGCCCGCAAAGTCGCCAGTCGGCAGCGGCATCCACATCGGCCCCCAATTGCCCTTGTTTGCGGGTCAGTTGACGTCTCGTAAGCCTCACCCGGCGACTCGCCGACAACTGCTCAAACTTCTGATGCCGTGTCGCAGTCTCCGCGTGGCGCGCCGTCGCTCGCGGCTCCTGCCGGTCGGGGCGAGGCTCGCCGACGCCACAGAGACCGCGCTTGAGGGCGGCAGCCTCGTCCGGGGTCTACAGCTCGACGACACGCCAAGCCGGCCCCTGGCCCCCGCGCCGTCGCCCTGGTCACCGGCGTTGCCACCGTCGCCGCCCGAGATCCTCAGAACATCCAGAGCGCCCAGGACGTGCCGGGCGTCTTCGACGGCCACGGCCGTCACCACGTAGACCGACCCCGTTCGCGACACGCCGTCCCCGATGCCGATGTCGACGGCACCCCTCTTCCTGGATGAGGGAGAGCGCCGCCTCGTCCGATCCGCCGTTCTCCGGACACCCTCCATGGCGCGCGCGAAGCCCTGTCCGGGCAGGCGCAGCTCTCGGCGGCGAACCCGTCGCGGGGCGACTGTCGGGAACCCGCGGCGAAGCAGGGCAGCCGACGCGTGGGCCGATGGGACCGACAGCACGGAAGGAACTGAGCGAACTGAAGGAACGGAAGGAGCGGGAAGGGGGAGGAAGGGCCGGAAGAAGGGGCGGATTCGGTCAGAACACCGTGTGCGCACCGGCCTGGCGCGCCCATGAACGCACCCTTGAGTACACCCTGGCCGACCTGGAGGGGGTGGCGGCACACTCAAGGCCTCAAGCCCCAGCCCTCTCCCCCTGAGGCGCCAGGGGCAGCGTCAGCAATGACCCGCTCGACCGGCTCGGGGGCCTCCCCCGAGCCGGGTGACGGAGGTTGCGCCCAACGGCTTGATCGCCGACTGTCCGGGCCGGCGACGGGCGACTGACGACCTACCTGACGGGTCATCACATCAGGTGAACGGCGGACGCTCCGGTGTGTCGCAGGTCAAAACGTTCCTGCATCGGAAACATTTGGTGAGGCGGATGTGACGACGGCAAGCGGCGGGTGGGCGCGCGATCACGGGACCCAACTGGCACCCGGTGCGGCCGAGCCGATTCACAGCCCGCCGCCCACGAAGGGCGTTCGGCCTGGATCCACGGCATGACCGCCACTGACTCGGCCTCGGCGGTTTCGTTGAGACCATCCGGTCGGTCGTCCGGTGTGTCGTTGACCGATGCCCAGTGGGCGGATCGAGCTGTTGCTCCCGGACCGGACACCGAAGCGTAGTGGCCGGTGGCGTGACCACCGGGAGAGGACGGACGCGATCGCCTTCACGTTCCAGACCGGGGTTCAGCGGGTTCGCCTGCCGGAGGGATGCGGCAACCGGCAAGGGGCTGCACCCGGTTGCGCATGTGCGCCGTGGACGGCGCCTGGGAGCGGGTCTTCACTGCGCTGATGGCTCAGACCGACGCCGACGGAGCCCCGACCGGGCCGTCTCAGTGGACTCCACGATCGTGCGCGCTCACCAGCATTCGGCCGGGGCCCACAAAAAAGGGCCCCGGCCGACGAACCCGACGCCCACGCCATCGACCGATCCCGCGGCGGACCGACCACGAAGATCCACCTCGCCGCCGACAGCCGCTCCGACCACTGGCATTCGTTCTCCCCGCCGGACAGGCCGGCGATGCGCCCGTCCCTACCGACGCCATGAGCCGCTCACGCGCGCCCCGGCAGCAGGGGCGGCTCCGCACAAGACCGGACATGATCCTGGCCGACAAGGCGCACTCTTCCCGCGCGACCCACGACCACCTGCGCTAAAGCGGTATCCGGACGGTGATCCCGGTACCGGCGGATCAGCGTGGCCACAGACTGCGTCGCGGCCGGCAGGACGCAGGCCAACTGCCTTCGACCGCTGGGCGTACAAGCAGCGCAACACCGTCGAACGGTGCATCAACCGGCTCAGGCAATGGCGGGGCCAACCCCACCCGCCATGAGCAGACAGCCACGGTCTACCCGGCCGGACTCCACATGTGCGTCGGAGCCGGGGCAGCTCCGCATCGGGATCGAAGCCGGCGTCGAGGTGGTCAAGCGTCTGCTGAAGCGTCCGTCCCGGCTGAACCCGCACGAGCGTGATGTCGTAGGGCGCCGAGTGAATCTACGAAACTTCCGGCTCCGCGGCGACAGCATCGGCTCAGCCTCAGAGCGCACTCTCCATCGAGCATGTCACCGAAGAGGTGATCCCAACAAAACTGCCCGGTCGGGTCTGCGATGGGAGATCCGGCTCCGGGCAGGCAAAGTTCCGGGACCGCCCACGAGCCCATCTCGAGGCGGTGCCGCGAACCGGCACTGCCTCGACGCGTCTTCGATGAAGCGCGGCGTGGCCCGGGGAGCGCCCGAAATGACCTTCATGCGGGCACGGGGCGCGAAGCGATCCGTGCCCGCATTAAGCCATTTCGGGCGTTGCGTGCCCGGCTGGGTTAAACTAGTTGACTGCCCCGGCCCGATTCCGACGGGCCGGGGCCTCAACTATTCCGGCGGCAGGTACTACCAGTTGCCGCCGCCGTGGTCGCCACCGCCGTAGCCGCCGCCGTAGCCACCCTTGCCGCCACGGAAGTCGTGGACCACACGGAAGCTGCCCACAACACCGTTCTTGACGAACACGCCGCCACGGACCTTGAAGGGGTGGACGCTGGTGCTGCTGCTCCACGGTCCGACCGTGGCCACGGGAGCCCCGTTGTCGCAGGTCGCACCACGGAAGACCTCAACCGTCTTCCAGCTGTCGTTGCGGACGTTGAAGCTGCGCGCGCCCAGACCGCTCACCACGGTGATGCAGCCGTCCGTCTCGGCCGAGTAGGAACGCTCGTTGAACTGGATCCGACCCTTGTAGTGGTAGCCGCCCTTGTTGTAGTTGCCTTCCTTCTCCTTGCCCTGGCCGGAGTCGCCACCGAGGGGCGCCGCCGCGGGAGCAGCCGCCTGACGAACAGCCGGAGCAGCCGGAGCCGCCTCCGTGCCGGCAGCAGCGGCGTAGTTGATGCCGGTGGCGGCAAGAGCTGCAGCGCCCGCGATGGCCGCGGTGACAGCAATAGAACGCTTGCTCATGTCAGTTTCTTCCTTCTCGGAGAGATCGGCCGGACAGCCGCTCTGTGAAAGAAGATACAGAAATCACACCATTCGTCACTTATCGGACGTGCTGAAAATCCGAAAATTAAGCCGTGTGGCCGTATCCGGCGGGGGCGCCCGTCGGCTACGGGGTGTTCGCCAACTCTCAATTGCCCTTCATTTACAGGACAGTTGACGTCTCGTGAGTCCTGTCCGGCGACTCGCCGTCAGCTGCTCAAATTTCCTGGTGCCGTGTCGTAGGTACCGCGTGGCGCGCCGTTGCCCACGGACCTGACCGGTCGTCCACGAGCGCTTCACGGGCAGAGGTCATCCGTGTTGTCGTCGCTCAAGCCCTCCATGCCTCGAACAGTCAGACCTGACAGTCAGACCTTTTGAGGCCCGATGGAGGCGTGCCCACACCCCTGTCATAGGCGAGGGTTCGTCGTGGGTATGCAACTGCCGGTGTCCGTACCGATCGACGGTCGTGGCAATCGACTCGCGCCCGAGACGCGCCTGAAGGACAGGCAGCGGAACCCTGCCGGCGATCAGCCGGGACGCGTGAGCATGGCGGAGGTCGTGAATTCTCGGACGCTTCGTCAGACCGACGGCGTCGACAGCGTCCGAGGCAGGCTTCCACCGGTGGGCGTGGACGACGCCGAGTGCCGCACCCCGACCTCCGGTGCAGTGAAGATCAGGCCCGTGGACTGCCGGCCCTTGCACAGGCGCTGGAAGAGCTCGACCTGCTCAGGTGTGAGGACCGGAGTCCGGCGGGACTTCTTGGTCTTGGGGCACACCGAGGAAGGTCCCGCCCTCGCCACGTCGTTTCCGAGCACGCTGCACACGGGAGCGGGCCGCTGCGAGACGCATATAAAGTCCCGCGGTCGCAGCGCGGTCATTTCACCCCACCTCAGGCCAGTGCTCCCGAGGCCGTCAATGATGTCGACCGCGTCGACGCGCACCTGCGCTTCAACAGCGCGTGTTCCTCGGGGTCCAGGAAGACCTCGTCGTCCTCGGTGTCGCCGGCTTTGGGCAGTCGCGTGTGCGCGCACGGACGGGAGTCACGCAGAGCCCGGATCAGCATCAACAGCCGACCGCGCGTTGCTGCAGAACAGGCCGTGCAGCGGAGCCGCCACTACGCCGAACGACTGCGCATGAGGGGTCTCCGGTGTTCCTGGGGTTTGGCTCAATCGAAGCCATGCAGGAGAGCGTGCGGCTCAACGGTGTGGCGTTCGCGTGGCGAACGCCCCCGTCGCGCTACCGTGAGATGTGGCGTTTCCCCTGGCCACATCGTTTTTGCTGAGGTGGGGCGGGTGGGACTCGAACCCACGGCCGACGGATTATGAGTCCGCTGCTCTAACCGGCTGAGCTACCGCCCCGTTTCGGCGTGGCGCGTACATGTGTGCGCGCCGTCTGCCGCAGCATAGCCGCTCATACGATCTCCTGCTCCGGATGGTCGGCCTTGCTCAGGGTGGAGGACTCCGCGCGCCCGCATACGGTTCCGCCTGGCGAAGAAGACGACACGAAAAGACCCCCGGGACTTCCCGGGGGTCTTGTCCGTCAGCTCTCCCGACTGGACTCGAACCAGTAACCTGCCGGTTAACAGCCGGCTGCTCTGCCAATTGAGCTACAGGAGATCGAGCTCCCCCGACTGGACTCGAACCAGTAACCTGCCGATTAACAGTCGGCTGCTCTGCCAATTGAGCTACAGGGGAATGTCTCGTGCATCGAACGCACCTACCTTGGCACTCGCCAGGGGGCGTGCGCTCGCTGCGACACATACATTAGCGCAAGCAGGGGGGTGCTCCGCCAATCGGTTCCCCCGGTGATCACAAGGGAAGGGTGGCAGCCATGCGCTACCGGCTCACATTCGTCGCCGGTCTGGCCCTG
This sequence comes from Streptomyces sp. NBC_00569, assembly GCF_036345255.1. Lineage (NCBI taxonomy): Bacteria > Bacillati > Actinomycetota > Actinomycetes > Kitasatosporales > Streptomycetaceae > Streptomyces > Streptomyces sp. NBC_00569. The sequence continues at coordinate 6,687,809 of NZ_CP107783.1, read as the reverse complement.
GGGTACGTACTCGGGACCCGGGCCGGACGCGAGCGGTACGAGCAGCTGAAGAAGTCCGCGCGCGAGTTCACGCAGAACCCCGCCGTCCGGAACACGGCGGAGTCGGCGGCCCAGCAGACGCGTCAGATCGCGGGCAAGGCGCTGCACTCGGTGAGCGAGAAGGTCGAGAGCCGGGTCCCCGATTCGGTGGCCGGCCGGGTGCGCTCGCTGCGGGAGCGCGGCCAGGGCAACAACGGCTTCGAGGACGACTGGGGCACCAGCAACACCTGAGCCCCACGGCCCCGGCGAAAGCGGGTCTCCCGCCCGGCCCCGGCCCGCGGGACGGGGCCGTCGCGGAGTGCGGCAGAATTCAGTCATGGGGATAGTCGCCGGGCTGGACAGTTCGCCCGATTTCACTCGGATCGTGGTCTGTGACGCGGACTCCGGTGCCGTGCTCAAGCAGGGCTATGCCCCGCACCCGCTCGAATCCGGCGAGGGCGGTGGCCGTCCCGCCGATGTCGATCCACAGGCGTGGCTCCTCTCGCTCGGCGAGGCCGCGGGCGGCGGGCTGCTCGAAGGCGTCCAGGCGATCGGGGTCTCCGCGCAGCAGAACGCGCTGGTGCCGCTCGACTCGCAGGGCAGCACCGTGCGGCCCGCGATGCCCGGGGGCGACAAGCGGACGCAGGCCGCGGCCGCGGATCTCATCGACCGGCTCGGCGGGCGTGAGGCGTGGGCCCAGGCCGTCGGATGTGTGCCGCAGGCCATGCATCCGGTGACGAAGCTGCGGTGGCTGGCGAGGAACGAGCCGGAGGCCGCACAGCGGGTCGCGCTCGTGCTCCAGGCCCACGACTGGCTGGTGTGGCAGCTCCTCGGCCGGCCCTCGCGGCGCACCACCGACCGGGGCGGGGCCTCGGGCACCGGCTACTGGTCGGCGGCGAGCGGCGCGTACCGTCCTGACCTGGTCGAGCTGGCACTCGGGCACCAGGCGATGCTGCCGGAGGTGCTCGGACCGGGGGACGCGGCGGGCACCACTCCGGAGGGGCTGATCATCTCGGCCGGTACGGGCGAGACGATGGCCGCGGCGTTCGGGCTCGGGGTGCGCCAGGGCGACGCCGTGGTGTCGCTCGGGGCCTCGGGTTCGGTCATGGCGGTGCACCACGAGGCGCTGGCCGATCCGTCCGGGATGATCACCTCCCTCGCCGACGCGACCGGTATGCATCTGCCCGTCGTCCATACGCTCAATGCGGTGCGGGCCCTTCGCGGTACGGCCGACATGCTCGGGCTCTCCGGGATCGAGGAGCTGTCCGACCTGGCGATGAAGTCGACTCCCGGGTCGCACGGCCTGGTCATGCTGCCGTATCTGGAGGGCGAGAAGACGCCGAATCTGCCGCACACCGCGGGCACCCTGAGCGGGCTGCGGCGGGAGTCGATGAAGCCGGAGCATCTCGCGCGGGCCGCGTTCGAGGGCATGCTGTGCGGGCTCGGGGACGCCATGGACGTACTGCGCGGGCGGGGGGTCGAGGTGCGGCGGATCTTCCTGCTCGGGGCGGCGGCCGAGCTGCCGGCGGTGCAGGCCGCGGCGCCGATGCTGTTCGGGACGCAGGTCGTGGTGCCGCAGCCCGCGGACTACGCGGCCCTCGGTGCGGCGCGGCAGGCCGCGTGGGCGCTGAACGGGCAGCTGCCGCAGTGGCAGGGCGCGGCGGCGCAGGTTCTGGAGCCGGGCGAGGAGCTGCCCGTCGGGCAGGCGGTGCGGCAGCAGTTCACCGCCGTACGGGAGCAGACGCACCCCGGAGCCTTCAATTCCGTAGGCGCTTGACCGTTTCGTCCCGCTCCACGTGGGTTTCTTGGCGGGCTCTTGGCTAAATCGGTTGAGGTAACACGGGTGGAGTGTCGGACGATGAGGGTCGTGCACCAATGACCCCTCATGACGGCCGACTTCGAGAGACCGAGCGTGCTCATACGACTCCTGCGGACCTACCTCGGTCCGTACAAGAAACCCATCGGCGTGCTCGTACTGCTGCAGTTCCTGCAGACCTGCGCGTCGCTCTATCTGCCCACCCTCAACGCGGACATCATTGACAACGGTGTCGTGAAGGGGGACACGGGCTACATCCTGACGTTCGGCGCCATCATGATCGCGATCACCGTGGTCCAGATGGTCTGCAACATCGGCGCCGTGTTCTACGGCGCCCGCACCGCGGCCGCGCTCGGACGGGACGTCCGGGCCTCCGTGTTCGACCGCGTGCAGTCCTTCTCGGCGCGCGAGATGGGCCAGTTCGGGGCGCCGTCCCTGATCACCCGCACGACGAACGACGTGCAGCAGGTCCAGATGCTCACGCTCATGACGTTCACGCTGATGGTGTCGGCGCCGATCATGTGTGTCGGCGGCATCGTCATGGCGCTGGGCCAGGACGTGCCCCTGTCGGGCGTGCTGCTCGCCGTGGTCCCGGTCCTCGGGATCAGCGTCAGTCTGATCGTGCGCCGCCTGCGGCCGCTGTTCCGCACCATGCAGGTGCGGCTCGACACGGTGAACCGGGTGCTGCGCGAGCAGATCACCGGCAACCGCGTCATCCGCGCCTTCGTGCGCGACGGCTACGAGAAGGATCGCTTCCGCGAGGCCAACGCCGATCTGACCGAGGTCTCCCTCGGCACCGGCAAGCTCCTCGCGCTGATGTTCCCGATCGTCATGACCGTGGTGAACATCTCGTCGATCGCCGTCGTCTGGTTCGGCGCGCACCGCATCGACAGCGGCGGCATGCAGATCGGCGCGCTCACCGCGTTCCTCGCCTATCTGATGCAGATCGTGATGAGCGTCATGATGGCCACCTTCATGTTCATGATGGTGCCGCGCGCCGAGGTCTGCGCCGAGCGCATCCAGGAGGTCCTCTCCACCGAGTCCAGCGTCGTGCCACCGGCCTCGCCGGTGCGGGAGCTGCGCAGCCACGGCCACCTGGAGATCCGGGACGCGGGCTTCCGCTACCCGGGCGCCGAGGAACCCGTGCTCAAGGCCATCCAGGTCACCGCGCGCCCCGGCGAGACGACCGCCGTCATCGGCTCGACCGGCAGCGGCAAGTCCACCCTTCTCGGCCTGGTGCCGCGCCTGTTCGACGCGACGGACGGCGAGGTTCTGGTGGACGGTGTCGACGTGCGCACCATCGACCCCGCGCTGCTCGCCAGGACCGTCGGGCTCGTGCCGCAGAAGCCGTACCTCTTCGCGGGCACGGTCGCGACGAATCTGCGGTACGGCAATCCGGACGCGACCGACGAAGAGCTGTGGCACGCCCTGGAGGTGGCGCAGGCCAAGGACTTCGTGAAGAAGCTGGAGAACGGGCTCGACTCCCCGATCTCGCAGGGCGGCACCAATGTGTCCGGCGGACAGCGCCAGCGGCTCGCGATCGCGCGGACGCTGGTGCAGCGGCCCGAGATCTATCTCTTCGACGACTCGTTCTCCGCGCTCGACTACGCGACGGACGCCGCGCTGCGGGCCGCGCTGGGTCACGAGACCTCCGAGGCGACCGTGGTGATCGTGGCCCAGCGGGTCTCCACCATCCGCGACGCGGACCGCATCGTGGTCCTCGACGAGGGCCATGTCGTGGGCACGGGCACCCATCACGAGCTGATGGACGGCAATGCGACATACCGGGAGATCGTTCTCTCCCAGCTGACGGAAGCGGAGGCGGCCTGATGGCGGGGCCAGGCGGGCGGATGATGGCCGGGGGCCCCGACCAGCGTTCGATGGACTTCAAGGGCTCGGGCAAGCGGCTCATCAGGCAGTTCAAGCCCGAGAAGACGACGATGTACGCGATGGTCGCGTGTGTCGTCCTGAGTGTGGGCCTGTCGGTGCTGGGCCCGAAGATCCTGGGCCGGGCGACCGACCTGGTCTTCGCGGGCATCATCGGGCGTCAGATGCCCGCCGGGAGCAGCAAGGCGCAGGTCATCGAGGCGATGCGGGCCAAGGGTGACTCCGGGGTCGCCGACATGCTCTCCGGGATCGACTTCACGCCCGGCCAGGGCATCGACTTCGGGGCCGTGGGCTCCGTGCTCGGGCTCGCCCTGTGCACCTTCCTGGGGGCCGGTCTGCTGATGGCCGTGGCGACGCGGCTGTCCAACCTGGCGCTCAACAAGACCGTCTTCCGGATGCGCGAGGACATCCAGGCGAAGCTGTCGCGCCTTCCGCTGTCGTACTTCGACAAGCGCCAGCGCGGTGAGGTCCTCAGCCGCGCCACGAACGACATCGACAACATCGGGCAGACGCTCCAGCAGACGATGGGCCAGCTCATCAACTCGCTGCTCACCATCATCGGTGTGCTGGTGATGATGTTCTGGATCTCGCCGCTGCTCGCGCTGGTGGCACTGGTGACGGTGCCGCTGTCGTTCCTGATCGCGACGCGGGTCGGCAAGCGGTCGCAGCCGCAGTTCGTGCAGCAGTGGAAGACCACCGGCAAGCTGAACGCGCACATCGAGGAGATGTACACCGGCCACAACCTGGTGAAGGTCTTCGGGCGCCAGGAGGAGTCGGCCAAGGCGTTCGCCGAGCAGAACGACGCGCTCTACGAGGCCGGGTTCAAGGCACAGTTCAACAGCGGGATGATGCAGCCGCTGATGTTCTTCGTGTCGAACCTCAACTATGTGCTGGTCGCCGTGGTGGGTGGCCTGCGGGTCGCCTCGGGTTCGCTGTCGATCGGTGACGTCCAGGCGTTCATCCAGTACTCGCGGCAGTTCTCCATGCCGCTGACGCAGGTCGCCTCGATGGCGAACCTGGTGCAGTCGGGCGTCGCCTCGGCCGAGCGGATCTTCGAACTGCTCGACGCGGACGAGCAGGAGGCCGACCCGGTGCCGGGCGAGAAGCCCGATCTGCTGCGCGGGCTCGTCGAGTTCGAGAACGTGTCCTTCCGCTACGAGCAGGACAAGCCGCTCATCGAGGACCTGTCCCTCGCCGTGGAGCCGGGGCACACCGTCGCCATCGTCGGCCCGACGGGCGCCGGAAAGACGACGCTGGTCAACCTGCTGCTCCGCTTCTACGAGGTCACCGGCGGGCGCATCACCCTCGACGGGGTCGACGTGGCGAAGATGTCGCGCGACGAACTCCGTTCCGGGATCGGCATGGTCCTCCAGGACACGTGGCTGTTCGGCGGCACGATCGCGGACAACATCGCGTACGGCGCGGCGAAGGACGTCACCCGGGAGCAGATCGAGGAAGCGGCGCGGGCCGCCCACGCGGACCGGTTCATCCGGACGCTGCCCGAGGGCTACGACACCGTGATCGACGACGAGGGGTCGGGGGTCAGCGCCGGTGAGAAGCAGCTCATCACCATCGCGCGCGCGTTCCTCTCGGACCCGGTGATACTCGTCCTCGACGAGGCGACGAGCTCCGTCGACACCCGTACCGAGGTGCTCATCCAGAAGGCGATGGCGCGGCTCGCCCACGGGCGGACCAGCTTCGTCATCGCTCACCGGCTGTCCACGATCCGCGACGCCGACACCATCCTGGTGATGGAGAGCGGGGACATCGTGGAGCAGGGCACCCACGACGCGCTGCGCGCCGCGGGCGGGGCGTACGAGCGGCTGTACGAGGCTCAGTTCGCGCAGGCCGTGGCGGAGGTGGAGTAGGCGCGTCTTGGGGGGCGGGGTTCTGCGTGCGGGTCGTTCGTGGCTGAGCTGAGTGCGCAGTTCCCCGCGCCCCCGATGGTCCGGCTGCGGGCCGTGGGGTTGAGCGCGCCGTTCCCCGCGCCCCTTACGGGGCGCCGCCCTCAGTCCAAGTAGCCCCTCAGCTGGTCCGCGAAAGCGTGGTCCCTGAGTTTGTTCAGGGTCTTGGACTCGATCTGGCGGATGCGTTCCCGGGTCACCCCGAATATGCGGCCGATCTCCTCCAGTGTGCGGGGGCGGCCGTCCGCCAGGCCGTAACGGAGCTGGACCACCTTGCGTTCGCGTTCGCCGAGGGTGGAGAGGACCGCCTCCAGGTGTTCGCGCAGGAGGAGGAACGCGGCCGACTCGACGGGGGACGTCGCGTCGCCGTCCTCGATCAGGTCGCCCAGCGCGACGTCGTCCTCCTCGCCCACGGGAGCGTGCAGCGACACCGGTTCCTGGGCCAGGCGCAGGACTTCGCTGACCCGCTCGGGCGGCAGGTCGAGGTGGTCGGCGACCTCTTCGGGCGTGGGTTCGTAGCCGCGTTCCTGGAGCATGCGGCGCTGCACGCGCACGACCCGGTTGATCAGCTCGACCACGTGGACCGGGACGCGGATCGTGCGGGCCTGGTCGGCGAGGGCGCGTGACATGGCCTGCCGGATCCACCAGGTGGCGTACGTCGAGAACTTGTAGCCGCGGGCGTAGTCGAACTTCTCGACCGCCCTGATCAGGCCGAGGTTTCCCTCCTGGACCAGGTCCAGCATGGTCAGGCCGCGGCCCACGTAGCGCTTGGCTACCGAGACGACGAGGCGCAGGTTGGCCTCGATGAGGCGGCGCTTGGCCATCCGGCCCATCACGACGAGTCTGTCGAGGTCGATGGCGAGCTGGGAGTCCGGGTCCGGGGTGCCCGTCAGCTTCTCCTCGGCGAACAGACCGGCCTCGACCTTGCGGGCCAGGTCGACCTCCTCCGCGGCCGTGAGCAGCGGGATCCGTCCGATCTCGCGCAGGTACTGGCGGAAGAGGTCCGAGGAGGGGCCGCCGGTGTCGGTGCGGCCGCGCGAGGGCGGGGGCTCGGGAGTCTCGGCGTCCACGGTGTCGAGGAGGAGGGCGACGGGCGGTCGGGGGCCGGCTTCCCGCCGTTCCGGATCCGACTCCGGCTCCGGCAGCTCGGCCGTGTCGGCCGGCTGTGGGGTGTCGGCGGGATCGCCGGGCGGGTCGGAGTCCGGATGGTTCTCCGGTCCCCGCTGCTGGGGGACGGCCGGAAGCGGCTCCGCGTCCGTGTCCGGCGCGGGGGTGCCCTGGGCGCTCTGACGCGCGGCACCGGTCTGACTGAGGGTCTGGGTCTGCACGGGGGCGACCTCCAAGGTGATCGCTGCTGAGGCGTGCGGCAGGGGTACACCGGGATCGGCGACGGCGGCCACACCGCTGTCCGTCCCGTACGCGTTAGGCGGAACCGCGGGGGTGTCGGACCCCTTGTCGGGGTTCCGGCCGCGCTCCGAGGACTCAGGCACCGGACCCAGTGTGCTGTACGACACAACGCCGCCACGAGGGGCGTGCGGTGACTTTTTGAGTCCGGTGCGTGACCGCTCGGTTACCGTGCACGACGCCTGCCCCTGCGCGGCGGGACGAAACCGGCCGGGCGGACCTCGTCCCGGGCCGTCGGGGACCGAGCGCTCAGAGCGCCTGCGCGCCGAGGTCCTGCAGAGCCCTGTCGTAGCGCTGGAGGACCATCAGCTCCTCCTGGACGGCGGACAGGCGCGCCGGGTCACTGTGCGAGCCCAGACGGGTCAGGGAGCCCTGCACGTCCCGGATGCGCCGGTCGACGGCACGGCGGCGCACGGCGACGAGCTGCTGGCCCGCGTAGACCTCGTCGACGGATCTGCGCAGGATGGCCTCGACGGCGAGCTCGGTGACCATGGCGCGCACCGCGTCGTCGGGGGCCGCCTCCCGTACCCGTACGAGATATGCCTGCGGGTCCTGGGTGCCGAGGTCGGCGCCGCCCGCCTCGATGATCGCCTCGCGCACCGCGGCGTACGGGGCGGCGGTGAACTCGTCCACGCCGTACGCGTCGAAGGCCGGGGAGACCAACTCGGGCCGCTGGAGGGCGAGTTTGAGTAGCTCGCGCTCGGTGGCGTACACGGGGTTGCGCAGGGTGAGGGCGGGGCCCGCGGCGGACGCGCGGGTCGCCGCGGCCTCGTAGGGCTGCTGCGGGCGGGCCGGGGCGGGGCCACGGCCGCCGCGGTCACGGGCCCAGCGGGCGAGCTGCGAGACACGCTTGACGACGAACTGGGTGTCCAGGATGCCGAGCATGCCGGCGAGCTGGACGGCGACCTCGTGCTGCGCGCCGCTGTTCTTGATCCGGGCGACGACGGGGGCTGCCTCGTCGAGCGCGGCGGCGCGGCCCGCGGGGGTCTCCAGGTCGTAGCGGGAGACGATGTGGCGCAGGGCGAACTCGAAGAGGGGGGTGCGGGGTTCGACGAGGTCGGCGACCGCCTCGTCGCCCTTGGCCAGGCGCAGGTCGCAGGGGTCCATGCCGTCGGGGGCGACGGCGATGTACGTCTCGGCGGCGAACTTCTGGTCGTCCTCGAAGGCGCGCAGGGCGGCCTTCTGGCCCGCCGAGTCACCGTCGAAGGTGAAGATCACACGGGCGCTGCCGTTGTCCATCAGGAGGCGGCGAAGGATCTTGATGTGGTCGCCGCCGAAGGCGGTGCCGCAGGTCGCGATGGCGGTCGTGATGCCGGCCAGGTGGCAGGCCATGACGTCCGTGTAGCCCTCGACGACGACCGCGCGGCTCGACTTGGCGATCTCCTTCTTGGCGAGGTCGATGCCGTAGAGGACCTGAGACTTCCGGTAGATCGGTGTCTCCGGCGTGTTCAGGTACTTCGGACCGTTGTCGTCCTCACGCAGACGGCGGGCGCCGAAGCCGACGACCTCGCCGCCGATGTCGCGGATGGGCCACATGAGACGGCCGCGGAAGCGGTCGATGGGCCCGCGGCGGCCCTCCTGGGAGATCCCGGAGGTGATGAGCTCCTTGTCGGTGAAGCCCTTGCCGCGCAGGAAGCGCGTGAGGTGGTCCCAGCCGGCCGGGCTGTAGCCGACGCCGAAGTGCGCGGCGGCGGCCTGGTCGAAGCCGCGCTCGGCGAGGAACTTGCGGCCGATCTCCGCCTCGGCGCTCTCCAGCTGGTCCATGTAGAACTGGGCGGCCACCTTGTGCGCCTCGACCAGGCGGATGCGTTCACCGCGCTGGTGCGAGGGGTTGTAGCCGCCCTCCTCGTACCGCAGGGTGATGCCCGCCTGACCGGCGAGGCGCTCGACGACCTCGGAGAAGGAGAGGTGGTCGACCTTCATCACGAACGTGATGGTGTCGCCGCCCTCCTGGCAGCCGAAGCAGTGGAAGAGACCCTTGCTGGGGCTGACCTGGAAGGACGGAGACTTCTCGTCGTGGAAGGGGCACAGGCCCTTCAGGTTCCCGCCGCCCGCGTTGCGCAGTTGCAGGTATTCGGACACCACGGCGTCGATCGGGACCGCGTCCCGGACCGCCTTCACGTCCTCGTCATTGATCCTGCCTGCCACGCAAGGATTCTACGGCGAGCCGCCGACACTCACGTCACCCGTCCTCCCCCTCGAGGAGCGCCGTGAGCGCGACGGACGGATCCGACAGGCGGTCCGCCCCGGGCCTGACCCCGCTGCGGATGAGTGCCTGGATGGTTTCCGTGACGTCCCACACGTTCACGTTCATCCCGGCGAGCACCCGCCCGTCCTTGAGCCAGAACGCGATGAACTGCCGCTTGCCCGCGTCCCCGCGGATGACGACCTGGTCGTACGAGCCCGGGGGCGCCCAGCCCGAGTACTCGAGGCCGACGTCGTACTGGTCGGAGAAGAAGTACGGCACACGGTCGTACGTCACCTCCTGGCCCAGCATGGCGCGGGCGGCGGCCGGGCCGCCGTTGAGCGCGTTGGCCCAGTGCTCGACGCGCAGCCTGGTCCCGAAGAGGGGGTGCTGCACGGCCGCCACGTCACCGGCCGCGTAGATGTCCGGGTCGGAGGTGCGCAGCGAGGCGTCCACGGCGATGCCGCCGCCGTGCGACCGGTCGGCGAGTTCGATCCCGGCGGACTCGGCGAGCGAGGTGCGCGGGGCGGCGCCGATCGCGGCGAGCACGTCGTGGGCCGGGTGCTCGTCGCCGTCGTCGGTGAGGGCGGCGAGGACCATGCCGTCCTGGCCGGTGATGCCGGTGAGGCGGGTCCCGAAGTGGAAGCGGACGCCGTGCTCGGCGTGCAGGTCGGCGAAGATCTGGCCGATCTCGGGGCCGAGGACCGCGTGCAGCGGGGTCGCCTCGGGCTCGACGACGGTGACCTCGGCGCCGTACTCGCGGGCCGCCGCGGCGACCTCCAGGCCGATCCAGCCCGCGCCCGCGATCACGATGTGGCCGTTGTCCCGGCCGAGGGAGGCGAGGACGCCCTTGAGGCGCTCCGCGTGGGCGAGGCGGCGCAGGTGGTGCACGCCGGCGAGCTCGGTGCCCGGGATGTCCATGCGGCGCGGCTCCGCGCCGGTGACCAGGAGCAGCTTGTCGTAGTGGACGACCGTGCCGTCGCCCAGCCGGACGTTCTTCACGGCCGGGTCGACCGCGACGACGGTCTGGCCGAGGTGCAGCTCGATGTCGTTCTGTGCGTACCAGGCCGGTTCGTGGACGAAGACGCTGTCCCGTTCCTCCTTGCCCTGGAGATAGCCCTTGGACAGGGGTGGGCGTTCGTACGGATGATCTCCCTCGTCCCCGATGAGGATCACTCTGCCGTTGAAGCCCTCGGAGCGCAGCGTCTCGGCCGCTTTCGCTCCGGCGAGCCCGCCTCCGACAATGACGAACGTCTGATCCGCGTCGACCACGTGATGCCTCCTCTTTGCCATGGCGCCAGATGCGAGCGTCCCGCACGGAGCGTGATGCGGGAAGGGGGCATGGCCCGAACAGGGCATCTTTTCGTCACGCCCAGTGGTCGATGGCCGGATTCGCGACGAGGACGACGACCGTGCGGGCGAGGACGACGACCGTGCGCAGGAGCGCGACCCGCACGAACCCGCTCCGCGGCGCAGCGCGGGCGGTCCTGCGGCAGGCGGGACGGCTCGGTTCGCTGCGGAGCGGGAAGCGGGGAGCGGGGAGCGGCAGCACCGTCCTGCGTCGCCGCACCCCGCCAGGCGACGTGCTCAGGGACGCGGCCCCGTGAGCCTCGCGTGCAGCTCGCGGGCCGAGGCGTCGGTGAGGGAGGCGATCTGGTCGACGATCACGCGCTTGCGGGCACGGTCGTCGCCCGCCGTGTCGAACAGGGCGCGGAACTGCGGGTCGAGACCGTCGGGCGCGCGGCGGGTGAGCGCCTCGGCGAGCTCCGCCACGACGATGCGCTGGTCGGCGCGGAGCCGCTCCTGCTGCGGGCGCTGCATCACGTACCGGTCGGCGACCGCCTTGAGAACCGCGCATTCGTACCGCGCCTCGCGCGGCACCACCAGTTCGGCCTCGTAGCGCGTGAGGCGGCCCGTGCCGTGGCGGGCGCGGGTGGCGCCCTCCGCGGCGAGGCAGAAGCGGCCGATGAGCTGGCTCGTCGCGTCCTTGAGGCGGGCCTGGGCGACGGCCGTGCCGTCGTAGCCGTGCGGCCACCACTCCTGGTCGAGGAGCCGGTCGAGCGCCGCCGCGAGCTCTTCGGGGTCCGTGTCCGCCGGTACGTAACGGCCGATCGCGACCGCGTAGATGTCACGGCGCTCGGGCTCCGCGTGCAGCATGTTCGGGTCGAGGTGGCCGGCGTGCAGCCCGTCCTCCAGATCGTGCACCGAGTACGCGACATCGTCCGACCAGTCCATCACCTGCGCCTCGAAGCAGGTCCTGCGCTCGGGTGACTCCTTGCGGATCCAGTCGAACACCGGGCGGTCGTCCTCGTACACACCGAACTTGGGCGAGGCCGGGTCGGTGGGGTGGCCGCCGCGGGGCCACGGGTACTTCGTCGCGGCGTCGAGCGCGGCGCGCGTCAGGTTCAGTCCCACGCTGACCAGCTCGTCCGTGTCGGCGCTGTGGACGAAGCGCTTGGGTTCGATACGCGTCAGCAGGCGCAGCGACTGCGCGTTCCCCTCGAAGCCGCCGCAGTCCTGCGCCACCTCGTTCAGCGCCTGTTCGCCGTTGTGCCCGAAGGGCGGATGGCCCATGTCGTGCGAGAGGCAGGCCGTCTCGACGAGGTCCGGGTCGCAGCCGAGTGCCGCGCCGAGCTCCCGGCCCACCTGCGCGCATTCCAGGGAGTGCGTCAGCCGGGTGCGGGGGCTGGCGTCCCAGGCGCGGTTCATCGTGCCCGGGGTGACGACCTGGGTCTTGCCCGCGAGGCGGCGCAGTGCCGAGGAGTGCAGGACGCGGGCGCGGTCGCGCTGGAAGGCGGTGCGGCCGGGGCGTTTGTCGGGCTCGGGTGCCCAGCGCTCCACCGAGGCGGCGTCATAGCCGGACGGGTCGGTGGCGTGGGACGGCGCGGTCGGGACAGTCGGGGCGGTCGGATTCTTCGTGGCGGGTGTTTCGTGGTTCGCTGCGGGTGTCTCGTGCGTGCCTTCCATGGACTGACAGTAAGGGCATGCGGTGACAAACGGTCAGGCCGACGTGAGTTGGCGCTGTACGGGGGCGGCCGCCGGGGACGCGAGGGTCCCGTCGTAGCGGTGGAGGAGGAGGCGGGCCATCGCCGTGTGCGCCCCGAGCGGGGCCGCGGCTATCCAGGGGGCGGCCTGCGCGCACTGGGTGGCGAAGCGGCCCGGCGCCGTGAAGTACGCGGCGACGGCGGCGCGGTGCCTCCCTCTGACGGCGAGAGCGCGCAGCGCGGCCGGGACGGTGGGGGCGGCGGCACTCGCGTAGGCCGGCACGACCGGGACACCCAGCCGCTCGGCCAGGAGTGCGGCCGTGCGGGCCGTGTCGGCGGCCGAGTCGGGGTCGCGGGAGCCCGCCGCCGCGAGGACCACACCGCTTTCCCTGCGCGTGCGGGCGTCGGGGCGCGGGTCCCAGCCGGCCTCCACCAGGCGGGCGTACAGCGTTTCCACCAGGAGCGGGTGCGGGCCCAGCGGCGGGGCGACGCGGGCCGTCAGGTGCGGGGCCGTGGCCAGGGCTGCCGGGATGTCCTGCTTGACGTGGTAGCCGCGCGACAGGAGCAGCGGGGCGAGGACGGCCCGGCCGGGGGCGAGGCCCGCGAGCGTGTCGGTCAGGAGCGGTTCGTTCAGCTCGATGTGGCCGAGGTGGACGGGGAGTCCCGGGCGTTCCTCGCGCACCTTGTCGAGCAGGGCGTGGACCGTGGCGAGCGCCCTCGGGTCGCGGCTGCCGTGCGCCACGACGACCAGGGCGGGCGGGGTGGACGGTGCGGGCCGTGTCTGCGGGGGGTTGCGGCGGCTGCCGTCGGGCCGGACGTGGCTGAGCTGGGTGCCGAGCTGGCTGGTGATCCTGGTCATGAGTTGCGCCGTACTGTCGAGGTGGGCCGTGCCGGTGGGCTCGTCGCGCTGATGTTTCGACGCCGTCATGAATCGATCCTGCCCGGGGGAGGTTGCGGCGTCGTTGCGGGGCGGTGACGCGTCGCTTCCCCGGGGCTCACCGCGTGTTCGGGCGCGTGTGAGGTGGTCGGGGTTCCCGCTGCCGTGTGAACCGGCCGGCGCAGACGTGCGTCCAGTCGTGCGACGACGTTTTCGAGCAGGGGTGGTCAGTGGTGCGGATCCGGTTGCCGCGTACGCGGCGGGGGTGGCGGCGGTTCGTACAGGGCGCGATGGCCGTGTGTGTGCTGGCGCTGTTGCCGGCGACGTGGCTGTTCGTCGTGACCGGGGACCGGCTGCGTACGGTCGACGATGCGCCGCGCACCGATGTCGCCGTGGTGTTCGGGGCCGGGCTGTGGGAGGGCGAGCCGTCGCCCTATCTCGCGCACCGGCTCGACGCGGCGGCCCAGCTCTATCGCGACGGGCGGATCCGGGTGGTTCTCGTGACCGGCGACAACAGCCGCGAGGACTACGACGAGCCCGACGCGATGCGCGCCTATCTGACCCGGCACGGGGTGCCCGGCGACGCTGTCGTCAGCGACTACGCCGGGTTCGACACCTGGGACTCTTGCGTGCGCGCCAAGAAGATCTTCGGGGTCGACCGGGCCGTGCTGATCAGCCAGGACTTCCATATCCGGCGCGCGGTCGCCCTGTGCGAGGCCGCGGGCGTCTCGTCGTACGGGGTCGGTGTCGACGACCGGCACGACGTGACCTGGTATTACGGCGGGGCCCGTGAGGTGTTCGCGGCGGGCAAGGCCGTGGTCGATTCCGTGTTCCGGCCCGATCCCCGGTTCCTCGGGGACAAGGAGCCCGGGGTTCGGGAGGCTCTGGAGGTACGGCGTCGTTGAGCGTCGCTCTGAGGGTGGGGTCTCGCTGCGCGTGGTTCTGGGGTGGGGTCTCGCTGCGCGTCGCTTCGGGGGCAGCCTCGCTGCGCGTGTTCTGGGGTGAGGTCTCGCTGCGCGTCGCTTCGGGGGCAGCCTCGCTGCGCGTGGTTCTGGGGTGGGGTCTCGCTGCGCGTCGCTCTGAGGATGCGGCCTCGCTGCGCGTGTTCTGGGGTGAGGTCTCGCTGCGCGTCGCTTCGGGGGCAGCCTCGCTGCGCGTGTTCTGGGGTGGGGTCTCGCTGCGCGTCGCTCTGAGGGTGCGGCCTCGCTGAGGCGTCTCGTGCGTCGTGGGGCGGGGCCGCGGGGGTGTGTCCGTCCTCGCCATCGCGGCGCCTCCGCCCCGTGTACCTTCACCGGCGCCCGCACCTCCGTGCTGCGGGCGGACACACCCCCACGTCCCCTCGCGACGGTATTGCGGCTGATCCGCCGCTGTTCGTTCTCGCCGGGCCGGCGGTACCGGTGTCCCCTCGCGGCGGTTTTGCGGCTGATCCGCCGCTGTTCGTTCTCGCCGGGCCGGCGGTACCGGTGTCCCCTCGCGACGTTTCGCGCTCATCCGCCGGTACTCGTTCTCACCGGGCCGCCTGTGGCGCTATGAGGGCGTCGTGTCTTGCGTGTAATCGGGCGTGGGACGGCGCGTAACAGGGTGCGCGCAGGGTGGGCCCATGCTCACTGTCACGCCCACTCACTGCCCCTACTGCTCCCTCCAGTGCGGGATGAATCTCGTCCCGACTGCCTCCGGTGTTGTCGAGGTCGAGGAGCGTGCCGGGTTTCCCGTCAACCGGGGCGCCCTGTGCGGCAAGGGGCGTACGGCCGCTGCCGTGCTGGCCCCCGGCGTGCGGCTGACCGCGCCGCTGGTCCGCCGGGGCGGCGTGCTGGAGCCTGCCTCGTGGGACGAGGCGCTCGGCCTGGTCGCCGAGGGGCTTTCCCGTACGCGTTCGGCTCATGGCCCGGACGCGTGCGGGGTCTTCGGCGGGGGCGGGCTCACCAATGAGAAGGCGTACGGGCTCGGGAAGTTCGCCCGGGTCGTGCTCGGCACCTCCCAGATCGACTACAACGGTCGCTTCTGCATGTCGTCCGCCGCGGCGGGGCAGCTCGCCGCGTTCGGGCTCGACCGCGGGCTGCCGTTCCCCCTGGAGGACATTCCGCGTACGGGATGCGTGGTCCTCGTCGGTTCGAACATGGCCGAGACCATGCCCCCCGCGGTCCGCTATCTGAACGAACTGCGGGAGAACGGCGGCACCCTGGTCGTCATCGACCCCCGCCGCACGCGCACCGCCGAGCTCGCCGACCTCCATCTCGCGCCCCGGCCCGGCACCGATCTCGCCCTTGCCCTCGGAATGCTGCATCTGGTGGTGACCGAGGGGCGCGTCGACGAGGAGTTCGTGCACGCGCGGACGCGGGGCTGGGAGGACGCGCGGGCCGCCGTGATGGCGCACTGGCCCGAGTACGTGGAGCGCGTGACCGGGGTCGCCGTGCCTCAACTGCGCGAGGCCGTGCGGATGTTCTGCGAGCCCGAGGCCGCCATGGTCCTCACCGCGCGCGGGCCCGAGCAGCAGTCCAAGGGCACCGACACCGTGGGCGCCTGGATCAACCTGTGCCTCGCGACCGGGCGCGCCGGGCGGCCCCTTTCCGGGTACGGGTGCCTGACCGGGCAGGGCAACGGGCAGGGCGGGCGCGAGCACGGGCAGAAGGCCGACCAGCTGCCCGGGTACCGCAAGCTGACCGACCCGGCGGCGCGTGCGCATGTGGCCGGCGTGTGGGGCGTGGACCCCGACTCCCTTCCCGGCCCCGGCCGTTCCGCGTACGAGCTGCTCGACGCGCTGGGGCGGGATGTACGGGCACTGCTGGTCATGGGGTCGAACCCGGTCGTGTCCGCGCCGCGCGCCGCGCATGTGGAGGAGCGGCTGCGGTCGCTCGACTTCCTGGCCGTGGCGGATGTGGTGCTTTCCGAGACCGCCGCCCTCGCCGATGTGGTGCTGCCCGTGACCCAGTGGGCCGAGGAGACGGGGACGGTGACCAGTCTGGAGGGGCGCGTGCTGCTGCGGCGCCGCGCCGTCACGCCTCCGGACGGGGTGCGGAGCGATCTGGAGGTGCTGCGTGAGCTGGCCGGGCGGCTGGGAGTGGAGAAGGGGTTCCCTGCCGATCCGGAGGAGGTCTTCGAGGAGCTGCGGCGGGCCTCGGAGGGGGGAGCCGCTGATTACGCGGGGATCTCCTACCGGCGGCTCGTCGAGGAGGACGGGGTGTTCTGGCCCTGTCCGGAAGAGGAACACCCCGGGACGCCCCGGCTCTTTCTGGAACGGTTCGCCACCGAGGACGGGCGGGCCCGCTTCGTCGCCGTCTCGCATCGTGCGGCCGCCGAGGAGCCGGACGCCGAGTTCCCGGTCCATCTCACGACGGGGCGCGTCGTGTCGCAGTACCAGTCGGGTGCGCAGACCCGGCGCGTGGCCGAGCTGAACGCCGCCGCGCCCGGCCCCTTCGTGGAGCTGCATCCGCGGCTCGCCGCGCGGATCGGGGTGGCGGAGGGGGAGCCGGTCGCCGTCGTCTCCCGGCGCGGGCGGGCCGAGGCGCCCGCCCGGATCACCGCGGGCATCCGGCCCGACACGGTGTTCATGCCGTTTCACTGGCCAGGCGCCGGGCGCGCCAATAACCTGACCAACCCCGCGCTCGATCCGACGTCCCGGATGCCGGAGTTCAAGGTGTGCGCGGTACGGGTCGAGGCGGCCGGCACCGGCTCCGACGACCGCCCGGGTGATGTGGTTCAAGTTTGAAACGTGGCGGTCGGGCGGTTAGCTTGGGGTTGTAGCTTGAAAGTTCAAGCATGTCGATTTCCGAGTCAGGAGACCCCCACGTGACCTCCCTCGCGAACCAGCTCGGCCCGCTCCGCGCGCCCGGCACCCCCACCCCTGCCGCGCCGGCTCACGCCTATGACCTCGGCCTTCTCGTACTGCGCCTCGCCCTCGGCCTGACCATGGCCGCGCACGGCGCGCAGAAGCTCTTCGGCTGGTTCGGCGGGGGCGGGATCGACGGGACCGGGCAGTTCTTCGCCGCCTCCGGCTACCCGTCGCCGAAGGCGTTCGCCGCCGTCGCCGGGCTCAGCGAGACCCTCGGCGGGCTCGGCCTCGTGCTCGGCCTGCTCACCCCGCTGGCCGCCGCCGCCGTGGCCGGCACCCTGGTCAACGCCATCGCCGTGAAGTGGGGCGGCGGATTCTTCGCGCCGCAGGGCATCGAGTACGAGCTCTTGATCGCACTCGGCGCCGTGGCTCTCGCCCTGACCGGCCCCGGACGCATCGCCGTCGACCGCTTCCTGCCGGGGCTGCGGTCCCACCGCCTCGGATACGGCGTCGGCGCCGTGGCGCTCGGTGTCGTGGTGGCGACGATCACCCTGCTGCTGCGCAAGTGAGACCGCGAATCGGCGAAGCGCCCTCGTGAATCGACGAGTTGGTCAGCTGGCGAGTTGGTCAGCTGGCGAGCCGGTTGGTGAGCTGGTGAGTTGGTGAGCCGGTTGGTGGTCGGTCGGCCGGCCGGCCGATGGGCAGTCGGGTGGCCAGTTGGTCGCCAGCCGGTTGATGGTCAATCCGCCTGCCGGCGGATCGTCAGCCGGTGGCCGGTCGGTTGCGAGCCAGTGGCCGGTGAGCCGGTTCGGCGCGGTGGCCGGTGAGCCGGCCGGCCGTGAGCCGGTGAGTCATCGTGGCCCGGGTGCTGACGCGCTCGGGCCGTCCGGCTTTCCGGCTCATGCCCTCACGCCCCGCCCGTCTCCCCCTCGATCCACGCCAGGTACGCGGCGCTCCCCCGTATCACCGGTGTCGCGATGATCTCCGGGGTGTCGTAGTCGTGCGCCTCCAACAGCCATGACTCCAGGGCCTCGTAGCCGTCGGCCGTGGTCTTGAGGAGCACCTGCCACTCCTGTGCGGTCTCCGTGTTGCCCTGCCAGCGGTAGACCGACGTGACCGGGCCCGCGATCTGGGCGCAGGCCGCCAGGCGCGCTTCGACCGCTCCCGCGGCCAGGGCGCGGGCCTTGGCCTCGTCGTCGGTCGTCGTGAGGACCGTCAGGGCCAGTGCGTTCATGTCCGTTCCTTTCGCGGGCCGTGCACACCTGATTCTGCACGTGAACACCTATTCACAGCTCCGCCACAGAGGCGCTATGGACATGACATGTCATGGACCCTTAAATCTGGGACGTCATCAGTGTGACCCCCTCAGCGCGCCCGCGCGCCGTCACTAGGAGCCCGATGAGACCTGCCCGGACCACATCGCGACTCACCACCGCCGGCATAGCCACGGCGGCCGCCACCCTGCTGGCCGCCGCCCTCGCCCCCACCGCGGGCGCCGACACCGCCCCGCCCACCCGGGCCGACGCCGTCCGGAACGCCGCGGCCGCGCTGCAGGCGGTGGCCGGGGACCTCGGGCTCACCTCAGCTCAGGGCACCTCCGTGCGGGACGTCGTCGTCGACCCGGACGGCACCCAGCACGTGCGCTACAACCGCACCTTCCGCAAGCTCCCCGTTCTCGGCGGCGACTTCGTCGTCCACCTGAACCGCGACGGCGGCTACCGCTCGGCGAACCGCGCGGTCCGCGGCGACCTCGCCGTGCCGAGCGTGACGCCCGCCCTCCCCGCCCCGAAGGCCGCCGATCTCGCCTCCGCCGCGCTGCGCGCCGCCAACCCGGGCGAGCTCCTGCGCAAGGTCGTCGCCAAGCCCGCGCTCGTCGTGGACGCGCTGCACGGCGCGCCGAAGCTGGCCTGGCGCACCGACGCCGCCGGCAAGGACTCGCTCGGCAACCCGGTCGCCCGTGTCGTCCTCACCGACGCCACGACCGGCAAGCAGATCGACGCCTGGGACAGCATCGAGACCGCGACCGGCGACGGGAAGTCCCTCTACTCGGGCACGGTGCCGCTGGAGACGACCCAGTCCGGATCGACGTACCAGCTCAAGGACGCGACGCGGGGCGGCACCTACTCGGGTGACGCGCAGAACAAGACCGACGGCTGCATCCTGACCATCTGCTGGAGCCGCGCTCCCGCGGTGGTGTTCACCGACGCCGACAACCATTGGGGCACCGGCGCGAACGCCGACCGCTCGTCGGCCGCCGTGGACGCCCAGTACGGCACCGACACGACGTGGGACTACTACAAGAACGTCCACGGCCGTAACGGCATCGGCGGCGACGGCAAGGGCTCGTACAACCGCGTCCACTACGGCAGCAACTACAACAACGCCTTCTGGGACGACACCTGCTTCTGCATGACGTACGGCGACGGTGACGGCTCGACGTTCGGGCCGCTCGTGGCGCTCGACGTCGCCGGGCACGAGATGTCGCACGGTGTCACGTCGAAGACGGCGGGGCTCACCTACTCGGGCGAGTCCGGCGGCCTGAACGAGGCGACGTCCGACATCTTCGGCACGCTCGTCGAGTTCTACGCGAACAACGCGTCCGACCCGGGCGACTGGCTCATCGGCGAGAAGATCGTGAAGCCCGGCTTCGGTCAGCCGGCGCTGCGCTTCATGGACAAGCCCAGCAAGGACGGCAACTCCGCGGACTGCTGGAGCTCGTCGGTCGGCAACCTCGACGTGCACTACTCGTCCGGGGTCGCCAACCACTTCGCGTACCTGCTCGCCGAGGGCAGCGGGCCGAAGGTCATCGGCGGCGTCCAGCACAACAGCCCGACGTGCAACGGCTCGACGCTGAGCGGCATCGGCAAGGACAAGCTCGGCAAGATCTGGTACCGGGCCCTGACCGTCTACATGACGTCCTCGACGAACTACGCGGGCGCCCGCACGGCGACGCTCAGCGCGGCGAAGGACCTGTACGGGGCCGGCAGCGCGGAGTACGCCGCCGTGGCCGCGACCTGGTCGGCCGTGTCCGTGGGCTGACGTCGCACCTGTGTGAACGAGGGTCCCCGCCGCCGACGGCCGCGGGGACCCTCGTCCGTCCGGCCTCAACTGCCGTACGGGCGGACCTCCTTCGCCTCCCGCAGCGCCTTCGCCCACCATGCCAGCTGGTCGAGCATCGACTTCGCCGCGGCGGCCGGCGCCTCGGGGTCACGGTGGGTGCCGGACGCGTCGAACTGGCTGCCCGCGTCGGCGAAGGAGACGGTGTCCCTGACGGTGACGGCGTGCAGTTCGGCGAAGACGGTGCGCAGGTGCTCGACCGCGCGCAGGCCGCCGGAGATCCCGCCGTAGGAGACGAAGCCGACGGGCTTGGCCTGCCATTCGGCGTGGTGCCAGTCGATGACGTTCTTGAGGGACGCCGGGTAGGAGTGGTTGTACTCGGGCGTGAGGACGACGAAGGCGTCGGCCGCGGCCAGCATCGGGGTGACCTTGGCCAGCTCGGCGCGCACCTCGGCGGACGGGTCGTAGGAGAGCGCGGTGGGCAGGTCGGTGTCGGCTGCGTCGATCACGTCGACGGCGAAGTCGGGGCGTTCCCCGAGCAGGGACATGAGCCAGTCGGCGACGACGGGGCCGAAGCGTCCCTCGCGGTTGCTGCCGATGACGACGGCGATCCGGACGGGGGCCTCGGCGGGGGCGGAGACAGGGGCCGAAACGGGGGTGGCCGACGGTGCGGCTGTGGTGGTCATGGGGCAAGCCTCGTACCTGAAGTTTGGTTGAGGTCAAGCGGGCGCCACGTGGGTCCGGTCACCCGTTCACCGGCTCCGGCCCTCCTTGTGGGTTCTTTTCCGCGGCACAGCGATGACCTGCTGGAATGTTCCTGCCGAGGTGTCAGATGACGCCCTTTCACCCGTTTTCTGATGGTCCATCAGGAGGCGTTCCGGGGCGAGTGCCACTTACCTCGACAGGGCAGGGGCGTGACCGACGCAGCGGCACTTGGGGGTGCCGCCGGCCGTGCCCCCTCGGAGGAGCACGACACGATGCGCACATCCCGCCTGCTGACCGCTGCCGCGCTCGCCGCGGCCGCCGCGGCACTGACCGCCGCGCCCGCGCACGCCGGCTCGGGCGGCCTCGAGGTGTACCCGGCGAACGCCACCGCGGGCGCCACGGTCACCGTGAACACCACCGCGTGCGGTGCGGCCCGCATCGCCGCCGGGGACGCGAGCGCGGTCGGCGCGGGCACGTTCATGCTCGCCCCGGGCACGCACGAGAAGGACGCCGAGGGGCGGTTCCAGGTGCCTCCGTCGGCGCAGCCCGGAACGTACGAGATCGTCGCGAAGTGCTCCGGCGGCGGGCAGGTGACGGGCGATCTGATCGTCGCGCTCACCCCCTCCTCGGACCAGGTCCATCCCAAGGGCCACGTGAAGACAGGGGTCGGCGGCGCGCTCGGCACCGACCCCGTGAAGACCGCGGCGGGAGTGGCGGCGCTCGCCGTCGCCGCCGCGGGCGGTACCTGGCTCCTGCATCGCCGGGCGAGAGGCGAAGGGATCTGACGGGCGCCGGACGGACGACCTCCGCTGTCCCTCCGGCCCCCTGGTACCGCTTGTCCTCTCCTCCCCCGGCCGCGCCTCCCCCTCGCCCGGCCGGGGAAGGAAGGCGACCCCCACCCGCCTCGACCTGGAGAAGCCGATGCCGCAGGCGCCCCGCCGAAGAGTTCGCAGCGGCCTCATAGCCGCGGTCACCGTTCTCGCCCTGTGTCTGGGCGCCTGGCTGCTGCGCCTGGGCACCGAGACGCACGGACCGCCCCAGCCGTCCGCCGCCCAGGCCGCGTCCGCGCACCCCGGCACCGGCCACGAGCCGCCCGGCGCGGCCCCCCTCTCCTCCTCGCCGCCCGACCGGATACGCATCCCCTCGATCCAGGTGGACGCGCCGCTCATGGGACTCGGCCTGACCCCGCAGGGCAGCCTGGACGTCCCGCCGCCCAAGGAGAAGAACCTGGCCGGCTGGTACGAGGCAGGGACCGCGCCCGGCGTCCGTGGCACGGCGGTCGTGGCCGGCCACGTCGACAACGCCGACGGTCCCGCCGTCTTCTACGACCTGGGTGCCCTCACCAAGGGCCGCACCATCGAGGTCGACCGCCGCGACGGCTCCGTCGCCGTGTTCACCGTCGACGCCGTCGAGGTCTACGACGCCGGCGCCTTCCCCGACAAGAAGGTGTACGGCGCCGCGGACCGGCCCGAGCTACGCGTCATCACCTGCGGCGGCGGCTACTCGAAGCAGACCGGCTACCGGGGCAACGTCGTGGTGTTCGCGCATCTGACAGGCAGCCGCTGAGCCCTCACACCGACGCCCCTCGCGCGCTGAGCGCAGCGTTCCCCGCGGGAAACGGGAGGGATGCGGCCGGGTAACACCGGCCCCGCAGGCTGCTGTGCATGACCTTTTCGACGGACACCGGACGCGTGGTGGTGATCGGTACCGGCCTCGCCGGTACCCGGCTCGCCCGGCGCCTGGGCTCGGCCGCCGTACTCATCGGCGAGGAGGCGCACGCCCCGTACAACCGGGTGCTGCTCGCCGAGGTCCTCGCGGGCAGCTACGGCGCCGACGTCATCGCGCTGCCCGGCCACACCGGAACCCACTTGCGGACCCGAGCCGTCCGCATCGACCGCGCCGAGCGCGTGGTGCGCTGCGAGGACGGCTCCGGCGTCCCGTACGACACCCTCGTGCTCGCCACCGGATCGAACCCGGTCCTGCCACCGCTGCGCGGCCTGTTCGCGCCGGGCGCGGCGGAGCTTCCCGGAGGGGTGCACGCCTTCCGCACCATGGACGACTGCCTGGCCCTGTCGCGGGCGGTGGCTCCCGGTGTACGCGCCGTCGTCGTCGGCGGCGGGCTCCTCGGAGTGTCCGCGGCCCGTGCGCTCGCCCTGCGCGGCGCCCAGGTGGTGCTCACACAGCAGTCCGAGCGCCTGATGGAGCGCCAGCTCGACCCCCGGTCCTCATACCTGGTGCACGAGCACCTCACCTCGCTCGGCGTGGAGGTGCACACGCAGTGCCGGGTACGGGGCGTGGGCGTCGCCGACGGGGCGGTCCGCCGCGTCGAGCTCGCCGACGGCTATGTCCTCGGCACTGATCTGACGGTCCTCGCGTGCGGGGTGCGCCCCCGGACCGGTCTCGCGGCGGCGGCCGGGCTCGACGTGCGCGAGGGGATCGTCGTCGACGACGAGCTGCGCACGTCGGACCCCCGTGTCCGCGCGATCGGGGACTGCGCCCAGCACGCGGGCCGCGTCTACGGGCTCGCGACCCCGGCCGTCGAACAGGCCGACGCCCTCGCCGAGAACCTGCTGTCCGGGCGGCGGAGCCCCTACGCGGGCACCCGCACCCTCACCCGGCTGACCCTGCCGCACGAGGCCGGGCCGCTCGACCTCGCGGCGTTCGGCGAGCCCGAGGCGCTGCCCGGTGACGACGTCGTGCAGCTCGCCGACGCCACCCGCGGCACGTACCGCAAGGTCGTCGTCCGCGGTGACCGGCTCGTCGGCGGGGTCCTGGTCGGCGAGCTCGGCACGGTCGGGGCGCTCGCCCGGGCCTGGGAGGCCGACGACCCGCTGCCCGACGCCGGCGCACCCCTGCTCCACCTGCTCACTCACGACGGAGGCCTCTGAGATGCCCACCATGCCCACACTCGTACTCGTCGGCCACGGCATGGTCGGCCAGCGCTTCCTGGAGGCCCTGGCCGAGCGCGGTCTCACGGACACGCACCGCGTCGTCGTGCTGTGCGAGGAGCCGCGCCCCGCCTACGACCGGGTCCAGCTCACCTCGTACTTCTCGGGCCGCACCCCGGACGACCTCTCCCTCACGGACGCCGGGTTCCTCGCCCGGCACCGCATCGAGCTGCACCTCGGGGACCCGGCCGAGCACATCGACCGCGCGACGCGGACGGTCACGGCGCGCTCGGGTCTCCAGGTCACGTACGACACGCTCGTTCTCGCGACCGGCTCCTACCCGTTCGTGCCGCCCGTGCCCGGCAAGGACGCGACGGGCTGTTTCGTGTACCGCACGATCGAGGACCTGCTCGCGATCGAGGAGTACGCGAAGCGGCGCGCCACGACCGGCGCCGTGGTGGGCGGCGGGCTGCTCGGCCTGGAGGCGGCCGGCGCCCTGCGCGGCCTCGGCCTCGACACACACGTCGTGGAGTTCGCGCCGCGTCTGATGCCGGTGCAGGTCGACGAGGGCGGCGGCGCGGCCCTCCTGCGCACCATCACGGGCATGGGCCTGAGCGTCCACACGGGCGTCGGCACTCAGGAGATCCTGACCGGCGACGAGGACGGCGCGGTGCGCGCCATGAAGCTGTCGGACGGCTCGGAGCTGGCGACGGACCTGGTGGTGTTCTCGGCAGGCGTGCGGCCGCGCGACCAGCTGGCCCGCGACATGGGCCTCACGGTCGGCGAGCGCGGCGGCATCACCGTCGACGAGCGGTGCCGCACCAGCGACCCGGCCGTCTACGCGATCGGCGAGTGCGCGCAGGCCGTGGACGGCCGCGTGTACGGCCTGGTCGCGCCGGGCTACGAGATGGCGCAGACGGTGGCCGCCTCGATCGCCTCGCAGGACGGACAGTTCACCGGTGCCGACCTGTCGACGAAGCTGAAGCTGCTCGGCGTGGACGTGGCGTCGTTCGGCGACGCGCACGGCGCGGCCGACGGCTGCCTCGACGTCGTCTACTCGGACTCGCGCTCGGGCACGTACAAGAAGCTCGTGGTGGGCCCGGAGGGGGAGCTGCTCGGCGGGATCCTGGTCGGGGACGCGGAGGCGTACGGGACGCTGCGCGCGCTGACCGGTTCGGTGCCGCCGGTGGCGCCCGAGCAGCTGGTGCTGCCCGCCGGCGCGGGGGCGCCGGTGGCGCTCGGCCCGGAGGCGCTGCCCGGCGACGCGGTGATCTGCTCCTGCCACAACGTCACCAAGGAGGCGATCCAGGCGCACGCCACGCTGCCCGAGGTGAAGAAGTGCACCAAGGCCGGAACGGGCTGCGGCAGTTGCGTGAAGCTGATCGGCCAGCTCCTCCCGCAGAGCGGCGACAAGGGCCTGTGCGGCTGCTTCCCGCACACCCGCGCCGAGCTGTACGAGATCGTCCGGGTCAAGCGGATCGCGTCGTACGCGGAGCTGCTCGACGCGCACGGGCGGGACGGTGCGCGCGGCGGCGAGGGCTGTGAGGTGTGCAAGCCGGCCGTCGGCTCGATCATCGCCTCCCTCGCCCCGACGATCGGCGCCGAGGGCCATGTCCTCGACGGCGAGCAGGCGGCGCTCCAGGACACGAACGACCACTTCCTCGCCAACCTCCAGAAGAACGGCTCCTATTCGGTCGTGCCCCGCATCCCCGGCGGCGAGGTCACCCCGGAGAAGCTGATCGTGATCGGTGAGGTGGCGCGCGACTTCGGCCTCTACACAAAGATCACCGGGGGGCAGCGGATCGACCTGTTCGGCGCGCGGGTCGAGCAGCTGCCGCTGATCTGGGCGCGGTTGGTGGACGCCGGATTCGAGTCGGGCCACGCGTACGGCAAGGCGCTGCGGACGGTGAAGTCGTGCGTGGGTCAGACATGGTGCCGCTACGGCGTCCAGGACTCGGTGCGCATGGCGATCGACCTGGAGCTGCGCTACCGGGGCCTGCGGGCGCCGCACAAGCTGAAGTCGGCCGTGTCGGGCTGCGGGCGCGAGTGCGCGGAGGCCCAGTCGAAGGACTTCGGGGTGATCGCCACGGCCAACGGCTGGAACCTGTACGTGGGCGGCAACGGCGGCGCGACCCCTCGCCACGCGGACCTCCTCGCGCAGGACCTGTCGGACGCCGAGCTGATCCGGCTGATCGACCGGTTCCTGATGTTCTACATCCGCACGGCCGACCGTCTGGAGCGTACGGCGGGCTGGCTGGAACGGATCGAGGGCGGCCTCGACCACGTTCGGGACGTCGTCGTGCACGACTCCCTCGGCCTCTGCGACGAGCTGGAGGCCCTGATGGCCGACCACGTCGCGCACTACCGCGACGAGTGGGCCGACACCCTCGACGACCCGGAGCGCCTGGAGCGCTTCGTGTCCTTCGTGAACGCGCCCGACGCACCGGACCCGCTGGTGCGGTTCGTCCCGGAGCGCGACCAGATCAAGCCCGACCTGCCCCTGCTGTCCATCGGCTCCCGCCCCCTGGAAGGTTCGGTGACGTCATGACCGTCGCTCCCGAGAAGACCGCCGTGATGGTGCAACTCCACCTGGAGGACGCCTGGTTCACGGTCTGCGAACTGGCCCGGCTGACCCCCGGCCGAGGGGTCGCGGCGCTGCTCCCCGACGGCCGGCAGGCCGCCGTGTTCCTGGACCGCACGGGCCGCCTCTACGCGGTCGGCAACCGTGACCCGTTCACGGGCGCCGCGGTCCTCTCACGCGGCCTGATCGGCTCGGCCGAGGGCCGCCCGTTCGTCGCGTCGCCGCTGCTCAAGCAGCGTTTCGACCTGGAGAGCGGCGCATGTCTCGACGACGAGGCCTACGCGGTCACCACGTACACCGTGCAGACCACGCCGAGCATCGCCTGACCCACGCCGGGCATGTCCTGACCGATCGCGCGCACGGCCGGCAGCGCGGGACCGCGCACATCCGGCCGTGCGGAGAGAGGGTGGGTCAGTCGTCGATGCCCGAGCGCTCCACCCCCGCCACGATCCACCGCTGGAAGAACAGGAACACCACGAGCAGCGGCACGATCGACACGGCCGCCGCGATGAACAGCTCGTGGAGCCGCACCACTTGGGACGTGGTGAAGGACGAGAGAGCCACCTGGACGGTCCATGCGTTGCGGTCCTGGCCGATGACCAGGGGCCACAGGAAGGAGTTCCACGCGCCGATGAAGACGATCGTGCCGACGGCCGCGAAGACGGGCCGGGAGTTGGGCACGACCACCCGCCAGTACGTACGCCAGTGGCCGAGCCCGTCGACGCGCGCCGCGTCCTCCAGCTCCCCGGGAAATCCCAGGAAGTACTGGCGGAACACGAAGCAGGCGAACGCGGAGAACAGGGTCGGGACGATCAGTCCGCGCAGTGTCGAGATCCAGCCCAGCGACGAGACGAGCACGAAGCTGGGCACGAAGGTGACCGCGGCCGGGACCATCAGGGTGCCGAGGATCGCGTAGAAGACCTTGTTCGCGTGCCGGTACGGGATGCGGGCCAGGCCGTAGCCGGCGAGCGAGGCGAGGAGGAGGGTGCCGAGCGTCGTCGCGACCGCGATGAGCGCGGAGTTGAGCAGGGAGCGGGCGTAGGGGACGGACGTGTCGCCGAAGAGCTCCCTCACGTTCCCCCAGTGCAGCGAGGACGGGAAGAACGTCCACTCGGGCGAGGTGATGTCGCTCTCGGCGGCGAGCCCGTTGCGCACAAGGAGGTAGAAGGGGATCAGGAACAGGAGCGCGAGCGCGATCAGCAGGGCGAGGCGCAGGGCGCGGCCCGCCCTGACCCGGGAGTCGTCCCTCACTGCGCCTCCTTCCGGCCCAGGCCGAACCACTTGGCCTGCCCCACCGTCACCACCGCGATGATCAGGGCGAGCAGCACCGCGCCCGCGCTGCCGAGCCCGAGGTTCTGCCCCTGGCCGAGCGCCGTGTAGTAGAGGTAGACGAGCGGGGGTCTGGCGTACGGCGGATAGCCGCGGGCGTCCGAGAGCAGGTTGTAGAACTCGTCGAAGGCCTGGAAGGCGTTGATGACGAGGAGCAGGACGACCGCCACGGAGGTGGCCCGCAGCTGCGGGAACGTGATGTGCCGGAAGACCTGCCAGCCGGGGCGCGCCCCGTCGACGGCCGCCGCCTCGTAGAGGGTGGGGCTGATGCGCTGGAGCCCCGCGAGGAACAGCACCATGTAGAAGCCGGCCTGGAGCCAGAGCCGTACGGTGACGATGACGGCCCAGTACCAGGGCGGGTCGGTCGTCGACAGCCAGGCGATCTGGTCGCCGCCGAACCAGCCGAGGACGGTGTTGGCGAGCCCGAACCGCACCCCGTTGAAGAGCGACATCTTCCAGATCAGGGCGGCCACCACGTAGCTGCAGGCGGCGGGCAGGAAGAAGACCGAGCGGAAGAACGCCTGGGCGTGGCGCAGGCGGTTCACCATGAGGGCGAGGGCGAGCGACAGCGCGTAGGTCGCGGGCACGATGAAGAGCGAGAAGACGAGGAAGGTCCACAGGCTGTCGGTGAACGCCTCGTTCTTCAGCATCGCCGTGTAGTTGCCGAGGCCGACGAAGTCGCTCGGGGTGACGGTGTTGTGGGCGTCGAAGAAGCTGAGGTAGACGCTCCAGCCGAGCGGGATGTACGTGAAGACGCCGAGGCCGAGGAGGAAGGGCCCGACGAAGATCCAGAACCAGAGGGTGCGGTTCTGGACGCCGGCCCACTTGCGTGCCGTGCCGCCCTGCCGGCTGCCTCTCTGCCGAGGGATCGCCTGGCGGCGGCCCTCTTGCCGGAGGCTCATTTCTTCTTCACGCGGTCGAGGTCGGCCGACACCTTCCGCACGACCTTCTTCAGCTCGCTGTCCGGGCTCGCGCCGTCCTTGATGATGCGGCTGAGGGCGTCCTGGTAGGCGGTCTGGCTGGCCGGTGTCCAGCGGAGGGGCTGGGCGTGGCCGTGGTCGGTCGTGAAGCGGACGGCGTCGGCCGCCGCGCCCTTCCTGAGCTTCCCGGCCTTCTTCGCCAGCGAGATCCGGGCCGGGATGTGGAAGCCGTACGAGAGGGCGAAGTCCTCCTGGTACTCGGTGCGGTCGATCCACAGCCACTTGAGGTAGTCCTTCGCGGCCTGCTGGTGCTTGCCTCGGGTGGAAATCGCCGCTCCGTACGCGCCGACCGGCACCGACGGCTCGCCGGCGCCGTCCTTCGGGAAGGGCAGCACGCCGAAGTCGTCGCCGAGCGCCTTCTGCACGGTGGGCAGCGCCCACAGGCCGGACCACTGCATGGCGGTCAGGCCCTGGACGAACGCCGACGGGTCGGACCAGTCGGAGGGCGCGCCCAGGAGCAGCGACCTGTCGGCGTACAGCTGGTGGATCTTGCCGAGGGCGCGGGCGGCGGCCGGGTCGTCGAAGCCGACCTTGCCGTCCTCGGTGACGAGTTCGAGGCCGGCCGCGTACAGGGGCGTGCCGCCGAGGACGCCGGCGCCTCCGTCGTTGCCGAGGAAGAGCCCCTTGGTCTTCTTCGAGGTGAGCTTCTTCGCGGCGTCCACGAGCTCGTCGAGCGTCCTCGGCGGCTCGACGCCCGCGTCGGCGAGCAGGCTCTTGCGGTAGTAGAGCATCTGCATGTCGATGACCTGCGGGATCGCCCAGATCCTGCCGTCGTACGTCTTCGGGGCGAGGACCGCCGGGTTGAAGTCGTCCTTGACCCCCTCGAACAGGCCGGTGAGGTCGGCGATCTGCTTGCCCTGGATCTGGTCGAGGGTGGGCCCGTTGACCTCGAAGACGTCGGGGCCCGAGTCGGTGAGGAGGGCGGCGGCCGTCTGCTCGTCGTAGTTGCCGGGCCGCCACTGGACGGTGACGCGCGCCTTGTCGTACGCGGCGGCGTACTTCTTCACGGCCTGCTCGGTGCCCTGCTCGCCGTACTGGTGGTACCACTGCGAAAGCTCCGGCCCGCCGCCCGGCCCTCCGTCGTCCCGGCCGGTGTGGGAGCCGCACGCGGTGAGCAGCCCCAGCGCGGCGCCGGTCCCGAGCAGTCCCCTGCGGCTGATGGTCATTGATCGTCCCCCTGCTGTTCGTACGCCCGCTGCTTTCGGCGTCCACGGATTCCGACGGCCCAACGATCAACCATGCAGTGGGATTACGACAGAGGGACTACAGCCGTATGTCGGCCCCTCCCGTCAGTACGGCGTCAACGTGCGCGGCGGGCGGATCAGCGACGCGTCAAGAGTGCTGACCCGGGGCGCCGCACGGGCTTACGGTGCGCTGCATGGGACGCGATACGAGGGCGGGATCCCGCGGGCGGGCGGCGGCGCCGGCTGTGCGGGACGCGGTGGTGCGGGACCGGCGGTGGGCCGCCGATCTGCGGGCGGCGGTGTTCTGCGCGCTCACGCTGTTCTGCCTGATCCTGGTGATCGACACGGCCAACGGCACGCTGAGCGCGGCGCGGGTCGGGCTGTGGGCGGGGCTCTCGGTGCTGCTGCACGCCGTACTGCATCCGCCGCTGGTCAGCGCGGGTCCCGGCTGGCTCGCCGTGCGCGGCATCCGGGGCACGCGGCGGGTCTGCACGGACCTGCTGACGTCGGTGCGCCACAGCGACGGGGTGACACCGCGGCTCGTGCTGCGCGACGCGCTCGGCGGCCGGGTGGAGCTGGACCCGAAGGTGCTCACCGACAACCCCGTCCTGTGGCACCGCCTGGAGACGGGCGCGCGCCGGGCCCGCGCGAACGGACTGCTCCGCTGCGGCACTCCGGTCATCGACCGCCTCGCGGCCCGCATCGACGGCGACGCGGCCCGCGCGGTCTTCGACGCCTCCGAACTCGACTAGCCGGCCGCCGGACCAGCCGGTCCGGCGGCTTGAAACACCCCCTGGAACGTCTTCTAGAACGTCACGCCCGTCAGCTGTTCCGACGCCGCCCACAGGCGCTCCCCCGCCGCGTCGTCGAAGGTCCGCCGGGCCCGCCACGACTTCGCGGGCGCCCCGCGCCACATCATCAGGGACGGGCCGGTGAACGAGTCCGGGAGCACCCCGGGAGCCGTCGCCGCGTACAGCGTGGGCAGCGCGCCGGCCTCGGCGGACTGGGCGATGACCCGGTTGCCCAGCTCGATGACCCGCTCGACGGCCTTGCGGCCTTCCATGCGCACGCCCTGCGTCGCGAGGTTCGTGGAGGCGTACCCGGGGTGCGCGGACGCCGCGACGACGTCGGACCCGCGGGCCGCCAGCTTGCGCGCCAGTTCGTGGATGAACAGCAGGTTCGCCGTCTTGGAGCGGCCGTACGCGATCCAGCGCCGGTAGCGGCGCTCGCTGTTGAGGTCCGCGATGTCGACGTCGGCGAGGGCGTGGAAGCCGCTGGAGACGCTGACGACGCGGGCGCCGGGTGTGTCGAGGAGTTCGGGCAGGAGCAGGCCGGTCAGCGCGAAGTGGCCGAGGTGGTTGACGCCGAACTGCGTCTCGAAGCCGTCGGCGGTCCGCCCCTGGGGCAGCGCCATCACGCCCGCGTTGTTGATCAGCAGGTCGAGCCGCTCGCCGCCGTGGGATCCGGCGAACTTGCGCACGGACGACAG
Organism: Streptomyces sp. NBC_00569; assembly: GCF_036345255.1. Classification (NCBI taxonomy): domain Bacteria; kingdom Bacillati; phylum Actinomycetota; class Actinomycetes; order Kitasatosporales; family Streptomycetaceae; genus Streptomyces; species Streptomyces sp. NBC_00569. Next base: position 6,656,752 of record NZ_CP107783.1, on the reverse strand, counting down.
GTCACCCAGGTCGAGCTGCTCGAAGTCGGCCTGCGCGCCCGGCACTTCGGAGCGCAGCCGCTGCAGCGCGGCCGTGCCCCGCGCCTCGCTGCGGCAGGCGAGGACGACGCGGGCACCCTTGCGGGCCAGCTCGCGTGCCGTGATGTAGCCGATGCCGCTGTTGGCGCCGGTGACCACGGCCGTGCGGCCGCTCTGGTCGGGGATGTCGCTCGCGTTCCAGCCGGTCATGGCTGCGCTCCCTGGACGAGGGGGTACGGGGGTGCCCGACTGTACTTACCCGTCAGTAGATGCGGAACCCCGCACCCTCGTTTCCCCGTACCCCCTTCGCCCCTGCGCTCAGCCCCGCACTTCGAACCGGTAGAGCGAGTACCCGTACGTCGTCTGCCGCTTCACGCCCAGCATCCGTACGCGCCGCGCCTCCACGGCGTCGAGGTCGACCGTGTCCACCCCGGCCGTGGTGCGGTCGCGGCGCGCGGCGACGGTGCTCCAGGACGAGCCCGTGGCGTCGGCGCAGACCTGGAGGTCGTAGTCCCGTCCGGCGGCCGTCTCCCAGTCGAGGACGATCCGCCGCACGGTCCGCGTCTGTTCCAGGTCGACCTCGATCCACTCACCGTCCGTGTACTTCGACGCCCAGCGGGTGCCCGGGTCGCCGTCGGTGGCGTTGGGCGCGGTGAGCGTGGCCGTCTCGGCGGACGACGCGGTGGTGGGGCGGCCGAGCGCCAGGTCGGGGATGTCGTACACCTGGAGGCTCCACACCGAGTACCGCGCGCTCGCGCGCTCCCGGCCGCGCAGGCGTACATGGCGGGCGGTGGTCGCCGGGAAGCCGAGTTCGTCCCAGCCCGCGCGGTCGCGGCCGGTGCGCTCGGCCACGGTGCGCCACGCGACGCCGTCGTCGGAGACCTCGACGGCGTACGCGGTGCCGTGGTCCTGCCCCCATTCGACGCGCACACGCTGTACGGGCCGGCTCTGCCCGAGGTCGACGGCCAGCCAGGGAGCCCGCTCGCGGCCGCTGGTCCACCGGGTGACCGGGCTGCCGTCGGTGGCGTACGCGGGGCGGGAACCCGCGGCCGTGGAGGAGGCGGTGGCCGGCGCGTCCAGGGAGATCTGGTCGGGTTCCGCGAGGGTGGGCGTGAGGGTGGTGAGCCCGGGTCCGGCGATCCCGCGCCGCAGCTCGGCGGTGAAGTCCCGGTAGCTCAGGCCCGCGCCGGACCCGCTCCACATCTTCTGAGCGAGCGTCCCGAAGGTCTTCTCGACCAGACCGTGGACGGCCTGCTGGGTGTACGTGGCGTGCACGAGGTCGTTCCACACGGCGGACATGGCGCCGCGCAGCTTCGGGTCGTGCGGCTGGAGGCTCTGATCGCCGGGGAAGACGTGCGGGGCCCAGCTCTCGTACAGATAGGGGCCGTCGAGGCCGAGCGGGTGGTAGTAGGTGGCGAACGGGACGATGTAGAGGAGCCCGTCGTTGGTGTTGACGATCTCGTAGCCGTCGGCCGTGGCCGCCTTGGGGCCGTACCAGCCGTTGTTCCAGCTGTGGATGGTGACGTCACGGTCGTAGCCGGACGTGCCGGAGGGCGCCATCTCGGTGAGGCTGCCCCAGGCGCGGGGGCGCTTTCCGAGGGTGCGCAGGTGGGCGGCCATGGCGTTGAAGTAGCCGCGGTACTGCTCCTCGGGGCCGGTGTACTCGTCGGCGCCGTAGTGGACCTCGGGGCTGCGGAACCAGGGCGCGAACTCGTCGAAGACCGTCTTCATGAAGGCCGTCGTCTCCGGTTTCGCGAGGTCGAGGTGGTCGGAGTTGCCGCCCTTCAGGCCGAGTTCGGGACGGAAGCGCACGAAGGAGCGGGCGTGTGCGGGCGCGTCGATCTCGGGGGTGAGCTGGACGGCGTGGGCGGCCGCGGTGTCCTCGAAAGAGTCCCAGTCCTCCCGCGCGTACGAGCCGTCGGATGCGGCGAGCCCGGCCCATTCGGGCTTTTCGCTGCGCAGCCGGAACGCGTCGTAGGCCTTGGACCAGTCGCCGCCTGCCGGGCTGATCTCATTGTCGTTCAGATGCAGTTGCAGGTCGTTGAGCTTGAACCAGCCCATCAGGCGCAGCTGGTCGCGGACGAAGCCCGGGGTGAAGTAGCGGCGGCCCACGTCGAGCATGAAGCCGCGCAGCCGGTAGTCGGGCCAGTCGTGGGCGGTGCCCGTGGGCAGTTCACGCCGCCCCTCGGAGCGCAGGAGTATCTGCAGGACCGAGCGCGTGCCGTAGTAGAGGCCGGTACGGGTGGGTGCGGTGACCGTGACGGCGGATGCGGTGACGGTGAGGGTGTAGCCCTCCTCGGCGTACCGGTCGCCTCCCGGCGCGTGCCGGTCGGCCGGGTCGAGGACGAGCCGCAGGCCGCCCCGTACTCCGCGGCCGGCACGGGGCGCGCCGGGCCTGATGCCGGTGACCTCTTCGATCTCGTCGGCGAACTGCCGGGCGAGCGTGAGGAGCTCACCCGGTTCCGCGGTCTGCACGACGACCGGTGCGCCCGCTTCGAGGCGGTACCGTCCCGTGGATCCGGCCCAGGCCTGGAGAGCGGGGATGACGACGGGGCGCTCGTTGACCGCGCTCCCGCCGGCGGCCCGCGCGGGGGCGGGCCCGAGCCCGATCGGCAGGGCGGTGGCTGCCGAGGTCACCGCGAGGGCGGTGACGAACGAGCGGCGTGACAGACGCGGTGAAGCCGTACCGTTACTCAGAGGCATGAAATGGACTACACCACTTGCCTCCCGGGCCTCACAAGGGAACGGACATCACAGAACCCCCAAGAGGGCCCGCCTCCGGGCACACGAAAGGGCGGTACCCCCCGCACAAGGGGTACCGCCCTCTCCTTCGGTGCACCGGAGCCGCCGCCTTTCGTGAGGGTCGGGCACCCAGACAACGGCTCCGGAGTTTTGCGGACCGGTTCCTACCGGTGGTCGCTGCCCGTCGACGTCGACGCGGCGCGGCCGGCCTCGAGGCGGGCGACCGGGATACGGAACGGCGAGCAGGAGACGTAGTCCAGGCCTACCTCGTGGAAGAAGTGGACCGACTCCGGGTCACCGCCGTGCTCGCCGCAGACGCCGAGCTTGAGGTCGGGCCGCGTGGCGCGGCCGGCCTCCACGGCGTTGCGCACGAGACTGCCGACGCCGTCCTTGTCGATGGTCTCGAACGGCGAGACCCCGAAGATGCCCTTCTCCAGGTACGCCGTGAAGAACGAGGCCTCCACGTCGTCGCGGGAGAAGCCCCAGACGGTCTGCGTCAGGTCGTTCGTGCCGAAGGAGAAGAACTCCGCGGCCTCGGCGATCTGCCCGGCCGTCAGCGCGGCGCGCGGCAGCTCGATCATCGTGCCGAGCGCCAGCTTCAGCTCGACGCCGGTCTGCTCCTGCACCTCCGCGATGACCTGCTCGGCCTCCTCGCGGACGATCTCCAGCTCCTGGACGGTGCCGACGAGCGGAATCATGATCTCGGCGCGCGGGTCGCCCTTGGCGTTCTTGCGCTCCGCGGCGGCCTCGGCGATGGCCCGTACCTGCATGGCGAACAGGCCCGGGATCACGAGGCCGAGACGGACACCGCGCAGGCCCAGCATCGGGTTCTGCTCGTGCAGGCGGTGCACGGCCTGCAGGAGGCGCAGGTCGTTCTCGTTGGAGTCCTGACGGGACTCGGCGAGCGCGACGCGCACCGACAGCTCGGTGATGTCGGGCAGGAACTCGTGCAGCGGCGGGTCGAGCAGGCGCACCGTCACCGGGAGCCCGTCCATCGCCTCGAACAGCTCGACGAAGTCCTTCTTCTGGAGCGGAAGGAGCTCCTTGAGGGCCTCCTCGCGCTCCGTCTCCGTGTCGGCGAGGATCAGGTGCTCGACCATCTCGCGGCGCTCGCCGAGGAACATGTGCTCGGTGCGGCACAGGCCGATGCCCTGCGCGCCGAAGCGGCGGGCGCGCAGCGCGTCCTCGGCGTTGTCCGCGTTGGCGCGCACCCGCAGCCGGCGGACGCGGTCCGCGTACGCCATGATCCGGTGCACGGCGCCGACGAGCTCGTCGGCGTCGTCGGCGCCGGCGTGCATGCGGCCCTCGAAGTACTCGACGACCGGGGACGGTACGACCGGCACCTCACCGAGGTAGACCTTGCCGGTCGAGCCGTCGATGGAGACGATGTCGCCTTCCTCGATGACCTGCCCACCGACCGTCATCCGACGGCGCTTGGTGTCGACCTCGAGGTCCTCGGCGCCGCAGACACAGGTCTTGCCCATGCCGCGGGCGACGACGGCGGCGTGCGACGTCTTGCCGCCGCGCGAGGTGAGGATGCCCTCGGCGGCGATCATGCCGTCGAGGTCGTCGGGGTTGGTCTCGCGGCGGATCAGGATGACCTTCTCGCCCGAACGCGACCACTTGACGGCGGTGTACGAGTCGAAGACGGCCTTGCCGACCGCGGCGCCCGGCGAGGCGGCGATGCCGCGGCCGATCTTCTCGACCTTCGCGTTCTCGTCGAAGCGCGGGAACATCAGCTGCGCGAGCTGGGCGCCCGTGACGCGCTGGAGCGCCTCCGCCTCGTCGATGAGGCCCTGGTCGACGAGCTGCGTCGCGATGCGGAAGGCGGCACCGGCGGTGCGCTTGCCGACGCGGGTCTGCAGCATCCACAGCTGGCCGCGCTCGATCGTGAACTCGATGTCGCAGAGATCCCGGTAGTGGGTCTCGAGCGTCTCCATGATCTGCATGAGCTGGTCGTACGACTTCTTGTCGATCGACTCGAGCTCGGCGAGCGGCACGGTGTTGCGGATACCCGCGACGACGTCCTCGCCCTGCGCGTTCTGGAGGTAGTCGCCGTACACGCCCTGGTGGCCGGAGGCGGGGTCGCGGGTGAAGGCGACGCCGGTGCCGGAGTCGGGGCCGAGGTTGCCGAAGACCATGGAACAGATGTTGACCGCGGTGCCGAGGTTGCCGGGGATGCGCTCCTGACGGCGGTAGAGCTTGGCGCGGTCGGTGTTCCAGGAGTCGAAGACCGCGTGGATGGCGAGGTCCATCTGCTCGCGCGGGTCCTGCGGGAAGTCCCGGCCGGCCTCGGTCTTCACGATCTTCTTGAAGCGGGTGACCAGCTTCTTGAGGTCGGAGGCGTCGAGGTCGGTGTCGACCGTGACCTTCTTGGCGGCCTTGGCCTTGTCGAGGGCGTCCTCGAAGAGCTCTCCGTCGACGTCCAGGACGGTCTTGCCGAACATCTGGATGAGGCGCCGGTAGGAGTCCCAGGCGAACCGCTCGTCGCCGGACTGCTTGACCAGGCCGAGGACGGACTTGTCGGAGAGTCCGATGTTGAGGACGGTGTCCATCATGCCGGGCATGGAGAACTTCGCGCCCGAACGGACCGACACCAGAAGGGGGTTGTCGGCCTGGCCGAGCTTCTTGCCCATCTTCTGCTCGAGGGCGTCGAGGTGCGCACTCACCTCGTCACGCAGTGCCACCGGCTCATCGCCACTGTCGAGGTAGACCTTGCAAGCCTCCGTGGTGATGACGAACCCGGGAGGAACCGGCAGGCCGAGATTGGTCATCTCGGCGAGGTTCGCGCCCTTCCCGCCCAGGAGGTCCTTGAGGTCCTTGTTTCCCTCGGTGAAGTCGTAAACGAACTTCACTACGTGGGGATCTTTGTTTTCCGACACGGGTCTCGACTCCTCGATGACTCGGTGGCTGCCCTGACGGCGAGGAACATACCCAGATCGAAGGCATCTGGGTACGTCCACTTGTGCGTCATACGGCCGTAACCACCCGTCCGCCGCTAGATCGAAAGTAACTAAGAGATAGCGACGCTCGGGGTCTTGTCTTCATTTCTTGAACGCTCAACCCCCATAGAGCCCCGATATCGCTCAGATGAGCGCACTCATCACTCATGTGAGTTCAAGTCATAAATGATCGAGCGGTGGCACTCAGTGCCATGCCTTAGAAATGTACAACCGGCCTCAACATGCTCATCTGAGCGCGACCCCTATCAGGGGTGGCGAGAATCACGCCGTTTCCGGACCTCGCGATGTCAGCATCCGGACGGAATGCGGGCGTTCACAGGCCGAGCGCAGCGAGCCGTTCCTCCGCCCGGTCCGGCGCGTAGAGGTGCTCCACCACGAGCGCACCCGCCCCGACCAGGGCAGACCGCTCACCCAGTCGCGCGGTGACCACGTCCAGATGAGCGGTGGAGCGCGGCAGGGCCCGCTGATAGAGCAGTTCACGTACGCCCGTGAGGAAGGGGGTTCCGGCCAGATCCCCCGCGATCATCAGGACCCCCGGGTTGAGCAGCGTCACCACCGTCGCCAGAACCTCACCCACACTGCGTCCGGCCTCCCGTGCCAGACGCACCGCTTCGGGGTGCCCCTCGGCGAGCAGCTCCCGCACGTCCGATCCCGACTCCGCCGGGACCCCGGCCTCCGTGAGCCGCCGCGCGAGGGCACGCCCGCTGGCCACGGCCGCCAGACACCCGTACGAGCCGCACCGACACAGCGTGCCCGCACCCTCGGGCACCCGGACATGCCCTATGTCGCCCGCTCCCCCGTCGATGCCCCGGTAGATCTGGCCACCGACGACGACGCCCGCGCCGATGCCGGTGGACACCTTGACGAGGGCGAAGGCCGCGCAGTCCGGGTGACCGGTGCGCTGCTCGCCGTAGGCCATCAGGTTGGCGTCGTTGTCGACGAGAACCGGGACGCCGGCCGCGTCACCTGAGCCACCCCCGTCACCCTCACCCGTCCGCTCGGCGAAGGCGCGGCCCAGGCGGCCCCTGATGTCGTAGCCGTCCCAGCCCGGCATGATCGGCGGCTGCACGACGCGGCCCGTGGCGGTGTCGACGGGACCCGGCACCCCGAGCCCGATGCCGCACACCGCGTCCGCGCTCCGGCCCGCCTCCTTCAGGAGCCCGGCGAACCAGCCGCCGAGCGCGCCGAGCACCTGCTCCGGCCCCTCGTCGACGGAGAGGGCGCCGGAGCGCTCGGCGAGCAGCTCGCCGGTGAGCGTGAGGACGGCGGCGCGCGCGTGCCGGGTGTCGAGGGAGGCGGCGAGGACGACCGCGTGGGCGTCGTCGAACTCCAGGCGCAGCGAGGGCCGCCCGCCCGTCGGCGACCCTGCGGGACCGCCCGCGCCCTCACGCAGCCAGCCCGCCCGGAAGAGCCGGTCGAGCCGCTGGCCGACGGTGGCCCTGGAGAGCCCGGTGGCCTCCTGGAGCGCGCCGCGCGTGATCGCCCGGCCACTGCGCACGAGGTGGAGCAGGTCCCCGGCGCTCGTCTGGCTCCGCGGCCGCTCTCTCGTCCGGTCCCCGGCCATGCGCACCCCTTGCGTTCGTCAACTGCGCGTTACATATTTGGTTTTGCTGGTTAAGTAGACGTAACTCTATTCTGGATACGGCTTAACTGACAGACCGTGGGAGTTCGTGTGGACCGCACAACCCGGCGGACCGGTGCGGCTCCGCGCCGCGCCTGCGATGCCGCCGCCGCTCCCCCGCGCGAGCGGGCCGCGCTGCACGAACGGGCCGCGCGGGTGCTGGAGACGAACTGGACGGGCACGTCCACGGTCCCCTCCCGCACCCTCTATCCGCACCAGTGGTCATGGGACTCCGCGTTCGTGGCCATCGGGTCACGCCATGTTGCGCCGCTGCGCGCCCAGTTGGAGCTGGAGACGCTGTTCGCCGCCCAGTGGGGCGACGGCCGGGTGCCGCACATCGTGTTCAACCCCTCCGTCCCTCTCGACGCCTACTTTCCCAGCCCCGACTTCTGGCGCTCCTCCACTTCGGGCCGGGCGGCCGGTGCGCCGCGCGCCGTGCAGACCTCCGGCATCGTGCAGCCGCCGGTGCACGCGCTTGCCGCGTGGCTCGTGCACCGCGCCGACCCCGGGCTGTCCCGGTCCCGCTCGTTCCTGGCCCGCATCCATCCGAAGCTCGCGGCCTGGCACCGCTATCTCCTGCACCGCAGGGACCTGGGCGGCGGCGGCCTCGCCTCGGTGATCCACCCCTGGGAGCAGGGCATGGACAACAGCCCCTGCTGGGACGCCCCGCTGAGCCGGATCGCCCCGGCCCCCGCGCGCGCGTTCCGCCGCGCCGACCTGGAGCACGGCACTCCCGACGACCGGCCCACCGACCTCGACTACGGACGGTACGTGCGCCTCGCGACTGACTACCGGGACAGTCAATACGCCGACGGGCCGGGCGAGTTCGCCGTCGAGGACCCCTCCTTCAACGCCCTCCTTATCGCCTCCGAGCACGCCCTCGCCCGTATCGCCTGCGAACTCGGCGCCACGGGCACGGCCCGCCACGCCCGCGCCGAACGCCTCACGGCAGCGCTGGTCGAGCGCCTGTGGGACCCGGCGACGGGCATGTTCTTCTGCCGCGACCTGCGCGCGACCGACAGCCACCACACCTCCCGCGCACCGGGACACGACACCTCCCGCGCGGCCACGGGGCCGATGTCACCCCCGGCCCTGATCCCGGAGTACGGCGTCTCCGGTCTGATCCCGCTCATCCTGCCGACGCTCCCCCGGCACGTGACCGCCGGCCTGCTGCGCACCGCCCGCGGCCCCCGCTTCGGCCTCGGCACGGCGGTGCGGCTCGTGCCGAGCTACGACCTGACGGGACCGGCCTTCGACCCCCACCGCTACTGGCGCGGACCGGCCTGGTTCAACACGAACTGGCTCATCGAGCGCGGCCTGCGCCTCCACGGCGAGCACGCGGAGGCCGAACGCCTGCGCACGGCGCTGCTCGGCACTGCGCTCGACACGGCCTTCGCCGAATACGTGGATCCGTACACGGGACACGGCTGCGGCGCGCGCGGCTTCGCCTGGAGCGCCGCGCTCGCCCTGGATCTGCTGCAGGAGCCGCGGGAGCGGCACGAGGGAGGGACCTGGGGATGACGGACCGACAGCATCAACTGCTCGTGCGGGGAGCCACGTTCGCGGCGATCGGCCCGAGCGGCGACATCAGCGGCGTACGCGGATCCGGCTCGCCCGACGGCCTGTTCGTGCGCGACGGCCGGCACCTCAGCCGCTGGCAGCTCACCGCGGACGGCGCCGCGCCCGAGGTACTCACACCCGCCGGACCGCCGGGCGGGGACAAGGCCGGGCGGACCGGCGCCGGTGAGGGCGTGGCGCACTGTGTGCTCGTGCCGCGCGGCGGCCGCCTGGAGCCGCCCGCATACACGCTCTTCCGCGAACAGGCCGTGGCGGACAGCGCGTTCGTAGAAACCCTGCGGGTCGTCTCCAATCGCGCGGCGCCGACGACGGTACGACTCGCGCTGACCGTCGACGCCGACTTCACCGACCAGTTCGAGCTGCGCGCCGACCACCGCACCTACACGAAGACGGGCGCCGTCCGCTCCCGGTCGGCGCTGGAGGACGGCGTCCGCTTCGGGTACCGGCGGGGCGAGTGGCGCTCGTCGACCACGGTGACCGCAGAACCCGCGCCCGACGCCGTCGAGGAGACCGGCACCGGCGCCCGCCGACTCGTCTGGGCCCTCGAACTGGCCGGGCACGGCACGGCCGACCTGAGCCTGCGCGTCGCGGCCCGTCCGCACGGCGCCCCCGGCACCCCGGTCCCCGCGTCCCCCGCCGACGCGGCGGCCGAACTCGCCGCGCGCACCGAGGATTTCACGCGGGACATCACACTGCCCGCCGCCTGGCCCGGTCTCGCCGCGGCCTGCACGAGGGGCCTGGCCGACCTGGCCGTGCTCCAGGTGCCGGCCACCGGCCCGGACGGCGAGCGGCTCAGCGTGCCGGGCGCCGGCGTCCCCTGGTTCCTCACACTCCTCGGCCGGGACGCGCTCCTGACCTCCCTGTTCGCCCTCCCGTACCGGCCGGGCCTGGCCGCCGCGACGCTCCCTGTGCTCGCCGCGACGCAGGCCACGGAGTCCACGGAGGACGCCGTCGCCCAGCCCGGCAAGATCGTCCACGAGATGCGGCACGGCGAGCTGGCGCACTTCGGACAGGTCCCGTTCGCCCGCTACTACGGCTCGGTCGACGCGACTCCCCTGTTCCTCGTCCTGCTCGGCGCGTACACGGACCGGACCGGCGACGTGGCGACGGCCCGCCGCCTCGAACCGCACGCGCGGGCCGCCGTCAGCTGGATGCTCGACCACGGCGGCCTCACCTCACGCGGCTACCTCGTCTATCGCGCCGACCGAGGCGGCCTCGCCAACCAGAACTGGAAGGACTCACCGGGCGCCATCTGTTCGGCCGACGGCAGCCGCCCCACGGGGCCCGTGACGGCGGCGGGCGCCCAGGGCTACGCGTACGACGCCCTGCGCCGCACCGCCGCGCTGGCCCGCACCGTCTGGAACGACCCGGTGTACGCGGACCTCCTGGAGCAGGCGGCGACCGACCTGCGGGACCGGTTCCAGCGGGACTTCTGGATGGCGGACCGCGCGTTCCCGGCGCTCGCCCTGGACGGCGACGGCCGGCACGTGGACGCGCTGGCGTCCGACGCGGGCCACCTCCTGTGGTCCGGCCTGCTCGACAAGGAGTACGGGGAGGTGGTCGGCCGGCGTCTCCTGGAGCCCGACTTCTTCTCCGGCTGGGGGGTGCGCACGCTCGCTGCCGGTCAGGCGGCGTACCACCCGCTCTCCCACCACCGGGGTTCGGTGTGGCCGCACGACAACGCCCTGATCGCGCTCGGGCTCGCCCGCTACGGGCTGCACGACGAGGCGCGGACGGTGGCGCACGCGCTGGTGGATGCGGCCGCGGCCTCGGGCCACCGGCTGCCCGAGGTGCTCGCCGGGTACGCGCGCGAGGCGTACCCGGAGCCCGTCCCCTACCCGCACGCGTGCGAGCGCGAGTCACGCTCGGCAGCGGCGCCGCTCGCACTGCTCACGGCGGTCTTTTAGGTGTTTGGCGACGGGGGCTTTGGGTGCCGGGGGGCTTTGGGTGCCGGGGGCCTTGAGGTGACCGGCGTCTTGCGGCGACCCGGCGCCTTGAGATGACGGGAGCTTCGAGTGACCGGCGCCCTTGGGTGACCGGCGCCTTCGGGCGACGAGGTCATGGGGTGACGGCGCCTTCGGGCGACCGGCGTCTTGCGTCGACGGGAGCTTTGGGCGACCGGCGCCTTCGGGCGACGAGGTCATTGGGTGACGGCGCCTTCGGGTGACCGAGGTCCTTCGGGTGACCGAGGTCCTTCAGCCGGTCGCGGCGTTTGAGCGACCGGGGGTCCGGGGGCAGAGCCCCCGGTTCCGGGAAGGGGCGGGGCGGGGGGAGAGAGAACACCTCCCCCACGACCAGTCACCCCCCGGACGTGTCCAGCTCCGCGTCCTCACTGACGCCCGCACAGTCCCACGGGTCCTTGAGCCAGCCGTCCGGCAGAACCACCCGGTTGTTGCCGGACGTACGGCCGCGAGGCCCGTCCGCGCCCACGGGCCACGCCTGATCGAGGTCCAGCTCGTCGAGCCCCGAGCGCAGCTCGTCGAGCGACGACGTCACGGCGAGCCGCTTGCGCATCTCGGAGCCGACCGAGAAGCCCTTCAGATACCAGGCCACGTGCTTACGGAAGTCGATGACACCGCGTGCCTCGTCGCCGATCCACTCACCGAGCAGACCCGCGTGCCGCACCATCGCGTCGGCGACCTTGCGCAGGTCGGGCGCCGCGGGCGCACCCGTGCCCTCGAATGCGGCGACGAGATCCCCGAACAGCCACGGCCGGCCCAGGCAACCGCGCCCCACCACGACACCGTCGCAGCCGGTCTCGCGCATCATCCGCACCGCGTCGTCGGCGCACCAGATGTCACCGTTGCCGAGCACGGGGATCTCCGGGACGTGCTCCTTCAGACGCGCGATGGCGTCCCAGTCGGCGGTACCGCCATAGTGCTGTGCCGCGGTGCGCCCGTGCAGGGCGATCGCCGTGACGCCCTCCTCGACGGCGATCCGGCCCGCGTCGAGGAACGTGATGTGGTCGTCGTCGATGCCCTTGCGCATCTTCATCGTGACCGGCAGGTCCCCGGCCCCGCTGACGGCCTCCTTCAGGATGGCCCGCAGCAGATTGCGCTTGTAAGGGAGCGCGGAGCCGCCGCCCTTGCGCGTCACCTTCGGGACCGGACAGCCGAAGTTCAGGTCGATGTGATCCGCGAGATCCTCTTCGGCGATCATCCGGACGGCCTTACCGACCGTCGCCGGATCGACGCCGTACAGCTGGATCGACCGCGGCTGCTCGCTCGCGTCGAAACGGATGAGCTGCATGGTCTTCTCGTTGCGCTCGACCAGCGCCCGCGTCGTGATCATCTCGCTCACGAAGAGACCCTTGCCGCCGGAATACTCCCGGCACAGGGTGCGGAAGGGCGCGTTCGTGATCCCGGCCATGGGCGCGAGGACCACAGGCGGCTGCACGAGGTGCGGACCGATGGTGAGCTGCTGGGACATCGGGCGGGCTCTCCGAAAACGTGGGACGGCGGGCAGGGACGGTTCTCCATTGTCCCCCACCTGGCGGGCGGCCCCGCCCGCGGTCGGGCTACCGTCGATTGCATGCCCCCTCCACTGACCCACCGCCGGCGGTTGCTCGTCCTCGCGATCTGCTGCATGAGCCTGCTGATCGTCAGCCTCGACAACACCGTTCTGAACGTCGCGCTGCCGAGCATGCAGAAGGAGTTCGGCGCGAGCGTCTCCGGCATGCAGTGGACCATCGACGCGTACACGCTGGTCCTCGCCTCGCTCCTGATGCTGGCGGGCTCGACCGCCGACCGGATCGGACGCCGCCGGATATTCAAGGCCGGCCTGGTGATCTTCACCGTGGGCTCGGTGCTGTGCTCCGTGGCGCCGAATCTGGAGTCCCTCATCGCATTCCGCATGGTCCAGGCGGTCGGCGGCTCGATGCTCAACCCCGTCGCCATGTCGATCATCACCAACACGTTCACCGAGCCCCGCGAACGCGCCCGGGCCATCGGCGTCTGGGGCGGCGTCGTCGGCATCTCCATGGCCGCCGGCCCCATCGTGGGCGGCGTCCTCGTCGACTCGGTCGGCTGGCGTTCCATCTTCTGGATCAACCTGCCGGTGGGCCTCGCCGCCCTCCTGCTGACCATGCGCTACGTCCCCGAGTCCCGCGCCCCCAAGCCGCGCCGCCCCGACCCGGTCGGCCAGCTCCTCGTCATGACGCTCCTCGGCTCCCTCACCTACGCGATCATCGAGGCCCCCGCCGCGGGCTGGACGTCCCCGGTCATCGTGACGTTCGCGCTGCTCGCCCTCGCGGCCCTCGTCGGTCTGATCGCCTACGAGCCACGCCGCGACGAACCCCTCATCGACCTGCGCTTCTTCCGCTCGGCACCCTTCAGCGGCGCCACGGTGATCGCGATCAGCGCGTTCGCCTCGCTCGGCGGATTCCTGTTCCTGTCGACGCTCTACCTGCAGAACGTACGCGGCCTCAATGCCCTCGACGCCGGCCTGTGGATGCTGCCGATGGCGGCCATGACCCTGGTGTGCGCCCCGATCTCCGGCCGCATCGTCGGCAGCCGCGGCCCCAGGATCCCGCTGCTCGTCGCGGGCATCGCGATGACGGCGAGCGGCGTGCTGTTCGCCGCGTTCGAGGCGGAGACGTCGAACGTGACCCGCTTCATCGGCTACGTCCTGTTCGGTCTCGGCTTCGGCTTCGTCAACGCCCCCATCACCAACACCGCCGTCTCGGGCATGCCCCGCGCGCAGGCCGGCGTCGCCGCCGCGGTCGCCTCCACCAGCCGGCAGATCGGCCAGACCCTCGGCGTCGCCGTCATCGGCGCGGTCCTCGCGTCAGGCATCGCGTCGGGCGTCGCGTCGGGCGTCGGCACGTCCTCGTACGCGACCACGTTCGTCGACGCGAGCCGGGGCGGCTGGTGGATCATCGTGGGCTGCGGCCTCGCCGTCCTCCTGGTCGGCCTCCTCACCAGCGGCCGCTGGGCACGCGCCACCGCCGAGCGCACCGCCCGCTGCCTGGAACAGCCGGAAATTCAGCAGGCCACGGCCGGCGCCAAGTCCTGAAGTGGCCGACGCCCGGCCCACGAGGCCTGAAGGTTTCTCGTGGGCCGCGTCACCGCACTCCTGGCCGGCCTCCTCTCCTCACCGACCGCCCGGTGCCGGTGAGACCCGGAAATTCAGGAGGCCACGGCCGGCGCCAGCTCCTGAAGCCGGTCGAGCCGCTCGCGGGACTCCTCGTCGGCGGGCGTGTACGTCACCAGACGGGCCCCCTGGTCCGGGCCGAGCCACAGATCGGTGTGGACCAGGGACATCGGCCCGACGTGCGCGTTGCGGAAGTACTTCGTCTTGCTGCGCGTGCCCACCACCTCGTGCAGCTGCCACGCCTCACGGAACTCCGGCGACTCGTCCTCGAGCCGCTTGAGCAGCAACTCCCAGGCGGGCTCGCCCAGATGGCCGGCCATCGACGCACGGAACTTGGCCGCCATCAGCCGGATCGTGTCCTCCAGGAACACGAACGACTTCCGCCACTGCTCGTTCGTGCAGATCAGCACCATGCAGTTGCGGTCCTCGGGTGCCACCGTGTCCAGGTCGCACAGCAGCCGCCCGTACGTGCGGTTGTACGCGAGGATGTCGTACCGGCTGTTCTGGATGCACGCGGGCAGCGGCTCCAACTTCTCCAGCATCAGCCGCAGCGCCGGCGTGACCGTCTGGCAGCTCGACGCGGGCGACGGATCGACGGCCCCGGCGAGCTGGAAGAGATGCGCGCGCTCACTCGTGTCGAGGAGCAGCGTGCGGGCCAGCGCGTCCAGGACCTGCACCGACACCTGAATGTCCCTAGCCTGTTCGAGCCACGTGTACCAGGTGACCCCGACCGCGGACAGCTGGGCGATCTCCTCACGCCGCAGCCCAGGAGTACGCCGGCGCCGGCCACGCGGCAGCCCGACCTGCTCGGGGGTGATGCCGGCGCGACGGCTGCGCAGAAAGTCGGCGAGCTCATGCCGCCGGATCTCGGACTCCCGCTTGGGCGACTCACGCGAGAACCCACCGGCCTGCCCCTGCCCCTGTGACTGTGCCTGCCCCGGTGCCTGTGCCTGCTCCTGCGCCGCAGTCGCCTTCGTCGTCCGCGCCATCGTGGTCATGCCTCCAGCCTGCCGCGCCACTGAGCCTGTTGCCAGGTAGTCCTTCTACCAGGATAAGAACACTCTGGTACCAGTCTGAGCGCCGGACGACGCTGGTACCCATGACCGGAACCGGGACCCGTTCCCTCTCTGTCTCCACCACAGCCCGCACCGCCACGGCCCCACCGGCACTCGGCGGACTCGGGCTCTTCACCGTGCTGGTCGGCGCGGCGCTCCCCCTCATCGACTTCTTCATCGTCAACGTCGCCCTGCCCACCATCGGCCACGACCTGGCCGCCGGCGAGGCACTCCTCGAACTCGTCGTCGCGGGCTACGGACTCGCGTACGCCGTCCTGCTCGTCCTCGGCGGGCGGCTCGGCGACCTCTTCGGCCGGCGCAGGCTGTTCCTCGGCGGCATGATCGCCTTCGGCCTGACCTCACTGGCCTGCGGCCTCGCCCCCGACGCCTGGACCCTCGTGGCCGCGCGCGTCGCGCAGGGCGCCGCGTCGGCCGCGATGCTCCCGCAGGTCCTCGCCACCATCCAGTCGACGACGACGGGCCGGCGCCGGGCGAAGGCCATGGGCCTGTACGGGGCCACGGCGGGCCTGTCCATGGTCGTCGGCCAGATCCTGGGCGGCGTCCTCGTCGCAGCGGACGTCTTCGGAACCGGCTGGCGGTCGGTGTTCCTGGTCAACGTGCCCGTCGTCCTGGTCGGCCTCTTCCTGGCAGCCCGCGCCGTCCCCGAGACCCGCTCCCCGCGCCCCGAACCGGTCGACGGCCCCGGCACGCTGCTCCTCGCCGCGTCCCTGCTCACGCTCCTCGCACCCCTGACCGAGGGCAGGGCGGCCGGCTGGCCCTTGTGGACATGGCTCTTACTGGCGGTCTTCCCCTTCCTCGCGTACGCCTTCTACCAGGTGGAACGCCGGGCAGACCGGCACGGCCGCACCCCACTGGTCCCGCCCAGCCTCTTCGCCCTCGTCTCACTGCGCCGCGGCCTGATCATGATCGTGCCGTTCTCCATCGGGTTCAGCGGCTTCATGTTCGTGATCGCGGTGGCGCTCCAGCAGGGCGAACACCTCGGCCCCGTACCGGCGGGCCTGGCTCTCGCGCCGATGGCCGCGGTCTTCTTCGCCGTATCTCTCGCGGGCCCGCGCCTCATCGCCCGCTACGGCACCCGGATCGTCACGGCGGGCGGCATCATCCAGGGGGCCGGCGTGGCCCTCATCGCCCTCGCGGCCTGGCGGACCTGGCCCGACCTGGGCGTCCTCGAACTGATGCCGGGCGCCGCGCTCGCGGGCGCGGGCCAGGCACTCCAACTCCCCATACTCTTCCGGCTCATCCTGTCCGAGGTACCGGCGACGCGGGCGGGAGTGGGCAGCGGCGTCATGATCACCACGCAGCAGTCGGCCCTGGCCCTCGGCGTAGCCACACTCGGCTCCCTCTTCCTCACCCTGACCCCGAGCCTGGGCATGCGAGACGCACTGGTGACAACCCTGCTGGTGCAACTGGCGGGCATAGCCCTGACGACAGCACTGAGCTTGAGACTGCCACGAACAGTGAGCTGAGCCCTGCGCCGCCCGAGGCCGCCCCGCGATGACCAGGGCCGACCCGGGGCGGACCAGGGGCTGACCAGGGCTGACCGTCACTCGCTCCCACCCCTCGCATGTCGGATGACAGGTGACTGGCATCAGTTAGCAGGTGACGGATGACGAGTGACGGATAACAGATGACAGCTGACAGATATTGAAAGCTGTCAGCTGTCATGTCATCGTGGCTAGGGAACACAGAACCATCGAATCGGCGGCACCGATCACCGATCTAAGGAGCGCCCGATGTCCCCCACCTCTCCCACCCTCCACCCCCGCCCTCTAGGCTCCACCGGTCCCGAGGTCTCCGCCATCGGGCTCGGCTGCATGGGGATGTCCGCGCTCTACGGCGAGGCCGACCGGGGCGAGTCCATCGCCACCATCCACGCGGCCCTCGCAGCCGGCATCACGCTGCTCGACACCGGAGACTTCTACGCGATGGGGCACAACGAGATGCTCATCGGGGAGGCCCTGCGCACCGCCCCCACCACACACCGCGAGAAGGCGCTGACCAGCGTGAAGTTCGGCGCTCTGCGAGACCCGGACGGTGGCTGGTCCAGCTACGACGGACGGCCGGCCGCAGTGAAGAACTTCGCCGCGTACTCGCTCCAGCGCCTCGGCGTCGACCACATCGACGTATACCGGATCGCCCGTGTCGACCCCGCCGTACCGATCGAGGAGACCGTCGGCGCCATCGCCGAGCTCGTCGAGAAGGGACACGTCAGGCACATCGGCCTGAGCGAGGTCGGCGCCGACACGATCCGGCGTGCCGCCGCCACCGCCCCCATCTCCGATCTGCAGATCGAGTACTCGCTGATCTCCCGCGGCATCGAGGAGGCCATCCTGCCGGCCGCCCGGGAGCTGGGCATCGGCATCACGGCGTACGGGGTCCTGTCACGCGGCCTGATCTCCGGACACTTCGGCCGGGACCGCAAGCTCGCCCCGAACGACTTCCGCGGGATGAGCCCTCGCTTCCAGGGCGAGAACCTCCAGCACAACCTCGACCTCGTCGAGTCGCTGCGCAAGATCGCCGAACAGAAGGGTGCCAGCGTCGCGCAAGTAGCCATCGCCTGGGTGCTCAGCCGCGGCAACGACATCGTGCCCCTGGTCGGCGCCCGTCGCAGGGACCGGCTGACGGAGGCGCTCGGCGCCCTCGACATCAACCTGGACTCGGCGGACCTTGCCGCGATCGAGGAGGCCGTGCCGGCCGGTGCCGCCGCGGGTGACCGCTATCCCGAGGCACAGATGTCGCACCTCGACAGCGAGCGCTGATCACCGCCCGGTACGGTCGGCATCATGGCAACCGAGACCCTGACCACCGAGCGCATCCTCGAGGCGACCGAGGAGGTGCTGCGCCGGCATGGTCCCGCCAAGGCGAACGTCGTCGACGTGGCCCGCGCGCTCGGCGTCAGTCACGGCAGCGTCTACCGGCATTTCGGTACGAAGGCAGAGTTGCGCGAGGCGGTCACGAAGCGCTGGCTCGACCGCACCACGAACGAACTGCAACTGCTCATGACAGACGGCTCGCTGACGGCACCCGCCATGTTGCGCCAGTGGCTCGCGACGCTGTTCGCGGCCAAGCGCCGCAAGGCGGGTGACGATCCGCAGCTCTTCGCCACGTACCAGGTGCTGATCACTGAGAACAGCCGAGTGGTCGAACTCCACGTCGGTGAGCTGATCATGCAGCTCGACCACATCATTCAGGACGGCATCGCCAAGGGGCAGTTCAGCCTTCCTCACCCCGACCCCGCCCTGACGGCCCGCGCGGTATTCGACGCGACCAACCGTTTCCACGATCCGGCGTACGCGGGTGAGTGGCAGAAGGCCGGCATCGACGAGGAGTTCAGAGCCCTCACGGATCTCGTCCTCCGCGGCTTGAATTCCTGAGACCGTATCCCCCACAGCACTCGGCCGGGCTCTGAAAGGGGTCCGGCCGAAAAGGTCCGGCCGAAAAAAGGGGGACTGGTCTGAGGCGGCCGGCCCGGGACCGGCCCCGAAACGCAGAAAACCCCCGTAACAGGATTCTCATCCGTTACGGGGGTTTTCTTCAAAAATAGTTCGGCGGCGTCCTACTCTCCCACAGGGTCCCCCCTGCAGTACCATCGGCGCTGTGAGGCTTAGCTTCCGGGTTCGGAATGTAACCGGGCGTTTCCCTCACGCTATGACCACCGAAACACTATGAAACTGTCAACCGCACCACGCTCTGTGACAAACGTGGGGTTGTTCGTGGTTTCAGAACCAACACAGTGGACGCGAGCAACTGAGGACAAGCCCTCGGCCTATTAGTACCAGTCACCTCCACCCGTTACCGGGCTTCCAGATCTGGCCTATCAACCCAGTCGTCTACTGGGAGCCTTAACCCCTCAAGGGGGTGGGAATACTCATCTCGAAGCAGGCTTCCCGCTTAGATGCTTTCAGCGGTTATCCTTTCCGAACGTAGCCAACCAGCCATGCCCTTGGCAGGACAACTGGCACACCAGAGGTTCGTCCGTCCCGGTCCTCTCGTACTAGGGACAGCCCTTCTCAATATTCCTACGCGCACAGCGGATAGGGACCGAACTGTCTCACGACGTTCTAAACCCAGCTCGCGTACCGCTTTAATGGGCGAACAGCCCAACCCTTGGGACCGACTCCAGCCCCAGGATGCGACGAGCCGACATCGAGGTGCCAAACCATCCCGTCGATATGGACTCTTGGGGAAGATCAGCCTGTTATCCCCGGGGTACCTTTTATCCGTTGAGCGACGGCGCTTCCACAAGCCACCGCCGGATCACTAGTCCCGACTTTCGTCCCTGCTCGACCCGTCGGTCTCACAGTCAAGCTCCCTTGTGCACTTACACTCAACACCTGATTACCAACCAGGCTGAGGGAACCTTTGGGCGCCTCCGTTACTCTTTAGGAGGCAACCGCCCCAGTTAAACTACCCATCAGACACTGTCCCTGATCCGGATCACGGACCCAGGTTAGACATCCAGCACGACCAGAGTGGTATTTCAACGACGACTCCCCCTGAACTGGCGTCCAGAGTTCAAAGTCTCCCACCTATCCTACACAAGCCGAACCGAACACCAATATCAAACTGTAGTAAAGGTCCCGGGGTCTTTCCGTCCTGCTGCGCGAAACGAGCATCTTTACTCGTAGTGCAATTTCACCGGGCCTATGGTTGAGACAGTCGAGAAGTCGTTACGCCATTCGTGCAGGTCGGAACTTACCCGACAAGGAATTTCGCTACCTTAGGATGGTTATAGTTACCACCGCCGTTTACTGGCGCTTAAGTTCTCAGCTTCGCACACCCGAAAGTGCACTAACCGGTCCCCTTAACGTTCCAGCACCGGGCAGGCGTCAGTCCGTATACATCGCCTTACGGCTTCGCACGGACCTGTGTTTTTAGTAAACAGTCGCTTCTCGCTGGTCTCTGCGGCCACCCCCAGCTCATGAAGTAAATTCAATCACCGGTGATGGCCCCCTTCTCCCGAAGTTACGGGGGCATTTTGCCGAGTTCCTTAACCATAGTTCACCCGAACGCCTCGGTATTCTCTACCTGACCACCTGAGTCGGTTTAGGGTACGGGCCGCCATGAAACTCGCTAGAGGCTTTTCTCGACAGCATAGGATCATCCACTTCACCACAATCGGCTCGGCATCAGGTCTCAGCCTTAATGTGCGACGGATTTACCTATCGCACGGCCTACACCCTTACCCCGGGACAACCACCGCCCGGGCTGGACTACCTTCCTGCGTCACCCCATCACTCACCTACTACAAGTCTGGTCCGTCGGCTCCACCACTTTCCTTTCCCCGAAGGGTCCGGAACGGCTTCACGGACTTAGCATCGCCTGATTCAATGTTTGACGCTTCACAGCGGGTACCGGAATATCAACCGGTTATCCATCGACTACGCCTGTCGGCCTCGCCTTAGGTCCCGACTTACCCTGGGCAGATCAGCTTGACCCAGGAACCCTTAGTCAATCGGCGCACACGTTTCTCACGTGTGTATCGCTACTCATGCCTGCATTCTCACTCGTGAACCGTCCACAACTCGCTTCCGCGGCTGCTTCACCCGGCACACGACGCTCCCCTACCCATCACGATCCCCGTTGGGGGTATATATCGCAATGACACGACTTCGGCGGTACGCTTGAGCCCCGCTACATTGTCGGCGCGGAATCACTAGACCAGTGAGCTATTACGCACTCTTTCAAGGGTGGCTGCTTCTAAGCCAACCTCCTGGTTGTCTGTGCGACTCCACATCCTTTCCCACTTAGCGTACGCTTAGGGGCCTTAGTCGATGCTCTGGGCTGTTTCCCTCTCGACCATGGAGCTTATCCCCCACAGTCTCACTGCCGTGCTCTCACTTACCGGCATTCGGAGTTTGGCTAAGGTCAGTAACCCGGTAGGGCCCATCGCCTATCCAGTGCTCTACCTCCGGCAAGAAACACACGACGCTGCACCTAAATGCATTTCGGGGAGAACCAGCTATCACGGAGTTTGATTGGCCTTTCACCCCTAACCACAGGTCATCCCCCAGGTTTTCAACCCTGGTGGGTTCGGTCCTCCACGAAGTCTTACCTCCGCTTCAACCTGCCCATGGCTAGATCACTCCGCTTCGGGTCTTGAGCGCGCTACTGAATCGCCCTATTCGGACTCGCTTTCGCTACGGCTTCCCCACACGGGTTAACCTCGCAACGCACCGCAAACTCGCAGGCTCATTCTTCAAAAGGCACGCAGTCACGACTGCATGTGCAAGCACATACAGCGACGCTCCCACGGCTTGTAGGCACACGGTTTCAGGTACTATTTCACTCCGCTCCCGCGGTACTTTTCACCATTCCCTCACGGTACTATCCGCTATCGGTCACCAGGGAATATTTAGGCTTAGCGGGTGGTCCCGCCAGATTCACACGGGATTTCTCGGGCCCCGTGCTACTTGGGTGTCTCTCAAACGAGCCGCTGATGTTTCGACTACGGGGGTCTTACCCTCTACGCCGGACCTTTCGCATGTCCTTCGCCTACATCAACGGTTTCTGACTCGTCTCACAGCCGGCAGACTGTGAAAGAGAGATCCCACAACCCCACATGCGCAACCCCTGCCGGGTATCACACGCATATGGTTTGGCCTCATCCAGTTTCGCTCGCCACTACTCCCGGAATCACGGTTGTTTTCTCTTCCTGCGGGTACTGAGATGTTTCACTTCCCCGCGTTCCCTCCACATACCCTATGTGTTCAGGTATGGGTGACAGCCCATGACGACTGCCGGGTTTCCCCATTCGGAAACCCCCGGATCAAAGCCTGGTTGACGGCTCCCCGGGGACTATCGTGGCCTCCCACGTCCTTCATCGGTTCCTGGTGCCAAGGCATCCACCGTGCGCCCTTAAAAACTTGGCCACAGATGCTCGCGTCCACTGTGCAGTTCTCAAACAACGACCAACCACCCATCACCCCGAACCAGCAGATTCGAGTGCACTGGGGTCGGCACTGAAGGCGACCGTTTCGGCCGTACCTTCAGACACCCAACAGCGTGCCCGACCCGGTTCCGCCCGGAGATCATGCTTTCCACGCTCCGAGGAGCAGTACTCACAGCCTCCGACCCGTGAACCCGGTCGAATAGTCAACGTTCCACCCTTGAGCAACCACCGTCGGACATTTGCCGACGAAATGGCTCTTGGACCACCAGACAATGCCTGGCAGCCAAAGTGCTCCTTAGAAAGGAGGTGATCCAGCCGCACCTTCCGGTACGGCTACCTTGTTACGACTTCGTCCCAATCGCCAGTCCCACCTTCGACAGCTCCCTCCCCACAAGGGGGTTGGGCCACCGGCTTCGGGTGTTACCGACTTTCGTGACGTGACGGGCGGTGTGTACAAGGCCCGGGAACGTATTCACCGCAGCAATGCTGATCTGCGATTACTAGCAACTCCGACTTCATGGGGTCGAGTTGCAGACCCCAATCCGAACTGAGACAGGCTTTTTGAGATTCGCTCCGCCTCGCGGCATCGCAGCTCATTGTACCTGCCATTGTAGCACGTGTGCAGCCCAAGACATAAGGGGCATGATGACTTGACGTCGTCCCCACCTTCCTCCGAGTTGACCCCGGCAGTCTCCTGTGAGTCCCCATCACCCCGAAGGGCATGCTGGCAACACAGAACAAGGGTTGCGCTCGTTGCGGGACTTAACCCAACATCTCACGACACGAGCTGACGACAGCCATGCACCACCTGTATACCGACCACAAGGGGGGCACCATCTCTGATGCTTTCCGGTATATGTCAAGCCTTGGTAAGGTTCTTCGCGTTGCGTCGAATTAAGCCACATGCTCCGCTGCTTGTGCGGGCCCCCGTCAATTCCTTTGAGTTTTAGCCTTGCGGCCGTACTCCCCAGGCGGGGAACTTAATGCGTTAGCTGCGGCACCGACGACGTGGAATGTCGCCAACACCTAGTTCCCACCGTTTACGGCGTGGACTACCAGGGTATCTAATCCTGTTCGCTCCCCACGCTTTCGCTCCTCAGCGTCAGTAATGGCCCAGAGATCCGCCTTCGCCACCGGTGTTCCTCCTGATATCTGCGCATTTCACCGCTACACCAGGAATTCCGATCTCCCCTACCACACTCTAGCCTGCCCGTATCGACTGCAGACCCGGGGTTAAGCCCCGGGCTTTCACAACCGACGTGACAAGCCGCCTACGAGCTCTTTACGCCCAATAATTCCGGACAACGCTTGCGCCCTACGTATTACCGCGGCTGCTGGCACGTAGTTAGCCGGCGCTTCTTCTGCAGGTACCGTCACTTTCGCTTCTTCCCTGCTGAAAGAGGTTTACAACCCGAAGGCCGTCATCCCTCACGCGGCGTCGCTGCATCAGGCTTTCGCCCATTGTGCAATATTCCCCACTGCTGCCTCCCGTAGGAGTCTGGGCCGTGTCTCAGTCCCAGTGTGGCCGGTCGCCCTCTCAGGCCGGCTACCCGTCGTCGCCTTGGTGAGCTTCTACCTCACCAACAAGCTGATAGGCCGCGGGCTCATCCTGCACCGCCGGAGCTTTCAACCCCCTCCCATGCGAGAGGGGGTGCTATCCGGTATTAGACCCCGTTTCCAGGGCTTGTCCCAGAGTGCAGGGCAGATTGCCCACGTGTTACTCACCCGTTCGCCACTAATCCACCCCGAAGGGCTTCATCGTTCGACTTGCATGTGTTAAGCACGCCGCCAGCGTTCGTCCTGAGCCAGGATCAAACTCTCCGTGAATGTTTTCCCGTAATCGGGACTACACCACGAGAGCGGAACCGTCGGGAGGAATAATCCCCACGATTCACTGCGTCCTCGCTAGTGCGCCTCACCCCGGTGTGGAAGTGAGGACTTTTTCAAAGGAACCTCCAACCCACAATGTGGGCCGGGGTTGTCAATCTGGCGTTGACTTTTGGCACGCTGTTGAGTTCTCAAGGAACGGACGCTTCCTTTGTACTCACCCGAGAGACTCTCTCAGGCTTTCCTCCGGGCAGTTTCCCTTCGGTCTTGCGTTTCCGACTCTATCAGACTCTTTCGTGTCCGATTTCCTCGGTGCCTTTCAGGTTTCCACTCCAGCCTTTCGGCTTTCCGCGTTTCCCTTTCCGGCGGTTCCGACTCTATCAGATCCTTTCGGGCCTGATTCCCAGTCAGCGGGGCTTGTCTTCGCGGCTGTTGGGCCGTTCCGACGTCCCAAACTTTAGCGGATTCCCCCGGCGGCGCCTAATCGGGCCATCGAGTCCACCGCGAATTGAATTCGGGCGCGCCGAATTCACTCCCGGTGGGAGATCGTGCTGCTTGTTTGGGTGCCGCTTGAGCGGCGGAGGTGTTGTCGCGGGGCCGACTGGCCGGGTGACAACTCGGAGGACTCTAGAGATGTCCGGGCCCCGTGTCAATTCGGCCCTACTGGGGCCCCTGGGCCGACGGGTCCACCGTCGCCTGGTGCTCCTGGGCGAGGTGCTCCTCGGCCTTGAGCCAGGGCAGGAACTGGGCGGGTTTCCGCCAGCCGCAGGTGTCGCATCTGATGGTGCGGCGCGGGCCCGAGCGCTGTACTCGCACCGTGTGCTCCCGGCCGTGCTGGTCCCAGCGGCTGACCTTGCTCGTGGTGGTGTTCGGCAGCATGACGCCTCCTCCGCCGCCCCTGTGGGCGTGCGTTCCGCAAGGAGTGTGCAGCAAGAGCAATATCAACAGGGGGGTTTCTGTGGTGCGTTGTGCGTCTCGCCGGCGTCCGCGGCCGCCCGGGAACGACGGAAGCGGCCCAGGAGCGCGATGTGCACGCTCCTGGGCCGCTTCCGTGGTGCCTGGTCCCCGAGGGGTGATCAGCAGCCGACGAGGCGCGTCGCCAGGTAGCCCTCGATCTGGTCGAGGGAGACCCGCTCCTGCTTCATGGTGTCGCGCTCGCGAACCGTGACGGCGTTGTCGTCGAGGGTGTCGAAGTCGACGGTGACGCAGTACGGCGTACCGATCTCGTCCTGACGGCGGTAGCGGCGGCCGATGGCGCCCGCGTCGTCGAAGTCGATGTTCCAGTTCTGGCGCAGCGCGGTGGCGAGTCCCTTGGCCTTCGGGGACAGCTCCGGGTTGCGGGACAGGGGCAGGACCGCGACCTTGACCGGGGCGAGGCGGTGGTCGAAGCGCATGACGGTGCGCTTCTCCATCTTGCCCTTGGCGTTGGGCGCCTCGTCCTCGACGTAGGCGTCGAGCATGAAGGCGAGCATGGAGCGGCCGACACCGGCGGCGGGCTCGATGACGTACGGGGTGTAACGCTCGCCGGCTTCCTGGTCGAAGTAGGAGAGGTCCTGGCCCGAGGCCTTGGAGTGCGCGGAGAGGTCGTAGTCCGTGCGGTTGGCGACGCCCTCGAGCTCGCCCCACTCGTTTCCGCCGAAGCGGAAGCGGTACTCGATGTCAGCGGTGCGCTTGGAGTAGTGGGAGAGCTTCTCCGCCGGGTGCTCGAACCAGCGCATGTTCTCCTCGCGCATGCCGAGGCCGGTGTACCAGTTCCAGCGCTGCTCCATCCAGTACTCCTGCCACTTCTCGTCCTCGCCCGGCTTGACGAAGAATTCCATCTCCATCTGCTCGAACTCGCGGGTGCGGAAGATGAAGTTGCCGGGCGTGATCTCGTTGCGGAAGCTCTTGCCCATCTGGGCGATGCCGAACGGCGGCTTGCGGCGCGAGGTCTGCTGGACGCTGGCGAAGTTGGTGAAGATGCCCTGGGCGGTCTCGGGGCGCAGGTAGGCGATGGAGCCGCTGTCCTGCGTGGGGCCGAGGTGCGTGGAGAGCAGGCCCGAGAACTGCTTGGGCTCGGTGAAGGTGCCCTTGTTGCCGCAGTTGGGGCAGTTGAGGTCGGTGAGGCCGTTCTCCGGCAGCTTGCCGTGCTTGGCCTCGTACGCCTCCTCCAGGTGGTCCGCGCGGTACCGCTTGTGGCAGGAGGTGCACTCGGTGAGCGGGTCGGTGAACGTGGCGACGTGACCGGAGGCCTGCCAGACCTCGGTCGCCAGGATCACGGACGAGTCGATACCGACGACGTCCTCGCGCGAGGTGACCATGTAGCGCCACCACTGGCGCTTGAGGTTTTCCTTCAGTTCGACGCCCAGCGGCCCGTAGTCCCAGGCGGCGCGCTGGCCGCCGTAGATCTCGCTGCACGGGTAGACGAAGCCACGGCGCTTGCTGAGGCTGACGATGGTGTCGATCTTGTCGGCGGCCACGGTGCTCTCTTCATTACGACGACGACGAAGCTGCTGCTTCAGAGCGAATGCGAATGCTTCAGGTTACCGGCGGCGTGGGGCTCCGGATCAAATCGGTTGGGGGTCCCGAGCCCGGGCTGGGGTGGGATGCCCGTTTCGGTGTGATCGCGGCGACTGCTTGTTGACAATCGTTTCCAGATTTGTTGAAAATGAGTGTCATGAACGTACGACGCCTCATACCCACCGCCGCCGTCGCCTCCGTCACCGTGCTCGGCATCACGGCCCTGTCGGCCTGCTCCGCCTCCTCGGGTGACGGCAGGAACAGCGACGGCAAGCTCGCGGTGGTGGCGTCGTTCTATCCGATGCAGTACCTCGCGGAGCAGATCGGCGGGGACCACGTCGCCGTCACCAATCTGACCAAGCCCGGCCAGGAGCCGCACGACCTGGAGATCAGCGCGAAGCAGACCGCGCAGCTCCAGGACGCGGGTGTCGCCCTCTATCTCAAGGGCCTCCAGCCGGCCGTCGACGACGCGATACAGCAGTCCGGGATCAGGACCAAGGTCGATGCCGCTTCCCTGACGCATCTGGAGAAGCACGGCACCGAGGTCGGCGGACACGCCGAGGAGCACGACCACGAGCACGGCGGCGAGGGCGGCCGGGATCCGCACATCTGGCTGGACCCGGTGAAGTACGCCGAGGTCGCCGAGGGTGTGGGCAAGGCCTTCGAGAAGGCCGACCCGGATCACGCGGCGGCGTACAAGAAGAACACCGCGGCGCTGGTCGGCAAGCTCGACGGACTGAACACACGGTTCGAGGACGGGCTGAAGAACACCGATTCGAAGGTGTTCATCACGACCCACGCGGCCTTCGGCTATCTCGCCGAGCGGTACGGGCTCACCGAGGAGGCCATCAGCGGCCTCGACCCGGAGAGCGAGCCCAGCGCGGCGCGTGTGAAGGACCTCCAGAACATGGCGAAGGCCGACGGGGTGACCACGGTCTTCTACGAGACCCTCGTCAGCGACAGGACGGCGAAGACCCTCGCGGGCGACGCGGGCCTCAAGACCGCCGTGCTCGACCCGCT
Source organism: Streptomyces sp. NBC_00569 (assembly GCF_036345255.1). Classification (NCBI taxonomy): domain Bacteria; kingdom Bacillati; phylum Actinomycetota; class Actinomycetes; order Kitasatosporales; family Streptomycetaceae; genus Streptomyces; species Streptomyces sp. NBC_00569. The sequence continues at coordinate 6,629,425 of NZ_CP107783.1, read as the reverse complement.
CGAGGGCATCACCGACAAGTCCAAGGGCGACGACTACATCCAGGTCATGGAGTCGAACCTGAAGGCCCTGCAGACGGCGCTCGGCGCCAAGTGACCACGGAGGACAGCGGCATGGACGCATCGGTGAAGGCCGGCGAGCCCGTCATAGCCCTGCGCAGCGTGACGGCCGAGCTCGGCTCGCGTCCGGTGCTGCGCGGCATCGACCTGACCGTGCGACGCGGTGAGGTCGTGGCCCTGCTCGGCGCCAACGGTTCGGGCAAGTCGACGGCCGTGCGCACCGTGATCGGCCAGGTGCCCGTCAGCGGCGGCGAGGTCGAGATCTTCGGTACGCCGCGTCGGCGGTTCCGGGACTGGGCGCGGGTCGGTTACGTGCCGCAGCGGACGACCGCGGCGGGCGGGGTGCCGGCCACGGTCACCGAGGTCGTGTCCTCGGGGCGGCTGTCGCGGGCGCGCTTCGGTCTGCTGCGCAAGGCGGACCGTGAGGCGGTGCGCCGGGCGCTGGACCTGGTCGGGATGGCCGACCGTGCCAAGGACTCGGTGGACGCGCTCTCCGGCGGCCAGCACCAGCGCGTCCTCATCGCGCGGGCCCTGGCCTCCGAGCCGGAGCTGCTGATCATGGACGAGCCGATGGCGGGCGTCGACCTGGCGAGCCAGGAGATCCTCGCGAAGACGCTGCGGGCGCAGGTCGAGGCGGGTGCGTCCGTGCTGCTCGTCCTGCATGAGCTGGGCCCGCTGGAGCCGCTGATCGACCGTGCGGTCGTGTTGCGCGACGGCTGCGTCCTGCACGACGGGCCGCCGCCGGAGGCGGTCGGCCAGCACGCGCTGCCGGGCCACGACCACGTCCACCCACACACCTCGGATCTCACCCCCGTACGCACAGGACTGCTGAGCTGACATGGAATTCCTCGACTCCGCCTTCATGCAGCGGGCCCTGCTCGCCGCGGTCCTGGTGGGCATCACCGCCCCCGCGATCGGCATCTATCTCGTCCAGCGGCGGCAGGCCCTGATGGGTGACGGCATCGGCCATGTCGCGATGACGGGCGTCGGCCTCGGCTTCCTGCTCTCCACGTCGCCCGTGTGGATGGCGATGGCGGTCTCCGTGGTCGGCGTCGTGATCATGGAACTGATCCGCTGGTACGGGAAGACGCGCGGCGACATCGCGCTCGCGATGCTCTTCTACGGAGGTATGGCGGGCGGCGTGATGCTGATCAACCTCGCCCCCGGCGGTTCCACGGCGAATCTGCAGAGTTATCTCTTCGGCTCGCTGTCGACCGTCTCGCAGAGCGACCTCGTGTCGATCTGCGTCCTCGCCGGATTCGTCGCCGCGGTCACGATCGGTCTGCGCCGGCAGCTGTTCGCGGTCAGCCAGGACGAGGAGTTCGCCCGGGTCACCGGCCTGCCGGTGCGCGTCCTGAACCTGCTCGTCGCGGTGACCGCGGCGGCGACCGTCACCGTCGCGATGCGCGTCGTGGGTCTGCTCCTGGTGTCCGCGCTGATGGTGGTCCCGGTGGCGGCCGCGCAGCAGCTCACGCGGAGCTTCGCGGCGACTTTCGCGATCGCCGTGGCCATCGGCGTCACCACGACGCTGGGCGGCACGATCACCAACTACTACGTCGAGATCCCGCCCGGCGCGACGATCGTGCTGCTGACCATCGCGGCGTTCATCGTCTTCAGCCTGATCGCCACTCCGCTGGCCAGGCGCAGGGCGCGGGCGGCGGCGAGCGCGGCCGGCGACCCGGCGGAGTGCGCGATTCCGGGCCGGATCCCCGGTCAGGCCGGGGCCGAGGTCTGACCCGGGCACCGTGCGGCCTGGCACAATGGGCCGCCGGCAGTAAATCCGAGGAGGCAACAGTGGGAGCCCCGGTTCGAGGCAGGTCGACCCGCCAGCGTGCGGCCGTGGCGGCGGCGCTCGACGAGGTGGACGAGTTCCGCAGTGCCCAGGAGCTCCACGACGTCCTCAAGCACAAGGGTGACTCGGTGGGTCTGACGACCGTCTACCGCACCCTGCAGTCCCTCGCCGACGCGGGCGAGGTCGATGTTCTGCGCACGTCGGACGGCGAGGCCGTCTACCGGCGCTGCTCCAGCGGCGAGCACCACCATCACCTGGTGTGCCGGGTGTGCGGCAAGGCGGTCGAGGTCGAGGGCCCGGCCGTGGAGAAGTGGGCCGAGACGATCGCCGCGGAGCACGGGTATGTGAACGTGGCGCACACGGTGGAGATCTTCGGTACGTGCGCGGAGTGCGCGGGCGCCGCCGCGGAGAGCTGAGCACCGTTTCCTGCGTGTGCTGTGGGGGGTACTTCCGAGTACCCCCCACAGCCGTCTGATCAGCTGTTGGCGATCTGTTCCTCGTTCGGCATCGCTCCACCGAAGCGGCGGTCCCGGGAGGCGTACTCGAGGCAGGCGCGCCACAGGTCACGACGATCGAAGTCGGGCCACAGGACGTCCTGGAACACCATTTCGGCGTAAGCGCTCTGCCACAGCAGGTAGTTGGAGGTGCGCTGCTCGCCGCTGGGGCGCAGGAACAGGTCGACGTCCGGCATGTCCGGGTAGTAGAGGTACTTCGCGAAGGTCTTCTCGCTGACCTTCGACGGGTCGAGGCGGCCCGCCTTCACGTCCTCGGCGATGGCCTGCGCGGCGTCGGCGATCTCGGCGCGGCCGCCGTAGTTCATGCAGAAGTACAGGGTCAGCTTGTCGTTGCCCTTGGTCTGCTCCTGGGAGATCTCCAGCTCCTGGGCGACCGACTTCCACAGCTTGGGCATGCGGCCCACCCAGCGCACCCGTACGCCCAGCTCGTCGAGCTGGTCGCGGGTCTTGCGGATGAAGTCGCGGTTGAAGTTCATGAGGAAGCGGACCTCGTCGGGTGAGCGCTTCCAGTTCTCCGTGGAGAAGGCGTAGAGCGAGATCGCGCCGACGCCCATCTCGATCGCGCCCTGGAGGACGTCCATGACCCGCTCGGCGCCGACCTTGTGGCCCTCCGTGCGCGGCAGCCCGCGCTCCTTCGCCCACCGGCCGTTGCCGTCCATCACGATGGCGACGTGCTCCGGCACCAGCTCGCCGGGGATCTTCGGCGGCCGCGCGCCCGTCGGGTGCGGTTCGGGCGTCTTGTACTCACGGCGGGACCGTCCGAGAATTCCGCGACGTGCCATGTGGGCTCTCCCCTAGCTCAGTTCTAGCTTTTCTCTACGTAACGCAGGGAGCGCAGTCCGCGCTCCAGGTGCCAGTGCAGATACGCCGACACCAGTCCGCTGCCCTCTCTCACGAAGCGTGCCTCGCACGCGTCCGCCGTCTCCCAGTCGCCGGTCAGCAGCGCGCCGAGGAGGACGAGGGCCTGCGGTGAGGGTACGACGCTGCCCGGTACCCGGCAGTCGACGCAAACCGAGCCGCCCGCTCCGACGGAGAAGAACCGGTTGGGGCCCGGGAGGCCGCACTTCGCGCAGTCGCCGAAACTCGGGGCGTAGCCGTTCACGGCGAGGGAGCGCAGCAGGAAGGCGTCGAGGACGAGGTGGGGTTCGTGCTCGCCTCTGGAGAGGGTCCGCAGCCCGCCCACCAGGAGCAGGTACTGCTGGACGGCCGGCTCGCCCTCGTGGTCGGTGAAGCGCTCGGCGGTCTCCAGCATGGCGGTGCCGGCGGTGTAGCGGGCGTAGTCGCTGACGATGCCGCCGCCGTAGGGGGCGATGGTCTCGCTCTGGGTGCACAGGGGCAGCCCGCGCCCAATCAACTCGCTGCCCCGCGCGAAGAACTGCACGTCGACGTGCGAGAAGGGTTCGAGCCGGGCGCCGAACTTGGACTTGGTGCGCCGCACACCGCGCGCCACGGCGCGCACGCGCCCGTGATTGCGGGTGAGCAGCGTGATGATGCGGTCCGCTTCGCCCAGCTTCTGGGTGCGCAGCACGATGCCGTCGTCGCGGAACAGGCTCATCACGCACCCCCGCAGGATTCCGACTGGGGGTACGGGGGTCGGCCCCCGGGAGAAAACAGCATGATGCGGTCCGCTTCACCCAGCCTCTGGGTGCGCAGCACGATGCCGTCGTCGCGGAACAGGCTCATGGGCCCATTCTCGCCTACGCCGATGGGGTGGGGTCGGGGGACCTGTGAAGGATGGCGTCGGGGATCTGTGAACGGGGGTCAGGAGACCTCGCCGCGGCTTCTGGCGTTCGCATAGGCCGTTGCCGCCCGCAGCCGTTCGGAGGTCGTCGCCACCCGCACCGTGTCCGGGGCGCAGTCCCATTCGCGGCCGCCTCCGAAGGGCCGGAGCTGAACGTACGGACCCTCGTGCCCCATGACCCGGCCCACCTGTCCGGTGCTGATGTCGACGGCGTAAGAACCGATTGGCGGCTTCATCGGCGGTGGCTCCTGTCCATACGTTCCATGCGTTTCCCGGCGGGCGGCGGCGTCAACCGAAACAACGGCCACATTCCACAAGCGGACACGGGACGCGGCGCTGAATCGTCGGCGGTGTGCCGCGAGAGGCAATTGCCGACCTCCGCCGCGGGTATTCGCGCAGCTCTTCCCGCGCCTGTGACCGCGTGCCCGGGCCGCCGTTCCGCCCATGTCAGATGGCTCCCCGCCGCCGTCGAATTCCACGCATCCCACACCGGCGAGTACGCGTGCCAATTAGAGTGGGAACGACCTCTGGGCTCTATGCGGCGCGCGCGAATTCGAACACGCCATTCGGAACAGGGATGCTCGATGCTGTTTGAACCAGGGGGAATGTGCGCGCGTAACTCCACAGAAATCCAGCACGCTCACTCGACGCCTCTCGTCTCCTGTTCCGCGCGTGCCTCGATGCCCCGGAAGTGGTGTGCCATGGCCCGCTGCGCGCCCGCGGCGTCCTGGGCGCGCAGAGCCGTGACGATGTCGCGGTGGCGGCTGACGGTGACGTCGGGGTCGGGGTCGCTGGACCAGGAGCGCGCGCCGGCGACACGGTCGAAGACGTTCCAGAACGCGCCGAGGAGCTGCGGGATCAGCTCGTTGCCCAGCGAGCGGTAGAGCGTCTCGTGGAAGTCCCGATCGAGGTCGGCGAAGGGTTCGTCGGCCTGGCCCGCGGCGGCCATCTTCCGGACGATGTCGTCGAGCCGGTCGAGGATCTCCGGCGGGAGCGGGGCCGCGGCGACCCTGCGGATCAGGCCCTCCTCGAGGATCTCGCGGACCTGGAGGATCTCGGCGAGGGCGTGCGCGTCGGAGGCGGGCCGCAGCAGGGTGCGGAAGGTGAGGCCGTCGGCGAGCGGGGTGAGGGAGGCCTGTCCGACGTAGGTGCCGTAGCCGTGTCGGATCTCGACGATGTCGAGTGCCTGGAGGGCCTTGAGGGACTCGCGTACGGAGTTTCTGCTGACGCCGAGCGACTCCATCAGCTCGGCCTCGGTGGGCAGCAGTTCGCCGGGCCGCAGTCCTCTGTCCAGGATGAGCTGTGTGACCGCGCGCTGTACCTGCTGACTGACGCGGCGGTGCCGTATCGCCGGGTTCCTGGGCTCCTCAGACATGCGCCGCATCGTAGGCGCAGCAGACGTCCCACGTCCCATGTCGGGACCAAACTTCTTCCCGCCCGGCGCCCGGAGCTCTCCGGGCTTCTCTGCGCGATCCCTTGACCGGCCCTCGCGGCGCTCTTATGGTCACGTCGCTACCAAGACGTAGGACGTTGGATCTCCCGCGCATCTCCCTCTCTGGAGGCACCATGAGCGACCACGAGCCGACCGGCCGCCGATCCTTCCTCAAGTACACCGGCGCCCTCGGCGCGGCCGCTGCCATCTCCACCTCCCTGTCGGCCTGTTCGTCCGGGCCGAAGTCCACCAACGACACGGGCGACGGCAAGGGCGGCGGATCCTCGCTGACCGCCGTCATCGGGTACGGCAACGACGGAAGCTGGGACCCGACGCAGACCGCGTCGGCCTTCGCCATGGCCGGCAACCAGCACCTCTACGAGGGCCTCCTCGACACCGACCCGATCACGCGCGAGCCCTACGCGGCGCTCGCCACGAAGGTGCCGACGGATGCAGAACTGGCCACCACCTCCTGGAAGTTCACTCTGCGCGAGGGTGCCAAGTGGCACGACGGGAAGCCCGTCACGGCGGACGACGTGGTGTTCGTCTTCGACCGGATCCTCGACCCGGGCACGCAGTCGCTCGCCAAGGGCTTCTTCGAAAGCTGGCTGAAGGAGGTCAGGAAGACGGGTGACGACTCCGTCGAGCTCGTCCTCAAGTTCCCCTTCCCGGACGGCGCCGCGCGGCTGACCCTCGCCAAGATCATGCCGAAGCACGTGTTCTCGAAGCCGGGCGCGTGGGACGACGCGACCAAGGGCAAGGCGGTGGGCTCGGGCCCGTACCGGCAGACCTCGCACCAGCCGAAGACGAACACCACCTTCGAGGCGTTCGCGGACTACAACGGGCCGCGCAAGGCGTCGTTCAAGAAGATGAACTGGCTGACCATCGTGGACGCGGCGCCACGCGTCGCGAAGATCTCCGGTGGCAGCGCGGACGCGCAGATCGCGGACAACATCCCGTACGCGAACATCGCGCAGCTGAAGAAGGGCGGCCTCACCGTCGAGGGCGGCGCCGGGATGAACAACCTCTTCCTGATGTTCAACACCGCGCACAAGCCGTTCGACGACGTGCGGGTGCGTCAGGCCCTGCACTACGCCATCGACAGGCAGAAGATGATCGAGGTGGCACTCAAGGGGCACGGGAAGGGCGCGAGTTCGTTCCTGAACGAGGGCAACCCCGACCACCGGCCGGCGAAGACGGTGTACGAGTACGACCCGGACAAGGCGAAGAAGCTCCTCAAGGACGCCGGGGTCAGCGGGCTCTCGGTCTCCCTGATGTCCGTCAACGTGTCGTGGATCATGGACTGTCTCCCGACGATCAAGGCCTCGTGGGACGCGATCGGCGTGAAGACCACGCTCGACCCGCAGGAGACCACGGCCGTCTTCACGAAGATGGACCAGAAGAAGGACTACCAGATCGTGGCGGCCGCCTCGAACCCCAACCAGTTCGGGCTCGACGCCGACCTGATCATGCATTACAACTACGGCCCGTCGAACCTGTGGATGGGCTACGCGCGCTGGGCGGGCAGCTCCGACGCCAAGCACCTCTTCAAGCTGATGGACCAGGCCACGCGCGAGCCGGACCCGGCGAAGAAGAAGACGATGATCCAGGAGTACATCGACATCGTCGCCGAGCAGGCCGTGCTCTACCCGGTCGTGCACAACGAGCTGATGACGGCTTGGGACCCGAAGAAGATCACCGGTGTGCAGGCGCAGCCCTATCCCGGGATCAACGTGCTCAAGGCCAAGCCCGCGTAACGCGGCTTTCTCGCAAGGGAGTTCGTGCCCGTGGTCGTGATCGCCAGAATTCTGGCCCGCCGTCTGGTCCTGCTCGTGCCGCTGCTGCTCGGCATCGTTCTGTTCGTGTTTCTCGTGATGCGGTTCTCGGACAGCGATCCGGCGTCGGCGTTCTTCCAGGGCGCCAATCCGACGCCGCAGCAGCTGCACGACTTCCGGGAGCGCAACGGGCTGCTCGATCCGCTCCCCGTGCGGTACTTCCACTTCGTGGGCGATCTCGTCCGGGGCGACATGGGCGTCAGCGCCCTGACCCGGCAGCCGGTGGTCGACCAGGTGACCACCGCGCTGCCGCTGACGCTGCAGCTGACGTTCCTCGGCCTCGCGGTCGCGGTCGTCGTGTCCCTGGTACTCGGTGTCACGGCGGCCATCCACCGCGACCGGCTCCTCGACCAGATCGTCCGCGTCGTGTCGCTGACGGGCGTGGCGGCGCCCGGGTTCTGGCTGGCGCTGCTGATGATCCAGTATCTGGCGGTCGGGCAGGGCTGGTTCCCGACCGGCGGCTACATCAACCCGGCGGACTCCTTCACGGGCTGGCTCAAGTGCATGACGCTCCCGGCGCTCTCGCTGTCCCTGCCCGTCGCGGCGCAGCTGACGCGCATCGTGCGTACGGCGGTGGTCGAGGAGCTGGACAAGGACTACGTCCGTACGGCGATCGGCAGCGGGCTGCCGCCGGTCGTCGTGGTGGGGCGCAACGTGCTGCGCAACGCCCTGATCAACCCGCTGACCGTGCTCGGACTACGGGTCGGCTATCTGCTGGGCGGGGCGGTCGTCACGGAGACGATCTTCTCCCTGCCGGGGATGGGGAAGCTGATGATCGACGCGGTGAAGAACGGTGACCCGGCGGTCGTCCAGGGGGTCGTCCTGACGACGGCCGTCGGGTTCGTCGTCGTCAACCTCGCCATCGACATCCTGTATCTGATGGTCAACCCGCGGCTCAGGGGGGCGCAGAGCTAGATGGTCACCTCCCGTAAAGCGCTCGCCGAGGCACTGTCCCGGCCGGGCGTCCGGCTGCGCTCCCTGCGCCGGCTGCCCGTCCTGTCCCGGATCGCGGTCGCCGTCGTCGCGGTCGTCGTCCTCATGGCGCTGTTCGCGCCGCTGCTCGCACCTCACGACCCGCTCGACCAGCAGTCGCAGACCGACGGCACCGGGCACCCGTCGGGCAGTCACTGGATGGGCCAGGACAGCCTCGGCCGCGACATCCTCAGCCGGCTGATGTACGGGGCGCGCTGGTCGCTGGCCATCGGACTCGGCGCGACGCTCCTCGCGCTGGTGGTGGGCGCGGTGCTCGGCGCGATCGCGGCGACGTCGCGCAAGGCGGTCGACGAGACGCTGATGCGCTGCCTCGACATCGTGATGGCGTTCCCCGGGATCGCTCTCGCGGCCGTCCTCGTCGCCGTGTTCGGCGGCGGCATCCCCGTACTCATCTGCGCGATCGCCTTCCTGTTCACTCCGCCCGTCGCCCGTGTCGTGCGGGCCAACGTGCTCGACCAGTACGGCGAGGACTACGTGACGGCCGAGCGGGTCATCGGGGCGCGCACGCCGCACATCGTGCTGCGGCACGTCGCGGTCAACTGCGCGGCGCCGGTCCTGGTGTTCTGCACGGTGCAGGTCGCGGAGGCCATCGTCTTCGAGGCGTCGCTGTCGTTCATCGGGGCGGGGGTCCGGCCGCCCGACCCGTCGTGGGGCAGTGTCATCGCGGACGGCAAGAACATGGTCCTGATCGGGGGCTGGTGGGCGACCGTCTTCCCCGGCCTGCTGATGCTGCTCACGGTGCTCGCGCTCAACATCCTGTCCGAGGGCGTGTCCGACGCGTGGGCCGCGCCCGCCGCGCGTGACGTGTCCGGCGCGGAGGCGGACCGTCTCGAAGCGCCGAAGCCCGGCAGCGGCACGGTCCTCGAACTGCCCGGCCTCACCGAGGCCGCCACCCGGCTGAGGTCCCGCGCCCGGCCCCTGCCCGAGGGCGACCCCGTCCTCCAGGTCACCGATCTCGCGATCGGCTTCGACACCCGGCACGGCGGCGTGGACATCGTCGACGGCATCACGTTCGACGTGCGGCCCGGTGAGGTCCTCGGCCTGGTCGGCGAGTCGGGGTGCGGCAAGTCGCTGACCGCGCTGACCGTGATGGGGCTCGAACCCAAGGGCGCGCGGATCCGCGGCCGGGTCACCTTCGACGGCCAGGAGCTGATCGGCCGCTCGATGGGCGCCAGGCGCCGGCTTCTCGGCCACGACATGGCGATGATCTACCAGGACGCCCTGTCGTCCCTGAACCCGGCGATGACCGTGCGCTCCCAGCTCAAGCAGGTCGTACGCCGCGGCGGCCGGCGCACCCCGGCCGAGCTGCTCTCCCTCGTCGGCCTCGACCCCGAGCGGACCCTGCGCAGCTATCCGCACGAGCTGTCGGGCGGCCAGCGCCAGCGCGTCCTGATCGCGATGGCCCTGTCGCGCAGCCCGAAGCTGATCGTCGCCGACGAGCCGACGACCGCGCTCGACGTGACCGTGCAGGCGCAGGTCATCGAGCTGCTGCTGCGACTGCGCGAGGAGCTGGGCTTCGCGCTGATCCTCGTCTCGCACGACCTGGCGCTCGTCGCCGACGTCACGGACCGGGTGGTCGTGATGTACGGCGGGCAGATCGTGGAGACGGGCGTGACGGCGGACCTCGTCGAGGCGCCCACGCACCACTACACGCGCGGGCTGCTCGGCTCGGTCCTCTCTCTGGAGACGGCGGCGGACCGGCTGACGCAGATCAGGGGCGTCGTGCCGTCGCCGGCCGACTTCCCGGCGGGCTGCCGGTTCGCCGACCGGTGCCCGATGGCGAGCGAGGTGTGCCGGACGACGGCACCCGACCTGCTCGGCGGCCGGCGGCACGCGTCGGCCTGTCACCATCCGGCGGTGGTCCCGCCGCCCACGGTTCCGGCTCCCCGGGGAAGCGAGGCTCTGAAGTGACGGATCCCGTGGTCGAGTTGAGGGGTGCCCATGTGGTGCACCGGGCCCGCTCCGGCGGCCTGTTCGCCCGCGACCGGGTGTACGCCCTCACCGGCGCCGACCTGTCCGTGGCGCCCGGGGAGACAGTCGGCGTGGTCGGCGAGTCCGGCTGCGGCAAGTCGACGCTCGCCAAGGTCCTCGTGGGGGTGCAGCGTCCGACGTCCGGCACGGTCGTCGTGGACGGCCGCGACCTGTGGACCATGAAGCCGGGCAAGCGGCGCGCCACCGTCGGCGAGGGCGTCGGCATGATCTTCCAGGATCCGTCGACGGCCCTGAACCGGCGCCTGACCGTCCGCCAGATCCTGCGCGACCCCCTCGACGTCCACCGCCGCGGCACACCCGCCGCGCGTGAGGAACGCGTCCGGGAGCTGATGTCCCTGGTCGGGCTGCCGGGCGCGCTCGCGGGGGCGCTGCCCGGGCAGTTGTCGGGCGGGCAGCGCCAGCGCGTGGCGATCGCCCGCGCCCTCGCCCTCGAACCCGCGCTGGTCGTGGCGGACGAGCCGACGAGCGCGCTCGACGTGTCGGTGCGGGCGCAGATCCTGAATCTGTTGCTCGACCTGAAGGAACGCCTGGGCCTCGCCCTCGTGTTCGTCTCGCACGACATCCAGACGGTGCGGCGCATGAGCGACCGCGTGATCACGATGTATCTGGGCCGGATCGTGGAGGAGTCGCCGTCCGCCGACGTGCTCGACCGGGCCAGGCACCCGTACACCCGTGCGCTGTTCTCGGCGACGCCCGGTCTGCTCGACCCGATCGACCCGATCCCGCTGGTCGGCCCGGTGCCGTCGGCCACGCATCCGCCGAGCGGCTGCCCGTTCCGTACGCGGTGCTGGAAGGCCGACGCGGTGTGCGCGGAGGCGATGCCGGAGTTCGAGCCGGGCGGCGAGGGGCATCGGTTCCGGTGTCACCGTCCCGTGCGCGAGGGCCAGACCACGCACGAACTCGTCCAGGAGGTCTCATGACGCTGCCCACCCCGCTGACCGGAGTCGTCCCGCCCGTCTGCACACCCCTGACCCCGGACAACGAGGTGGACGTTGCATCCCTCGTACGCCTTGTCGACCACCTCGTCGCGGGTGGTGTCGACGGGCTCTTCGTGCTCGGCTCCTCCAGTGAGGCGGCCTTCCTGCCCGACCGGCACCGCAAAGTGGTCGTCGACACCGTCGTGGGTCATGTGGCCGGTCAGCTGCCCGTCCTGGCCGGGGCGATCGACATGGCGACCCTGCGTGTCCTCGATCACGCCCGTACGGCGGCGGAGGCCGGCGCGGACGGGATCGTCGCCACGGCGCCCTTCTACACGCGCACCCATCCGGCCGAGATCGCCCGCCACTTCCGGCTCCTGTCCCAGCGGTGCGGCCTGCCGGTGTTCGCCTACGACCTGCCGGTGTCGGTGCACTCCAAGCTGGGCGCCGACCTCGTCCTCGGCCTGGCCGCCGACGGGACGCTCGCCGGTCTGAAGGACTCCAGCGGTGACGAGGGCGCGTTCCGCGAGGTCGTCGTCGGCGCGCGCTCCCGCTCCGACATCACGGGGTTCAGCGTCCTGACCGGGTCCGAGCTGACCGTGGACTCGGCGCTCGCGATGGGCGCGGACGGGGTGGTGCCGGGCCTCGGGAACGTCGACCCGGCCGGATACGCGCGGCTGTACGCGTACTGCCGGGCCGGTGACCGGGAGCGGGCGCGGGTGGAGCAGGAGCGGCTGTGCGCGCTGTTCCGGATGGTGCGGGTGGGGGATCCGGCGCGGATGGGCGGGAGTTCGTCCGCGCTCGGGGCGTTCAAGGCGGCCCTGTATCTGCGGGGCGTGATCGACTGCCCGCTGACGGCGGATCCCCAGATCCCGCTGTCCGCGGAGGAGATCGAGCGGGTGGGGAAGTTCCTCGCGGCGGCGGGGCTGCTGTAGCGCGACGGTCAGGCGCAGCCCGGCTCGATCAGGCCCGACTCGTAGGCCACAATGACGAGTTGGGCCCGGTCGCGCGCGCCCAGCTTGCCCATGATGCGGCTCACGTGCGTCTTCGCCGTGAGGGGGCTGAGGCCGAGGACCTCGGCGGCCTCCGTGTTGGTGAGTCCGCGCGCCACGAGGGTCAGGACCTGGCGCTCGCGGTCGGTGAGCGCGGCGAGGCCGGGCGGGACGGGCCCGGGTTCGGTCGGGGCGCGCAGGACACGGGCGATCAGGCGGGCCGTGGGGCCGGGCGACAGCAGGGACTCGCCGGCGGCCACGGTGCGGATGGCGTCGAGGAGTTCGGCCGGCTTGGTGTCCTTGACGAGGAACCCGGACGCGCCCGCCCGCAGCGCCTCGACGACGTGTTCGTCGGTGTCGTACGTCGTCAGCATCAGTACCTTGACGCCCGCGAGGTCCTCGTCGGCGGCGAGCAGGCGGGTCGCCTCGATGCCGTCGAGGTCGGGCATGCGGATGTCCATGACGATCAGGTCGGCGCGGTGTGTGCGGGCCTGTTCCACGGCCTCGCGGCCGGTACCGGCCTGGCCGACGACCTCCATGTCGGGCGCTGACTCGACGAGCATCGCGAACGCGGCCCGTACAAGGGTCTGGTCGTCGGCGAGGAGTACGCGCACGGGCCGGGCCCCGGTCACCGTGCCACCCCGGTCGGCAGGACCGCCGCGACCTCGAATCCGCCCTGGGCGCGCGGCCCGGCGTCGAGGGTGCCGCCCACGCTGCGGGCCCGCTCGCGCATGCCGACCAGGCCGAAGCCCGCGGGCCGGTCGGGCTCGGGCGCGGAAGAGGACGGTGAGGGGGACGAGGGCGGTGACGCGCCGTCGTCGGCGACGCGCAGGTGGAGGGCGTCGCCCCGGCTGCGGATGCCGACGCGCACGGTGAGTCCGGGGCCGCCGTGCCGGACGGCGTTCGTGAGTGCTTCCTGGACGATGCGGTAGGCCGCGGCGCCCACGGCGGGCGGCGCCTCCACGTTGTCGACGGACAGGTCGACGGTGGCACCGGCGGTGCGGGCGGCCTCGGCGAGGTCGGGCAGCCCGTCGAGCCCGGGGAGCGGACCGCGGCTGTCGTCGGGGCCGGCGCGCAGCACTTCGAGGGTGGCACGCAGTTCACCGCGGGCCGTACGGCAGGTCTCGGCGATGTCGTCGAGCGCCTTGGCCACGGCGGCGCGGTCCAGGCGGTCCGGGTCGGCCTGCAGGACGTGGGCGGCCACCGACGTCTGGACGCCGACGAGGGTGATGCTGTGGGCGAGCAGGTCGTGCAGATCGCGGGCGACGCGCAGTCGCTCCTCCGCGACCCGGCGCCGCGCCTCCTCCTCGCGGGTGCGTTCGGCCCGCTCGGCGCGCTCCACGACCGAGGCGACGTACTGGCGGTGGACGCGGACGATGACGCCGACCAGCAGGAACGCGACGATCCAGCCGGAGATCCGCAGCGCCTCGGTGCCCTCGGTCATGCCCTCGCCGAACTTGACGCCGAGCATGATGCCGAGGACCCCGGCGCCGAGGAACAGGGTGCGCAGGGGGCGCCCCGTCACGGCGATCGTGTAGAGGGCGGTCATGGAGACGGCCATCGGCGCCGTGTGGTTGTAGTCGAGCGCGTGGTACGGCGCCACGCAGACGACGAGGCCGAGGAACGCCCGCACCGGCGCCCGCCGCCTGAACACCGACGGAATGTGCGCGGCCAGAAGCAGGGCCCAGCCGAGCGCGTCGGGGTGACGGCCGTTGCCGCTCGTCGTCAGGGCGATCACGACGGCGGCGACGGCCGCGGCGGCGGCCAGGAGAGCGTCCTCGCGCAGGGTCCGGGCGGCGCTGACGTCGCGCCGGCCGAGGCCCGGGACCAGGATGTGTTTGACGTCCACCGGTTCATCTTCCGTCAGGAGGGCGCGGAGGACGCCCCTCCGGGGAGAGAGGGGCGCCGTAGGGTCCGCGGGGCGGTCAGGGTGTGGGCGCGAGGGTGCGCTCCGGTTCGTCCGCCGGCGGCTGGGGCTGCGGCTTCCTGGACAGCGGCCCGGGCCACCACACCGTACGGCCGAGGGCCATGCTCGCCGACGTCACCAGGTACGTACGGACGAGGAACGTGTCCAGGAGCACGCCGACCGCGATGACGAAGCCCATCTCGACGAGCGACACCAGCGGCATGTTGGTGAGGACCGAGAAGGTCGCGGCGAGGACGAGTCCCGCCGAGGCGATCACCCCTCCCGTGGTGCGCAGCGCGGTCAGCGCGGCGGCCGCGGGTTCGGCGCCCGCGAGGGACTCCTCGCGCATGCGGTGCATGAGGAAGATGCCGTAGTCGACGCCGAGGGCGACGAGGAACACGAAGGTCAGCAGGCCGAGTCCGGGGTCGGTGCCCTGGAAGCCGAACAGCGGCCCGAAGACGAGCCCGGCGATGCCGAGCGAGGCGCCCCACACGGCGACGACCGCGCCCAGCAGGATCAGCGGCGCCACGAGGCTGCGCAGCAGCACGACGAGGATCAGCAGGACGGCGGCCAGGACGATCGGCACGACGACCTTGCGGTCACGGGAGTTGGTGTCCTTCAGGTCGAGCTGCTGGGCGCTCTGTCCGCCGACGTACGAGCCCTTGCCGTCGAGCCGGTCGCGCAGGGTCTCGATGGTGGTGGTCTCGCCCGTGGACTGGGGCGGGGCGGAGGCGGTGACGGAGATCTCCGTCCAGCCGTCTCCGCTGCGCACGCGCTCGGCGGCGGCGACCCCGGGCACGTCGCGCGCGATGGCGAGCGTCTCGCCGGCGCGGCCCGTCGGGGTGATCACGCTGATGGGCTGGGTGCCGCGCTCGGGGTAGGCGGCTGCGAGGGTCTGCATCGCGACGACGGAGTCCGGCTTGTCGGTGAAGGTGTCCTCCTGCTTGAGGCTGCCGGGCAGGCTGAACACGCCGAGCGCGAGCGCCCCGAGGAGCAGGGCGCCGCAGGCGAGGACGGTCAGCGGCCTGCGCCCGGCCGAGCTGCCCATCGCCGCGAACAGGGACCTGCGGGCCTTGGGCGTGGAGCCGTACGCCGGGACGAGCGGCCAGAACACGCGCCTTCCGAGCAGGACGAGGACGGCGGGCAGCAGCGTCAGCATGGCGACGAGCGCGCACAGGACGCCCACGGCGCCGAGCGGTCCCATGCCGCGGCTGCTGTTGAGGTCGGCGGCGAGCAGGCAGAACAGGCCGACGGCGACCGTCCCCGACGAGGCGAGGACGGCGGGCCCGCAGCCGCGCAGGGCGGCCCGCATCGCGTCGTAGGGCCGCTCGGTGCGGCGCAGTTCCTCGCGGTAGCGGGAGACGAGGAGCAGTGCGTAGTCGGTGCCCGCGCCGAAGACGAGGATCGTCATCACGCCGGAGCTCTGGCCGCTGACGGTGGTGCCGAACGCCTGGTGGAGCCCGTAGGCGACGCCCATCGACAGGAAGTCGGCGATGCCCGCGACGACGAGCGGCACGAGCCACAGGAAGGGGCTGCGGTAGATGAGGATCAGCAGGATCGCGACGACGGCGACGGTCGTGTAGAGCAGGGGGCCGTCGAGCGAGCCGTAGACCTCGCTCGCGTCGGTGGCGAGCGCTCCCGCTCCGCCGGTGCAGACGCTCAGGCCCCCGGTGTCGTGGGCGATGTCGCGCACGTCGTCGACGAAGGCGTCGCGGGCCTTCTCGTCGTGTCCGGGGGTGGTGCTGGCGACCGGGTACATGAGGGTGGCGCCGTCGCGGGACGGTACGCCCTTCGGGACGGCGGTGAGGTCGAAGGTCCGGTCGACGCGGGCGACCTGGGCGGCGGCCGTGGTGCGGTCGGCGGCGGTGAGTCCGCCGTCGCGGTGGTAGACGAGGACGAGTTCGGTGCTCTCCCCGCCCGGCAGTTCGTCCTGGATCTTCGCCACCTGTGTGGAGTCGGCACTCGCCGGCAGATAGTCGACGGCCCGGTCGTGCTGGACGTCGCTCAGCTTGCCGGCGAAGGGCCCGGCGATCGCGAGCACGACGATCCACAGGCCGAGCAGCGTCCAGGGCACGGCCGCCCGGCGCCTCTTTGTCGGTACGCCCCCCATCGGTGGGCCTCCCTCACATCACGGTGTCCGGTGTCGCCGTCCGGTCGGACAGGACGTCTCCAGACTCCCGTCGGGGAGGCCTCGGTTCGTCGGGCGTGAGGGCGAGGTGCGGGGTACTGCCGGGGGTGCGTGCGGCGGCTCGTTACTCCCTGGGGAGTACGGGCCCGCCGTACGGCGTCACGACGGGGTGCGGGCCGCTTCCAGAAGCTGGGACACCTCGTCGGTGCACATGGTGAGGGCGGCGCCCGCGGTGCTGAGTACGTCGCGCTCGGCGGGCGTGTAGGGCCCGTCGGCGAGCGCGATTCTGGCGCCCTGGAGGAGGATCGACTCGCGTCCGGCGGGGGCGAGGTGCGGGGCGAGCGGGTCGAGGGCCTCGTGGAGTTCGATGGCGAGTCCGGCGCCGGGCCCGCAGTGCTCGGGGACGCGGCCCGTGTCGGTGAGCAACGCCTCGACGAGCGCGGCGAGTCGGACGTCCGTGCAGTCGTCGAACCCGGCGCCGCGCAGCGTCGCGACGGCGGTCTCGAGGGCCGTACGGGAGGAGACTCCGCCCGCGGAGAGGACCGCCAGGACGACGGTGTGGACGGCGTCGCGGAGCATCGCGGAGAAGCGGTGCGTGGTGGGGTGGTCGAGGACGTCGGCGGCGAACCGGTCCTCACAGGCGGCGCATTCGACGACGGGGCCGGTGGCGCCGCGCGGGACGAGCGGGATGCCGAGGAGCACGAAGCGGCGACGGCCCGTGCGGCGGCGGTAGTTGCGGTCACCGCCACAGCCGGGACAGAAGAACTCCCCGTCGCCGACGGTGGTCCAGGCGGTGCGGACGCCGATGAGACGCGACAGGGGACGCGCCGCTGGAAGCAATGCTTGACCAGCAAGCCCGTTACGGTCGGTTCGTCCCCAAATCGGCAGCACGTCGCACACCTCCGTCGACCCCCAGGCCACATCGCCTGGTTGGGCGTGATGTTAGCCACATTGTTGATACGGCGTCATCACCTTGTACGGGACCGTGGCCGGTATACGACGCGGCCCCGCCCGCCACGAGGGCGGACGGGGCCGGTGAAGGTGCCGGTGACCTGGGTCAGCGTGCGGAGCGGTTGACCGCGGAGACCACGGCCTTCAGCGACGCGCGTGTCGTATTCGCGTCGATGCCGATGCCCCACAGGACCTTGTCGCCGATCGCGCACTCGATGTACGAGGCGGCCTGCGCGGAGGCGCCCTCGCTCATCGTGTGCTCCTGGTAGTCCAGCAGGCGGGCGTCGATGCCGACGGCCTGCAGGGCGTCGAAGAACGCCGAGATCGGGCCGTTGCCCGTACCGGTCAGGACGGTGGCCTCACCGTCGACGTCGGCCGAGACGTTCAGCGTGTCGACGCCGTCCGTGTCGGTCGTGCTCTGGCCGGCCTTGACCTGGATGCGGCCCCACGGGTTCTCGGCGTTGGGCAGGTACTCGTCCTGGAAGACCGACCAGATCTCCTTCGGCGTGACCTCGCCGCCCTCGGCGTCCGTCTTCGCCTGGATGATCTTCGAGAACTCGATCTGCATGCGGCGCGGCAGGTCCAGCTTGTGGTCGTTCTTCAGGACGTACGCGATACCGCCCTTGCCGGACTGCGAGTTGACGCGGATGACGGCCTCGTAGGAGCGGCCGACGTCCTTCGGGTCGATGGGCAGGTACGGGACCGCCCACTCGATGTCGTCGACGGACTTGCCGGCGGCCGCGGCCCGCGCGTCCATCGCCTCGAAGCCCTTCTTGATGGCGTCCTGGTGGGAGCCGGAGAAGGACGTGTAGACCAGGTCGCCCGCGTAGGGGTGGCGCGGGTGGACCTCCATCTGGTTGCAGTACTCGGCGGTGCGGCGGATCTCGTCGATGTCGGAGAAGTCGATCTGCGGGTCGACACCCTGCGAGAACAGGTTCATGCCCAGCGTGACCAGGTCGACGTTGCCGGTGCGCTCGCCCTGGCCGAACAGGCAGCCCTCGATGCGGTCGGCGCCGGCCATCAGGGCCAGCTCGGCGGCGGCGACGGCCGTGCCGCGGTCGTTGTGCGGGTGCACGGACAGGCAGACGTACTCGCGGTTCGACAGGTTGCGGTGCATCCACTCGAAGCGGTCCGCGTGCGTGGACGGCGTCGAACGCTCCACGGTGGCGGGCAGGTTGAGGATGATCTCGCGGCCGGGGCCCGGCTTGTAGACCTCCATGACCGCCTCGCAGACCTCCAGCGCGAAGTCCAGCTCGGTGTCGGTGAAGATCTCGGGGCTGTACTGGTAGCCGAAGGTCGTCTCGGGGCCGAGGATCTTCTCCGCGTAGTCCATGACGTGCTGCGTGCCGTCGATGGCGATCTGCTTGATCTGCTCCTTGGAGCCGCGGAAGACGATCTCGCGGAAGGTCGGCGCCGTCGCGTTGTACAGGTGCACCGTCGCGCGCTTGGCGCCCTTCAGGGACTGGACCGTGCGCTCGATGAGCTCCTCGCGCGCCTGCGTCAGCACGGAGATCGTCACGTCGTCCGGGATCGCGCCCTCTTCGATGATCGACCGTACGAACGCGAAGTCGGTCTCGCCGGAGGCGGGGAAGCCGACCTCGATCTCCTTGTAGCCCATGCGGACCAGGAGGTCGAACATCTCGCGCTTGCGGGCCGGGGACATCGGGTCGATCAGCGCCTGGTTGCCGTCGCGCAGGTCGGTGGAGAGCCAGCGGGGGGCGACGGTGACGCGCTTGCCGGGCCACGTGCGGTCGGGGATGTCGACCTGCTCGTACTGTCCGTACTTGTGGACCGGCATGGAAGTGGGGCGCTGGAAGTTCGGCATGTGCGGGGGCTCCTCGGGTGTGTCCGGAAGGACGGCCGACGGTCTAAGCGCAACACCGAACTCCGCGGGGAGGGGGTCGGCCTCGACTACAGGCCCTCGCCGCGGCAGCTAAGGAGAAGCAGCCCGTAACGCATGATGCGTCGCAGCCTAGCCCAGCCGTGGGAGGGACGCGGGTGTGTATCAGTATGCGGGACCGGCGTCAGGTAACGGGCAAGAGGTGACGAATCCCTCTATTTCATTAATCCTGGCCGCAGGTAGTGACAGTGAGGTCACGCAGTGCCACATTGCCGCACATGATCGTGAACCGTAAGGGCTTCGAGCCCGTCTTCTGCACCATCGTGCCGCCCCACATCCTCGACAAGGCCGCCCGGTCCGGTGACCCCGCGCTCTCGGCACCGGCCCGCCGCACCCTGGAACGCGACGCCCTGGAGCGCACGCGCCGCCGTCTGACCACCGTGATCGGCGCCCCCTCGGTGGCCGCGCCCGCGGGCGCCGTCGAGCACAAGCCGCACCGCACGGTCTTCGACGCGGGCCACCGCACCGAGCTGCCGGGCACGAAGGTCCGCGGCGAGGGCGACGAGCCCGGCAAGGACGCGACCGTCAGCCGCGCGTACGCGGGGCTCGGCGCGACCTTCGCGCTGTACCTGGAGAAGTTCGCCCGCGACTCCATCGACGGCAGCGGTCTGCCGCTGAACGCGTCCGTGCACTTCGACAACGACTACAACAACGCGTTCTGGAACGGCGAGCAGATGGTGTTCGGCGACGGGGACGGCGAGATCTTCCTCGACTTCACCATCCCGGTCGACGTGATCGGCCACGAGCTGACGCACGGCGTCACCCAGTACACGGCCAACCTCACCTACTTCGGGCAGCCGGGCGCCCTGAACGAGTCGGTCTCGGACGTCTTCGGCTCCCTGATCAAGCAGTACTCGCTCGGCCAGAGCGCCGCCGACGCCGACTGGCTGATCGGCGCGGGCCTCCTCGCGCCGCGCGTCACCGGCAAGGCGCTGCGCTCCATGAAGGCGCCCGGCACGGCGTACGACGACGACGTGCTCGGCAAGGACCCGCAGCCCGCCGACATGGACCACTTCGTGCGGACGAGCAGCGACAACGGCGGCGTGCACATCAACTCCGGCATCCCGAACCACGCCTTCTACCTGCTGGCCGTGGCGCTCGGCGGCAACGCGTGGGAGCGGGCCGGGCAGATCTGGTACGACGTCCTGACCGGCGGCGAGCTGGCGCAGGACGCGTCCTTCGCGGACTTCGCGAAGCTGACGGTGAAGGCGGCGCGCACCCGCTTCAAGGACGGCGAGGAGCTGGAGTCCGTCCAGAAGGCCTGGTCGCAGGTCGGCGTTCCGACGGCGTAGGGCCGGCAGGCACGAAGCCCGGCGGCCGCCCGGCTGGGCAGCGGGCGGCCGCTGGAGTAGACAGGTCCCATGCGTATTCAGGTCATCCGTACCGGAGGATTCGCCGGGATCGAGCGGCGGGCCGAGGTCGACACCTCGGGCCGCGCCGACGCCCACGAGTGGCACGCCCTGGCCGAGCAGGCGCTGGCCGGGGGCCAGGACACGCCGCCGATGGGGGTGCCGGACGGGTTCAGCTACACGATCACGGTGGACGGGAAGACCGTGCACTGCGCGGACCCGCGGCTCACGGACGAGCAGCGGGGGCTGATCTCGCGGGTCCTCAAGGAAGGGGCGTAGCGGCCTTCCGGGGGGTGCAACGACCTTTTCCTGCACGGGCGTTGACTTCCGTTACCGTCGGTACGCATGATCGCGCGCATGGCAGCGAGCGAACCGGTACCTCAGTTCCCGCACGACTTCCTGTGGGGCGTGTCCACCTCGGCCCACCAGATCGAGGGCGCCACCGACGCACGCGTCCCCTCGGTGTGGGACGCGTTCACGGCACAGCCGGGGCGGGTGAAGGACGGCTCGACAGCCGCCGTCGCCTGCGACCACTACCACCGTTACGGCGAGGACGTGGCGCTGATCGCCGGCCTCGGGGTCGGGGCGTACCGCTTCTCCGTGTCCTGGCCGCGGGTCATGTCGCCGGGCGGCCTCGACTTCTACGACCGTCTCGTCGACGCGCTGTGCGCGGCGGGCGTACAGCCCGTGCCGACACTCTTCCACTGGGACACCCCGCTGTCCGTGGAGGAGGCGGGCGGCTGGCTGAAGCGGGACACGGCGTCGCTCTTCGCGGACTACGCGGCGCAGGTCGCGGACCGCATCGGCGACCGTGTACAGAAGTGGATCACCCTCAACGAGCCCGCCGAGCACACTCTTCTCGGCCACGCGCTCGGCCAGCACGCGCCCGGCAGGCAGCTCCTGTTCGACGCGCTGCCGGTGGCCCACCACCAGCTCCTCGCCCACGGCCTCGCCGTACGGGCGCTGCGCGCGGCCGGCGCCACGGACATCGGGATCGCGAACTCGCACGGCCCGACCTGGCCCGCCTCCGACGACCCCGCCGACCGCGAGGCCGCGGACTTCTACGACGTGCTCCTCAACCGGCTCTTCGCCGACCCGCTGCTCCTCGGCGCCTACCCGGAGGGCATCGGCGACCTGATGCCGGGCGATGTGGTCGCCGATCTGAAGGTGATCGCGGAGCCCGTCGACTGGTACGGAATCAACTTCTACCAGCCGACCAAGGTGGGCGCGCCGCTCACCTCCGGCGAGGCGACGGAGTTCTCCGGCCTCACCCTGCCGCCCGAACTCCCCTTCTCCCCACGGGAGATCGAGGGATACCCCGTCACGGACTTCGGCTGGCCGGTGGTCCCCGAAGCGCTCACCGAGCTCCTCCTCGCCTTCCGCGACCGCTACGGCGACCGGCTCCCGCCCCTCGTCATCACCGAGAACGGCTGCAGTTACGAGGGGGTGGACGACCAGGAGCGGATCGCGTACCTGGACGGCCATCTGCGGGCCCTGCACCGCGCGCTGGAGGCGGGGGTCGACGTGCGCGGCTACTTCGTGTGGTC
The DNA here is from genome assembly GCF_036345255.1 of Streptomyces sp. NBC_00569. Classification (NCBI taxonomy): domain Bacteria; kingdom Bacillati; phylum Actinomycetota; class Actinomycetes; order Kitasatosporales; family Streptomycetaceae; genus Streptomyces; species Streptomyces sp. NBC_00569. The sequence goes on along the minus strand of NZ_CP107783.1, from coordinate 6,607,378 downwards.
GCTGATGGACAACTTCGAGTGGGCGGAGGGCTACGCGCGCCGCTTCGGCCTCGTCCACGTCGACTACACGACCCTGGAGCGCACACCGAAGGCGTCGTACCACTGGCTGCGGGACGTGCTGCGGGCGCAGCGCGCATGACGGCCGCCGTCGCGGCGCTCGACGAGCCCGTCGAGCGGGTCGGGCGCGGCTGGACGGCCGCGCTGTCGCTGGCCAACGGGGCGATCTGGGTCGGCTGGTACGGGCCCCTGCAGATCCTGCTCGCCCTCCAGGCCGAGGACTTCGCACCCGGCACCGGCATGTCCAAGGAGACACTGCTCGCGTGGGTGACCGGGGTGGGCGCCGTGGTGTCGCTCGCCGCGAACCCGTTCTTCGGCGCGCTCTCGGACCGTACGGTGTCGCGGTTCGGGCGGCGTACGCCGTGGATCGTGGCGGGCGCGGGCGGCGGCGCGTGTGCGCTGCTCCTGCTGGCGGGGGCCGGGTCCGTGTGGACGATGGCGGCCGGCTGGTGCCTGGTGCAGCTGACGCTGAACGCGGCCTTCGCCGCGGTGACGGCGGCCGTGCCCGACCGGGTGCCGCGGCTCCAGCGCGGCGCGGTGGGCGGCTGGCTGGGGGCCGCGCAGATCCTGGGCGTGGTCGTCGGCACGGGGCTCGCGACCGTCGTGGGCGGGGTCGGCGCCGGGTACACGGCGTGCGCGGTGTTCGCCCTGGTGGGCGTCCTGCCGTACGTGCTGCGCCATCCGGACCTGCGGCTCGCCCCGGCGGACCGGCCGCCGTGGGCCTGGCGGACCTTTCTGGCCGGGTTCTGGCTGAGCCCTCGCCGCCACCCCGACCTCGGGTGGGCCTGGCTGACCCGCTTCCTGATCAACCTCAGCAACGCGCTGGTGCTCCTGTACCTCCTCTACTACCTGCGCGACCGCCTCCACTACGGCGACCCCGACCAGGGCGTGCTGATCCTGACGGCGGTCAACGGCGTGACCCTGCTGTGCACCGTCGTCGTGGCCGGGGCCGCCTCCGACCGGGTGGGGCGCCGCAAGCCCTTCGTGATCTGGTCGGGCGTCCTGATGGCGGCGGCGACGGCCGCGCTGTCCGGCTGGCAGACCTGGCCCGGCGCGATCGTCGCGGCGGCCGTCCTCGGCGTCGGCTTCGGCGTCTTCACCTCGGTCGACTTCGCGCTGATGACGGACGTCCTGCCCAGGGCCATGGACCGGGGCAGGGACCTGGGCGTCATCAATGTCGCCAACTCCCTGCCCCAGGTCGCCGCACCCGCGCTCGCCGCGCCGATCGTCACGTACCTCGGCGGCTACCGCGCCCTGTACCTGGTCGCGGCGGTGATCGGGCTCGCGGGAGCGCTCCTGGTGCGGCGGATCCGGTCGGTGGCCTGACGGGCGGTGCCTACAGCGCGCCGGCGTCCAGCGCCGTCCACACGGACGGGAAGAACGGGCGGAAGCCCAGTTCGCGGCGGATGCGGGCCGTCGACATGACGGCGGCCCACGGGTCCGGGTCCACCTTGTCGTACGCCTCCGGCGGCACCGGCACACCGTTGAGCTGAAGCACGTCGACCAGGGTGACCGGGGCGTCGTCGGCGATGTTGTAGACGCCGTGCGCGCCCGGCGCGTACAGCAGCCGTCGCAGACCCTGGGCGACGTCCGCGTGGTGGCCCATGTGCAGGCGCTGCATGGCGGGCCAGTTCGTCGCCATCTGCGTCACGTCGGCCAGGTGCGAATCCCCGTCTCCGTACACGAAGGGCAGCCGGGCGATGCGGAGGTCGTCGAGGCCCTCCATCGCCCGCAGCGCGCGCTCCGCCTCCCACTTCGACTCGGGGTAGGCGCCCCACAGGTGGCCGCCCGGCACCGTCCCGTCGTCCTCGACCAGCGGCCGGCCGCGCCCGCTGCCGTACACCAGACCCGTGCTGACCTGCACGAACCGCCGCACGCCCGAGGCCACGGAGGCCCGGGCCAGCTCGATCGCGGCGTCCCTGTTGACCGCCCGCGCCTCCTCGTCGGGCACTCCGCGGAAGGCCGCGGCGACGTTCACCACGGCGTCCGCCCCGGCCGTCGCCTTGCCGAGCACGTCCGCGTCCCGCAGATCTCCGACGACCACGTCCGCGCCCAGTGCGGCGAACCGCTCGCCTCGTGCCGCGTCCCGTACGAGCACCCGCACCTGGTCGCCCGGCGCCGGGTTCTGCAGCAGTCGCGGCACGAACCGCTGCCCGACCTTGCCCGTCGCACCTGTCACCAGTGTCAGCATGGCCGCCTCCTCGTGTTCGTAGCCATGTCCTGAGCCTGCGCGCTCGGCGCGCAGGGCGGGAGAGACGCGGTTATCCGGGGACTGGCGCTCCCTGGTTGCGCGACCGGTTACGAGCGATCCTGAAGAGGTGAACCGAGCCGAACTCGCCGACTTCCTGCGCCGCTCCCGCGCCCGCCTGGCGCCCTCCGACGTGGGCCTGACCGCGGGCTCGCGGCGCCGCACGCCGGGGCTGCGCCGCGAGGAGGTGGCACAGCTCGCCGGGATGTCCACGGACTACTACACGCGCCTGGAGCAGCGCCGCGGCTCCCATCCGTCACGGCAGATGCTGACGGCGCTGGCCCGTGCGCTGCGCCTCGACGACGCCGAGCGCGACCATCTGTTCCATCTGGCGGGCGAGGAGCCGCCCCGTCCTGGCCGTTCCTCCGGGCATGTGCGGCCTGGGCTGCTGCTGATTCTGGACCGGCTGCACGATCTCCCGGCGTCGGTGATCAGCGACTGGGGCGAGATGCTCGCCCAGAACACGATGTCGGTGGCCCTGACCGGCGACCACACCGGCAGGAACGTGATCCGCGACTGGTTCACGAACCCGGCGACCCGGCCCATGTTCCCGCCCGAGAACCACGAGGCGCACGCCCGCGCCCACGTGGCGAGCCTGCGGAAGGTCGCCGCGGCCCGCCCGGACGACCCGGGCCCGGCCGCCCTGGTGGCCGAACTGCGCGCCGGATCAAAGGAGTTCGAGGAGCTGTGGCAGTCCCACGACGTCGTGGTGCGCCGCCCCTCGCCGAAGCGCTTCCTGCACCCCGTGGTCGGCGCCCTCGACCTCGACTGCGAGGTACTGCTCAGCGACGGCCACGACCAGCAGCTCGTCGTGCACTCGGCACGACCGGGCACGGAGGCGTACGAACGCCTGGAGCTGCTGAGGGTCGTGGGCCTCCAGGACCTGACCCCGAGCACGTACGAGAGCTAGCGCCTCAGGGACCTGGAAGACCGGGCTCGCGCACCCGTCGCAGACCCCGCCTCAGAACCCCAGCTTGCGCAGCTGCCTCGGGTCGCGCTGCCAGTCCTTCGCGACCTTCACGTGCAGGTCCAGGAAGACGGGGGTGCCGAGGAGGGCCTCGATCTGCTTGCGGGACTTGATGCCCACGTCCTTGAGGCGCTTGCCCTTCGGGCCGATGATGATGCCCTTCTGGCTGGGGCGCTCGATGTAGACGAAGGCGTGGATGTCGAGGAGCGGCCTGTCCGCCGGGCGGTCCTCGCGCGGCAGCATCTCCTCGACGACGACGGCGATGGAGTGCGGCAGCTCGTCACGCACACCCTCCAGCGCGGCCTCGCGGATCAGCTCCGCCACCATGACCTGCTCGGGCTCGTCCGTGAGGTCGCCCTCCGGGTAGAGCGCGGGTCCCTTCGGCAGCAGCGGGACGAGCAGGTCGGCGAGCAGGCCGACCTGCTTGTCGCCGACGGCCGAGACGGGCACGATCTCCGCCCACTCGAAGCCGAGCTCCTTGCCGAGCTGGTCGATGGCGATGAGCTGCTCGGCGAGCTGCTTGCTGTCGACCAGGTCGGTCTTGGTGACGATCGCGACCTTCGGCGTCTTCTTGATGGAGGCGAGCTCCTTGGCGATGAAGCGGTCGCCGGGGCCGAGCTTCTCGTTCGCGGGCAGGCAGAAGCCGATGACGTCGACCTCGGCCCACGTCGTGCGCACGACGTCGTTGAGCCGCTGGCCCAGCAGCGTGCGCGGTTTGTGCAGGCCCGGGGTGTCGACCAGGATCAGCTGGGCGTCGGGCCGGTGCACGATGCCGCGCACCGTGTGCCGCGTGGTCTGCGGCTGGTCCGCGGTGATCGCGACCTTCTTGCCGACCAGAGCATTCGTGAGGGTGGACTTGCCCGCGTTGGGGCGGCCGACGAAGCAGGCGAAGCCGGCCCGGTGGGACGCTTCCCCGGACGGCTCGGATGACTGGGTACGAACGCTCATGGCGCCCATTGTCCCTGATCCATCGCGCCCTGCCGCACCTGCGGGGCAAGCCGGTCCACCGTGAGGCCCCCGAAACCCCCGCGCAACACGAAACACCACGGAAACGCGCGGGTCAGCGAACGGAAACGCACGGCGGTGAGGCTCGTCGTCCGCCCCCACGCCCGAGGAGACCCCCGTGCTGACCGAGAACGCGCCGCTGGCCGCCGCCGGCCTCGACACAGGCGACACCGCGTGGCTGCTGGCCGCGACCGCGCTCGTCCTCCTGATGACGCCGGGCCTGGCCCTCTTCTACGGCGGCATGGTCCGCACGAAGAGCGTCCTGAACATGCTGCTGATGTCGTTCGTGTCGATCGCGCTGGTCACCGTCGTCTGGCTGGTCGCCGGCTACTCGCTCGCGTTCGGCGACGACGCGTTCGCGGGCCTCATCGGCGGTCTGGAGCACGCGGGCATGGCGGGCATCACCCCGCACAGCCTGACCGGCACGGTCCCCACGTTCCTGTTCTCCACCTTCGAGCTCACCTTCGCGTTCCTGACGGCCGCGCTGATCAGCGGCGCGGTCGCGGACCGCACGAAGTTCGCGGCCTGGCTGGTGTTCGTACCGGTGTGGACGCTGCTCGTATACGTTCCCGTGGCGCACTGGGTGTGGGGTCCCGGCGGCTGGATCTCGCAGTCGCTCGGCGGGCTCGACTTCGCGGGCGGCCTCGTCGTGGAGATCGCCTCGGGCGCGTCCGGTCTGGCCCTGTGCCTGGTCCTGGGCCCGCGTCTCGGCTTCAAGAAGGAGGCGATGCGCCCGCACAACCTGCCGATGGTGATGACGGGCGCGGGTCTGCTCTGGTTCGGCTGGCTCGGCTTCAACGGCGGCTCGGCGCTCGCCGCGAACGGTGTGGCGGCCGCCTCCGTCCTCAACACGCTGATCGCGGGCTGCACCGGCCTGCTCGGCTGGCTCTTCGTGGAGCACAAGCGCGACGGTCACCCCACGACGTTCGGCGCCGCGTCCGGTGCCGTCGCCGGCCTGGTCGCGATCACCCCGGCATGCGGCGTGGTCGGCGTGCTGGGCGCCTGCGTGGTGGGTCTGGTGGCGGGCGTCGTCTGCTCGTACGCCGTCGCGTGGAAGTTCCGCTTCGACTACGACGACTCGCTGGACGTCGTCGGTGTGCACTTCGTCGGCGGGGTCGTCGGCACCCTGCTGATCGGCCTGTTCGCGACGGCCACGATGACCGGCGGCAAGGAGGGCCTGTTCTACGGGGGCGGGTTCGGGCAGCTCGGCAGGCAGGCGCTCGCCGTGCTCACCGTCGCGGCGTACACGTTCCTGGTGACGTACGGGATCGGCAAGGCGATCGACCGGGCGATGGGCTTCCGGGCCTCCGCCGACGAGGAGCTGACGGGCCTCGACCAGACGGTGCACGCGGAGAGCGCCTACGATCACGGCGTCCAAGCCGGACACCCCGCCCCGCACACCGCCCACTCCGCCCTGTCGAAGGAGCCCCCCGCATGAAGCTCGTGACCGCGATCGTCAAGCCGTTCCGCCTGGACGAGGTGAAGACCGCGCTCCAGGAGCTCGGCGTGCAGGGCCTGACCGTCACGGAGGCCAGCGGGTACGGGCGCCAGCGCGGCCACACCGAGGTCTACCGCGGGGCCGAGTACCGGATCGACCTCGTCCCCAAGATCCGGATCGAGGTCGTCATCGAGGACGCGGACCTCGACCCGGTCATCGACGCGATCGTGAGCGCGGCGCAGACCGGGAAGATCGGTGACGGCAAGGTGTGGGCGGTCCCGGTGGAGACCGTCGTCCGTGTACGGACGGGCGAGCGGGGGCCGGACGCGGTGTAGCCGCTCCGGCCCGGGGCCGGCTGTCTCAGCCGGCGGCCACGGCCCCGTGCACCACGCCGTCGGGCCCCGCGAGGAACACCGGCGTACCCGCGCCGCCGAGATCCCGCACCGCCGCCAGATCCTCCCCGTCGACCTCCGGGCCGTCGGAGACGACGGCGGCGGCCTCCAGCGACTGCGCCCCCGAAGCCACGGCCATCGCGACGGCGGTCCGCAGCGCGGAAAGCTTCAGGGAGTCCAGCGAGACGGTCCCCGCCACGTACGTGCGCCCCGTCTCGTCCCGTACGGCGGCCCCCTCGGGCACACCGTTGCGAGCGCGGGCGCTGCGCGCCAGCGTGACGATCTTGCGGTCCTCGGCGGTGAGGTCGTTGCTCTCAGTCATGGGGTGAGCATAAGGAACGCCACGACGCACACCCGGCAACGGGGTGCACGGCCCCACGCCACCCCTCCGGCGCCGCCGGCCACTCCGGCAGCGGCGCGCGCAGGATGATCGTGAGGTCGGGCCCGGCGGGCCCTGGCGGGCACCGTCAGGGACGTCGACTCGATGGGCCCAGGAACTCGCGCAGCTCCCGCCGGCGGTGCGCCGCCGTGCTGTCGTCAGCCACGGTCGAGCTTGAGGCGCTCGGCCCTCGGCAGGCCGGCCACCACGAGGTCGTACGAGTCCTCCACGAGCTCGCGGACCATCCTGTCCGGGAGTTCGCCGACGGTCACCGTGTTCCAGTGCCGCTTGTTCATGTGCCAGCCGGGCACGACCGCATCGTGCTCGGCGCGCAGGCGCACCGCGTCCTCGGGATCGCACTTGAGGTTGACGGTGAGGGGCCGCGCGTCCAGGTTCGTCAGGGCGAAGAGCTTGCCCAGGACCTTGAAGACGGACGTGTCGGGGTTGAACGGGAACTCCTCGACGGCCGCGTTGAACGACAGACACAAGGTGCGCAGCTCCTGCGGCGTCACGACGTCACTCCCCCTCTGCGCCCACCGGCTCCACGAGCACGGTCACGATCTTGTTGCGCCGGCCCGCGGCGGCCTCCGCGGTGAGCCGCAGCGCCCGCCCGTCGGGCAGTTCGACGACGGACGAGGCCTCCGCGATCGGCACGCGGCCGAGCGCCTTGGCGAGGAGCCCGCCGACGGTCTCCACGTCCTCGTCGTCGTACTCCTCGATGCCGTACAGCTCGCCGAGGTCGCCGATGTCGAGGCGGGCGGTCACGCGGAAGCGTTCGTCGCCGAGGTCCTGCACCGGCGGGAGTTCGCGGTCGTACTCGTCGGTGATCTCGCCGACGATCTCCTCGAGGATGTCCTCGATGGTGACGATGCCCGCGGTGCCGCCGTACTCGTCGATCACGACGGCGACGTGGTTGCGCAGCTGCTGCATCTCGCGCAGGAGGTCGCCCGCGTTCTTCGTGTCGGGCACGAACGTGGCGGGCCGCATCGCGGTCGAGACGAGCTCGCTCTCGGCGTCCCTGCTGATGTGCGTCTTGCGCGCCAGGTCCTTGAGATACACGATGCCGACGACGTCGTCCTCGCTCTCGCCGGTGACCGGGATGCGGGAGAACCCGGACCGCAGCGCCAGCGTGAGCGCCTGCCGGATCGTCTTGTACCGCTCGATGGCGACCAAGTCGGTGCGGGGGACCATGACTTCGCGGACCAGGGTGTCCCCCAGCTCGAAGACGGAGTGCACCATGCGGCGCTCCTCGTCCTCGATGAGGGACTCCTTCTCGGCGAGGTCGACCATGGCGCGCAGCTCGGCCTCGGAGGCGAAGGGCCCGCGCCTGAACCCCTTTCCGGGGGTCAGGGCGTTGCCGATGAGGATGAGCAGCGGCGGAATGGGCCCCATGATCCGGGCCAGCGGCAGCAGCACGTACGCGGCGGCCGTGGCCGTGTTCAGCGGGTGCTGGCGCCCGATGGTGCGGGGCGAGACGCCGACGGCCACGTACGAGACGAGCACCATCACGCCGATGGCGACGGCCAGCGCCTCCCAGGTCGCGTCGAACTCCTGGAGACAGGCGTACGTGACCAGTGAGGCGGCGGCCATCTCGCAGGCGACCCTGACCAGCAGGGCCACGTTCAGATAGCGGGTCGGGTCGGCGGCCACCTGGGCGAGCCGGTCGCTGCCGCGCCGCCCGGACCGGACGGCCTCCTCGGCGCGGAAGCTGGAGGTGCGGGCGATGCCGGCCTCGGCGCAGGCCGCCAGCCAGGCGACCACGACGAGGGCGACGGCGCCCGCGACGAGCGAAGGACTCATGACACGGTGGGCGCGGGAGACGGACCGGTCAGGCCCTTGTCACCACGCCACCCGTCCACGATGGCCGCCTGAAGCCCGAACATCTCGGCCTTCTCGTCGGGCTCCTCGTGGTCGTAACCGAGCAGGTGCAGCACGCCGTGCACGGTGAGCAGCTGAAGCTCCTCGTCCATGGAGTGCTGCGTGGGCGCGTCCTCGCCCTGCTTCTTCGCGACCTCCGGGCACAGCACGATGTCGCCGAGCAGGCCCTGCGGGGGCTCCTCGTCGTCCTTCGACGGCGGCCGCAGCTCGTCCATCGGGAACGACATGACATCCGTGGGCCCCGGCAGGTCCATCCACTGCACGTGCAGCTGCTCCATGGCGTCAGCGTCCACGACGATCACCGAGAGCTCGGAGAGCGGGTGGATGCGCATCCGCGCGAGCGCGTAGCGGGCGATGTCGAGGATCGCCTGCTCGTCGACCTCGGTTCCGGACTCGTTGTTGACGTCGATCGACATGCGGTGCTTGCTACTTCCCTCTGCCGCGGCCCTGGTGCGAGCCGTTCTCGGTGCCGTGCTGGCTGTCGTACTTCTCGTACGCGTCGACGATACGGCCGACGAGCTTGTGCCGGACGACATCCTGGGACGTGAGCCGCGAGAAGTGGACGTCGTCGAGGCCCTCCAGGATGTCCTGGACCTGCCGCAGGCCGCTCTTCGTGCCGCTCGGCAGGTCGACCTGTGTCACGTCACCCGTGACGACGATCTTCGAGTCGAAGCCGAGCCGGGTGAGGAACATCTTCATCTGCTCGGCGCTCGTGTTCTGCGCCTCGTCCAGGATGATGAAGGCGTCGTTCAGCGTGCGGCCTCGCATGTAGGCCAGCGGCGCCACTTCGATGGTCCCCGCGGCCATCAGACGGGGGATGGAGTCCGGGTCGAGCATGTCGTGCAGCGCGTCGTACAGCGGGCGCAGATAGGGGTCGATCTTCTCGTAGAGCGTGCCCGGCAGGAATCCGAGCCGCTCCCCCGCCTCCACGGCGGGCCGCGTCAGGATGATGCGGTTGACCTGCTTGGACTGCAGGGCCTGCACGGCCTTGGCCATCGCGAGATAGGTCTTGCCCGTACCGGCGGGGCCGATCCCGAAGACGACGGTGTGCTTGTCGATGGCGTCGACGTAGCGCTTCTGGTTGAGGGTCTTCGGACGGATGGTCCGGCCCCGCGACGAGAGAATGTTCTGAGTGAGAACCTCGGCCGGGGTCTCCTGGCCGTCACCCTCCCCGTTCTCGCTCGCCTTGAGCATGGCGATCGAGCGTTCCACTGCGTCCTCCGTCATCGGCTGTCCGGTGCGGAGCACCAGCATCATCTCGTCGAACACGCGCTGGATGAGGGCGACTTCCTTCGCGTCGCCCGCAGCGCTGATCTCATTGCCCCGGACATGGATGTCGGCCGCCGGGAAGGCCTTCTCGATCACGCGAAGGAGCGCGTCACCGGATCCGAGGACGGTCACCATGGGGTGGTTCGCCGGGACCGTGAAATGCGCTCGCGCCTGAGCGGTGGGTGTCTGAGTCATGGGCCGGCACTGAAGGCCTGCTCATCCTCCTCGTGCGGGGGCTCGCGCCGCGTCGACAGCCTTGCACTGCCCAGGGTACGACGGTGCACCGACAACGCCGTAGGCCTTTTCCGCGGGCCTACACGGACCGCCCGAAGCCGATCGTCGGCACCGCACGCCGCAGGGGCCACGGCCGGCTCGCCTCGGGCAGCAGCGCCTCCAGGAAGGCGTACCGGCGCAGGGCCGCGGGCTCCTGGTCGTCGTAGGCCTGCACATGCCGCCACCAGGCGGCGATCTCCGACCAGCCGGGCGCGGACAGCGATCCGCCGAACTCCTGCACGGACAGGGCCGCGGTCAGTCCGGCGAAGGCGAGCCGGTCGGCCAGCGGCCACCCCGCGAGCGTCCCGGTCACGAACCCGGCGACGAACACGTCCCCTGCGCCGGTGGGGTCGAGTGCGGCTACCTCGATGGCGGGCACGGAGGCGGTCTCCCCGCTCCGGGCGTCCACGGCGTAGGCGCCCTCGGCACCCAGGGTGACCACGGCCAGCGGCACGTGTTCGGCCAGGGCATGCGCGGCGGCCCGGGGGCAGGACGTACGGGTGTAGCGCATGGCTTCCTCGGCGTTCGGCAGGAAGGCCTCGCAGCGCGACAGGTCGTCGAGGGAGCTCAGGTCCCAGCTGCCCGTGTCGTCCCAGCCCACGTCACCGAAGATCCGCGTCCCGCGGCCCGCGGCCGTGGCGATCCAGGGCTCGCTCACCCCGGGGGCCAGGGACGCGACGGCGGCCCGCGCCCGCGGCGGGCACTCGGGGGCGGGCTCCTCCGGCGGCGGCTCGTGGCCGTGACTGACCATGGTCCGCTCGCCCTCGTACGCCATGGAGACGGTGACGGGCGAGTGCCAGCCGGCGACGGTCCGCGACGACGTCAGGTCGATACCCTCGCCCTGCTCCAGGCTGTCCCAGCAGTACTCGCCGTAGTGGTCGTCCCCGAAGGCGGCGGCCAGCGACGTCCGCAGCCCGAGCCGCGCGAGGGCGGTGGCCATGTTGGCGACGCCACCGGGGCTGGACCCCATGCCGCGCGCCCACGACTCGGTGCCCCGCACGGGGGCGCTGTCCAGCCCCGTGAAGATGATGTCGAGGAAGACGGTCCCCGTCAGATAGACGTCGCAGGGCGGATCGGCGGGGGTGCGCAGCCGAGCGAGCGGATCCACATGCGCCGGGTCGTTGGAGTTCACGATGGGCTCCCCAGAGTGGTGAGGGTCCGCACAGTGTGCCTGATACCCCCCGGACAACGCGCGTAGCACGGCGTACGGAACGGGGGCCGGTCCCCCCGGAACGGGGCCGCGACCACGGCCCGGCGCCCCGGAAAATCAGGGCCGCCTACCCCCACTCCCACCCTGCAAACAGAACGTGGCCCAGATCACACCGGCCCAGCTGTTTTCACCCTCCCCGCGCTTGATACAAATTGGCCGCGCCCCCTCGTGTCGCGAGCCCCGGCGCACCCCCAATCCCCTTGCCTGTTCAGGCATCCCCGCAATTCCGCATGCCCTGATCCCCGTACACCGCCACGCCTTGGAACGCCCGTGTCCCGCCGCACCCCCCGGCCCCTTGTCGCTCTCTTCACGGCCGGTTATCTGGCCCCGTATCTGCTGCCCACCGTCGTGGGCCGCCTCGGCGACAGCCTCCATCTCCCCCCGGCGCAGGCGGGCCTCATCGGCAGTGCGCTGCTGATGAGTTCGGCCGCGGCGGGCTTCACCTTCGCCGGCCGTGTGGACCGCGTGGGCCCCCGCACCCTCGCGAGAGCGGGCCTGCTGCTCGCGGCACTGGGATACAGCGCCGCCGCGGCGACGTCCTTCGTACCGCTGGTGGTCATCGGCGCGATGGCCGGAGGCTTCGGCTCGGGCACCGCGACGACGGTCGCCGCGACGGGAATCGCCGGGCAGCGCGACCCGCACCGGGCGTCGACGCTGGGCCTGCTCAGTGTCTCGGCGCTGGCGGGCGCGCTGTATCTGACGATGCCGCATCTGGGCACCGGGCACGCGCTGCCGTTCGCGGCGATCGCGCTGACGGCGCTGGCGACGTGGCCGGCGACCTCCGGTCTGGAGAGCGGCACCGCCCAACTCCCCACCCCGGCCGGGCAGCCCAGGGCCGCCGGCCCTCTCCCCTTCCGCCGCTCGGGTCTGGTCCTCGCCGCGGCGATGCTCTGCTGGTCGATGGCGCAGAACTCCCTGTGGGGCGTCAGCAGCCGCATCGGCACGGACCAGGCGGGCCTGACGGAGATCACCGTCGGCGCGGTCTTCGCGGTGGCGCTCGGCACGGCGCTCGTGGGCGTCCTCGGCGCGGGAGCGCTCGGGTCCAGGCTCGGCCGCGCCGCCCCGATCGGCGCGGGCACGGCACTGATCGCGTGCTGCATCGTGGTGAGCGCCCGCGCGGACGACCTCACGTCGTTCGCGACCGGTGAGATCGCGTGGAACACGCTGTACCCGGTCGTCCTGTCGTATCTGATCGGCCTGGCCGCGTCCCTGGACCCGCGCGGCCGCTGGGCGGTCCTCGTCGGCTCGGCGGCGTCGCTCGGCACGGCCTGCGGGCCGCTCACCGGCAGCGTCCTCTCGCAGACGGCGGGCTATCCGGCGATGGGCACGACGCTCGCCGTGGCGCTGCTCGTCCTGGCGCTGCCGCTCACGGCGGTGGCGCTGCACACGAGCGGCAGCCCGCTGCTGCGGCCCGGCACGGTCCGCAGGCGGGGCGGCGCCCCCGCCGCCCTGGTGGCCGGCGTGACGGGCGCCCCGGCGGGCGCGGTCCCGCAGATGGGCGCGCCGGAGCAGCCCGTCGTGGAGATCACGGTGAGCACGCCCCAACCGGCCCCGACGCAGGAGGAGTTCTCCACGGCGGGACCGCGGGGCGGTTCGGCGGGACTCGGTCAGTCGTCGAACGCGAACGCGTCGACCTCGGCGAGGTAGCGCGAGCGCAGCTCCTCGTCGTCGTCGAGGAACGACGCGACGAACGAGTTGCGGGCGAGCTCGCGCAGCCGCTCGTGGTCGAGCGCGAGCGCCTCGTGGACCGCGTGGAAGGTGTCTCCGACGTACCCGCCGAAGTAGGACGGGTCGTCGGAGTTCACCGTGCAGAGCAGACCGGCGTCCATCATCCGCGGCAGCGGGTGGTCCTCCAGTACGTCGATGGCGCGCAGCCGCACGTTCGACAGCGGACACAGCGTCAGGGGCACCCGGTCCCGCACGAGCCGCTCGACGAGCGCCGGGTCCTCGACGCAGCGCAGCCCGTGGTCGATGCGCTCGACGCCGAGCACGTCGAGCGCCTCCCACACGTACGAGGGGTCGCCCTCCTCGCCCGCGTGGGCGACCTTGCGCAGCCCGAGCGCGCCCGCGGCCTCGTACACCTCACGGAACTTGGAGGCGGGGTTGCCGACCTCGGCGGAGTCGAGGCCGACGCCCACGATCCGGTCGAGGTAGGGCTTCGCGGACTCCAGGGTCTGCATCGCCGACTCGGCGGACCGGTCGCGCAGGAAGCACATGATGAGCCGGGTGGAGACGCCGTGGCGCTCCACACTCTTCGACAGGGCGGCGCTCAGGCCCTCGACGACGGTCCCGATCGGCACGCCGCGGGCGGTGTGGGCCTGCGGGTCGAAGAAGATCTCGGCGTGCCGCACGCCCTGCTCGGCGGCGCGCACGAGATAGGCGTCGGCGAGCTGCTCGAAGTCCTCCTCGGTCCGCAGGACCGCCATCAGGCCGTAGTACAGGTCGAGGAAGGACTGCAGGTCTTCGAAGAGGTAGGCCTTGCGGAGGGCCTCGGTGTCGGCGAACGGCAGGTCGACGCCGTTGCGGGCCGCGAGCTCGAAGGCGAGCTCGGGTTCGAGGGTGCCTTCGATGTGCAGGTGGAGTTCGGCTTTGGGGAGCGAGGCGAGGGACATCAGAGCATGGTACGCCCGGTATTAGATGCGTTTGGGCACCTGGACCCGGTCCAGGTCGCGTGCCACCGTCAGCTCTCCGGTGAAGCCGGCGGCGCGGGCCTGGCGCTCGAACTCGTCGGGGTCGGAGTAGCGCTGACTGAAGTGCGTGAGCACGAGATGCCGCACCCCGCCCTCGGCCGCGACGCGCGCGGCCTGCCCGGCGGTCAAGTGGCCGTGGTCTGAAGCCAGTTGATGGTCGCCGTCGAGGAAGGTCGACTCGATGACGAGCAGATCGCACCCCTCGGCGAGCTCGTTCACCCCGTCGCAGAGCCGGGTGTCCATGACGAACGCGAACCGCTGCCCGCGCCGCAGCTCGCTCACGTCGTCGAGGGTGACGCCGCGCAGGGACCCCTCGCGCTGGAGGATCCCCACGTCGGGCCCGGAGATGCCGTGTTCGGCGAGCCGTCCGGGCAGCATGCGTCGCCCGTCGGGCTCCACGAGGCGGTAGCCGTAGGACTCGACGGGGTGGGAGAGGCGGCGCGCGTCCAGCGTGTACGACGGCGTCTCGGCGAGGACGCCGCCCTCGCCGCCCACCGGCTCCTCGGCGAGCGCGACGCTCTCGCGGTACGCGGTGGCGTACCGCAGCCGGTCGAAGAAACGCTGCCCCGAGCGCGGGTAGTGCGCGGTGACGGGGTGCGGCACCCGGTCCAGGTTGATGCGCTGGATGACCCCGGCGAGGCCGAGGGAGTGGTCGCCGTGGAAGTGGGTGACGCACAGCCGGTCGAGGTCGTGCGCGGCGACGCCGGCCCGCAGCATCTGGCGCTGCGTGCCCTCGCCGGGATCGAAGAGGATGCCCTCCCCGTCCCAGCGCAGCAGGTAGCCGTTGTGGTTGCGGTGCCTCGTCGGCACCTGGCTCGCGGTGCCGAGCACCACCAATTCCCGTGCGGACACGGCGCGTTGCCCGGCGCCCGCTAGCCGGGGGGCCACTGGAGACCGCGGCCCCCGAGGACATGGGCGTGGGCGTGGAAGACGGTCTGGCCCGCGCCGCTGCCGGTGTTGAACACGACGCGGTAGCTGCCGAGCTTCTCCTCGGCGGCGACCTCGGCCGTCTCCCGCAGCACGTCGGCGGCGATCTGCGGCTCGGCGGCGGCGAGGGTCGCGGCGTCGCGGTGGTGGACGCGCGGGATGACGAGGATGTGGGTCGGCGCCTGCGGGTTGATGTCCCGGAAGGCGACAGTGGTCTCGGTCTCCCGTACCAGTGTGGCCGGGACCTCCCCCGCGACGATCTTGCAGAACAGGCAGTCGGCCTGCGGCTCTCCGGCCACGATCACGTCTCCTCACACCGTCCGGTCACTACGCCGCGCATGCTATCCGGCCCGCCGCCGCCCGCGACGTCTGCCTCCTACGACAGGCCCTGCGTCCGCCCGCGCGGCTCCGGGAGTTCGGGTGCCGTCCGCGCCGGGTTCTCGGCGAGCGCCGCGAGGGCGATGCGCACGGCCTCGTCGAGCTGCGGGTCGCGCCCGGCCGCGTGGTCCTGCGGGGCGGCGACCACTTCGACGTCGGGGTCGACGCCGTGGTTCTCCAGTCCCCACTCGTAGCCGTCCAGCCAGGTCGCGTACTTCGGCTGCGTCACCAACGTGCCGTCGACGAGCCGGTAGCGGCTGTCGATGCCGATGACGCCGCCCCAGGTGCGTACGCCGACCACGGGGCCGATCCCGAGCGCCTTGATCGCCGCGTTGACGATGTCGCCGTCGGAACCGGAGAACTCGTTGGCGACGGCCACCACGGGGCCGCGGGGCGCGTCCATCGGGTAGCTGAAGGGGCGGGAGCCGCGCGGCAGGTCCCAGCCGACGACCCGGCGGGCCAGCTTCTCGACGACGAGCTGCGAGGTGTGTCCGCCGCGGTTCTCGCGCACGTCGACGACGAGTCCGTCGCGCGCCACCTCGACCCGCAGGTCGCGGTGGATCTGGGCCCAGCCGGGAGCCTGCATGTCGGGCACGTGGAGATAGCCGAGTCGGCCGCCCGACAACGCGTGGACGTGGGCGCGGCGGTCGGCGACCCAGGCGTGGTAGCGCAGCGGCTCCTCGTCGGCGACGGGGACGACGACCGCGTGGCGCGGGTCGCCGCCGCCGGCCGGGGAGACGGTCAGCTCGACGGGCTTGCCCGCCGTCCCGACCAGGAGCGGTCCGGGACCGGTGACGGGATCGACGGGGCGTCCGGCCACCGCGATGATCGCGTCACCCGCGCGCACGGCCACCCCGGGCGCGGCGAGCGGCGCGTGGGCGCGCGGGTCGGACGTCTCGGTGGGCAGGACGCGGTCGATGCGCCAACTTCCGTCCTCGTGACGGGAGATGTCGGCGCCGAGGAGGCCCTGCCGCCGGTCGCCGCCGCTCCAGCCGCCGCTCGGTGTGACGTAGGCGTGGGAGGTGCCGAGTTCCCCCTGGACCTCCCACAGGAGATCGACGAGGTCGTCGTGGGTGGCGACGCGGTCGAGGACGGGCCGGTAGCGCTCCTGGACACCGTCCCAGTCGACGCCGTCCATGTCCGCGCGCCAGAAGTTGTCCCGCATGAGGCGGCCCGCCTCGTCGTACATCTGCCGCCACTCGGCGACCGGGTCGACGTCCTGGCGGACCCGGCTCAGGTCGACGGTGATGTTGGTGTCGCTGTCGTCGTCGGAGGAGGCGCGCCGGTCGCTCGGTACGACCTTCAGTTTGCCGTCGGTCCACAGCAGGACGCGCTTGCCGTCGCCGCTGACGGCCAGGTGGTCGGCGTCGGAGGCGAGGTGCTCGATGCGCTGCTGGGCGAGGTCGTAGCGTTCGAGCTCGCTCTTGGGGTCGGGGTCGTCCGGGGTGGCACGGGACGCGCCGAGTACGCCCTGGAGCGGGTGCCGCAGCCACAGGACACCGTCCTTGGCGGCCCGCAGGGTCGTGTAGCGGGCCGCCTCGACCGGGAACGCGACGATGCGGTCGGCGAGCCCTTCGAGGTCGATACGAGTGGTGGGGGTGCCTTCGCTGTCGGGGGTCTCGGCGGCGGGGCTGTCCGGGGTGTCGAAGGGACGGCCGTGTCGCTGCGGGCCGAACGGGGACGGCGTCGCCGCGGCGAGCGTGATCAGGTGGGGCCGCGAGCCCCCGACGAACGCGAGGTCGAAGACGTGCTCGTCGTAGACCGGGTCGAAGGAACGCGCGGAGAGGAACGCGAGGTGTTTGCCGTCGAGGGTGAACGCGGGCGCGTAGTCCCGGAACCGCAGCGGCGTCGCCTCCGTCACCGACAGGTCCGCGGTGTTGGCGAGCTTGAGGTGGCGCAGGGGCGAGGGGCCGGGGTGCGACCAGGCGAGCCACGCCGAGTCCGGCGAGAAGACGAGACCCGTCACGTCCCCGTCCTCGCTGCGGTCGACCTCCCTGACCTCGCCGCTCTCGCGCTCGACGAGCAGCACACGCCCGTCGTGCGAGGCGACGGCGGCGCGGCTGCCGTCGGGCGCCATCGCGAGGTTCAGTACGCGGCCGAGCCGCCCGGCGGCGAGCCTGCGCGGGGTGGCGCCGGGCGCGATGCCGGTGGCGGGCGCGAACTCCAGGGCGTCGTCGCCCTCGGCGTCCGTCACCCACACCACGTGTTCCTCGCCCTCGACGCGGAAGGTGCGCGGGAGGCGGGCCCGTTCGCCGGGCCGGGCGGCCAGCGCGCGGGCGGGCCCGGAGCGGTGGGTGACCCAGTGGACCGCGCCGCGCACCGCGACGGCGCTGCCGCGAGCGGTGTGGTCGGGTGCCGCCGCGCCGAACCAGCGGGCGGCGCTGACGGGGTGGGGCTGGAGGTCGACGCGCTGCCCGCCGAGGCGGACGTCCAGGCGGCGCGGCGCGGCGTCCTCCGCGCCGTCGAGGGCGTCCACGATCCACAGTTCGCCGGCCGACGCGTACACGACGCGGGTGCCGTCACTCGACGCGTGCCGGGCGTAGAAGCCGTCGAGCGGCGTGTGCCGGCGCAGTGAACTGCCGTCCGCGAGAGACGAGTACAGGGCGCCGACACCTTCGTGGTCGGACAGGAAGGCGACCCGGTCACCCACCCACATCGGGTACTCGATGTTCCCGTCGAGCTCCTCGTGGAGGCGGACGAACTCGCCGTCGCCCGCCCGGTCGATCCACAGCTTCCCCGCGGTGCCGCCCCGGTAGCGCTTCCACCAGGCGGCCTCGCGGCCCATCGGCGCGGACAGCAGGACGACCTGCCCGCCGGACCCGGTCACGACGTCGCCCACGGGCCCGTACGGGAGCGTGGTGGCGGGTCCGCCGTCGAGGGGTACGGCCCTCGCCCAGCTGCGGCGCAGGGACGCCTGGCCCTGGGTGCTGAGCGCGAGGACCTGCCCGTCGGGGGTCCAGCCGCGCACCGTCGTCCTCGAACTGCCCCAGTACGTAAGGCGTTTCGAGGGTCCGCCGTCGACCGGGGCGATGTGCACCTCGGGGGCGCCGTCGCGGGTGGACGTCCAGGCGACGGTGGTGCCGTCGGGCGAGATCCGGGGGTGGCTGACGGGGACGTTGTCGGCGCTGACGCGCCAGGCGCGCCCGCCGTCGAGAGGGGCGACCCATACGTCGTCCTCGGCGGTGAAGGCGGCCAACTCGCCGTGCAGATGCGGGAACCGGAGATATCCAGAGTGCGCTGTCCGTATCACTCGATCACCCTAGGCACGCGCACCGCGTCCGGTCAGGGCTTTCGTCACTTGCCCGCGGTGATACGGCTTGTTCCGGCGCCCTGCGGGACCGAGGATCGCCGCGCGCTCAGCCGCCCATCAGCAGCCACTCCTGGAGCTCCACGATGTTGCCCTCGGGGTCCTTGAGGTGTGCGACGCGCATCCGGTCGGTCATCGGCGCGGGGCCCTGGAGGATCTCGGCGCCGCGCGCGACGATCTGTTCGCAGTACCGGTCCAGGTCGTCGACCCGCAGCACGACGAGGGAGCGGTACCCGTCCGGGGCGTCCCCCACCTCACCGATGACCCGCGCCATCAGCGTCCGGTCCTCGAGCGCGATGCCCGCGGAGCCCGCCACGGGGCTGAACTTCTCGTACGGTCCGTCCTGAGCCCCCGACTGCGGCCTGAGGCCGAGCACGTCCGCGTAGAAGCGGTAACAGGCACGGAAGTCGGTGACGAGAAGTCTGACCTGGGCGAGTTCCACGCGTCCCCCTGGGGGTCTGATCAGGACCAGCGACCGGTGCGGCCGAGGAGCAGCGCCGTCGCGGCGGTCCCCGCGGTCGACGTACGCAGAACGCTACGCCCGAGCCGGTACGGACGCGCGCCCGCCTCGGCGAACGCGGCGAGCTCGTCGGGCGAGACGCCGCCCTCCGGGCCGACCACGAGGACGATGTCCCCGGCCGTGGGCAGCTCGGCGGTGGCGAGGGCGCCGCTGTCGCAGTCGCGGTCCTCGTGCAGGACCGCCGCGAAGTCCGCCCCGGCGAGAAGTGCCGCCACCTGCTTGGTCGTCGCGGCGTCCGCGACGTCCGGGAAGCGCACCCGGCGGGACTGCTTGCCCGCCTCGCGCGCGGTGGCCCGCCACTTGCCGAGCGCCTTGGCGCCGCGGTCGCCCTTCCACTGCGTGATGCAGCGGGCCGCCTGCCACGGCACGATCGCGTCGACACCGGTCTCCGTCATGGTCTCGACGGCGAGTTCGCCCCGGTCGCCCTTGGGCAGGGCCTGGACGACGGTGATCCGGGGAGCCTGCGCGGGCTCCTCCTGGACGGGGCCCGCCGTGACGACGAGCCGGTCCTTGCCCTCGGCGGCCTCCACGACCGCCTCGGTCCAGCGCCCGCGCCCGTCGGTCAGGACGACGTCCTCACCGGCCCGCAGCCGCTTCACGGAGACCGCGTGCCGCCCCTCGGCCCCGTCGAGCACGTACGTCTTGTCGGACGGCACCTCGTCGACGACGAACACCGGCGCCGTCATGCGGCACCCCGCGCGCCCAACGCGTCGCTCGCCTCGGCGAGTTCGGCCGCGAGCACCTCGACGAGCTGGCCGGCGGGCAGCTCACGGGCGAGCCGGTGGCCCTGCCCCGCCCACAGCGCCATCCCCTGCGGGTCCCCGGCCTTGGCAGCGGCCTTGCGCAGCGTCGACGTCATGTGGTGGATCTGCGGGTAGGCGGCGGGCGCGTACGGGCCGTGCTCGCGCATGAACCGGTTCACGAGACCGCGCGCCGGGCGCCCGGAGAACGCCCGGGTCAGCTCGGTCCGCACGAACAGCGGGTTGGTCATGGCCTGCTTGTGCAGCAGGTTGGCGCCGGACTCGGGGCAGACCAGGAAGGCCGTGCCGAACTGTCCGGCGTCGGCGCCCGCGGCGAGCACGGCGGCGAGCTGCCCGCCGCGCATGAGGCCGCCGGTGGCGATGATCGGGATCTGCACGGCCTCGCGGACCTGGGTGATAAGCGCGATGAGTCCGATGCCGGAGCCGTCGGCCTCCGGGTTGTCCCGGTGCGTGCCCTGGTGGCCGCCCGCCTCGATGCCCTGGACACACACCGCGTCGGCGCCGGCCCACTGGGCGGCCTGCGCCTCCTCCGGGGTGGTCACGGTGACGGCGGTGAGGGTGCCGACGCGGGCGAGGGAGTCGATGACGTCGCGGCCCGGGCAGCCGAACGTGAAGGTGACGACCGGTACCGGGTCGTCGAGGAGGATCGCGAGCTTCGCGTCGAAGCCGTCGTCGCGGCCGCTGTCCGGGTCGCCCAGCTGCGTCTCGTACCAGGCCGCCTCACCGGCGAGCTGGCTGCCGTAGACGGCGACGGCCGCGGGGTCCGCGTACTCGGGCTGCGGCATGAAGAGGTTCACGCCGAACGGCTGGCCGGTCAGCCCCCGTACCTGCTTGATCTCCTGGTACATCCCGTCGGCGGTCTTGTACCCGGCGGCGAGGAATCCGAGCCCGCCGGCCTCCGACACGGCGGCGGCGAGCTGCGGACAGGAAGCACCGCCCGCCATGGGTGCCTGCACGATCGGATAGTGACAGAGATCGGTCAGCGTGGGGGACATGACCGCATCGTGCCACGTCCCCCGCATCGGACCGAATCGGCCCTTCCGCGTGGCATGTGCCACGCGTGATGCGGGGGACGTGGTCCCTGCTTCTTGCGTACGCCGGGCTCAGTCAGCGTCCGTTGAACGCATCCTTCAACCGCGAGAACAGCCCCTGCTGGCCGGGCTGGAACTGCCCCGTGGGACGTTCCTCGCCGCGCAGCTTCGACAGCTCACGCAGCACCCGCTCCTGCTCGGGGTCCAGCTTCGTCGGCGTGAGGACCTCGACGTGCACGATGAGGTCGCCGCGACCGCCGCCGCGCAGGTGCGTGATGCCGCGCCCGTGCAGCGGGACCGACTGACCGGACTGCGTGCCCGGCCGGATGTCGATCTCCTCCAGGCCGTCGAGCGTCTCGAGCGGCACCTTGGTGCCGAGCGCCGCCGCCGTCATCGGAATGGTGACGGTGCAGTGCAGATCGTCGCCGCGCCGCTGGAACACGGGGTGCGGCAGCTCGTGGATCTCGACGTACAGGTCACCGGCGGGGCCGCCGCCGGGGCCGACCTCGCCCTCGCCCGCGAGCTGGATCCGCGTGCCGTTGTCGACACCGGCCGGGATCTTCACGGTGAGCGTGCGCCGCGAGCGGATGCGGCCGTCGCCGGCGCACTCCGGGCACGGCGTCGGCACGACCGTGCCGAAACCCTGACACTGCGGGCACGGCCGCGAGGTCATGACCTGGCCCAGGAAGGACCGCGTGACCTGGGACACCTCGCCGCGGCCGCGGCACATGTCACAGGTCTGCGCGGACGTGCCCGGCGCGGCACCCTCGCCGCTGCAGGTCGTACAGACGATGGCCGTGTCGACCTGGATGTCCTTGGTGGTCCCGAAGGCGGCCTCGTCCAGCTCGATCTCGAGCCGGATCATGGCGTCCTGGCCGCGGCGCGTGCGCGACCGGGGACCACGCTGGGACGCCGTTCCGAAGAACGCGTCCATGATGTCGGAGAAGTTCCCGAAGCCACCGGCGCCGAAGCCGCCGGCTCCGCCTCCGCCCGCCTGCGAGAGGGGGTCGCCCCCGAGGTCGTAGACCTGCTTCTTCTGCGGGTCCGACAACACCTCGTAGGCGGCGTTGATCTCCTTGAACCGCTCCTGTGTCTTCGGGTCCGGATTCACGTCCGGGTGAAGCTCACGGGCCAGCCTGCGGAAGGCCTTCTTGATCTCGTCCTGGGAGGCGTCGCGGCGCACGCCGAGTACGGCGTAGTAGTCCGTGGCCACTTACGACTCCGCCAGGATCTGTCCGACGTAACGTGCCACTGCGCGTACTGCTCCCATCGTTCCCGGATAGTCCATGCGGGTCGGTCCGACCACGCCGAGCTTGGCGACTGCCTCGCTGCCCGAACCGTAGCCGACCGAGACCACAGAGGTTGAGCTGAGTCCCTCATGGGCGTTCTCATGACCGATCCGTACGGCCATGCCCGAATCGTTGACCTCACCAAGGAGCTTGAGGAGCACGACCTGCTCCTCAAGGGCCTCGAGAACCGGCCTGATGGTGAGGGGAAAGTCATGTCCGAAGCGCGTGAGATTGGCGGTACCGCCGATCATCAGACGCTCCTCGGTCTCCTCGACGAGCGTCTCCAGCAAAGTGGAGAGCACCGTCGCGACCGTGCCGCGGTCCTCCGCGTCGAAGGACTCCGGCAGGTCCTGCACCAGCTGCGGCACGTCCGCGAAGCGGCGTCCCGCGACCCTGCTGTTGAGCCGGGCCCGCAGATCGGCGAGAGAGGTCTCGCCGAACGGCGCCGGGCAGTCGATCATCCGCTGCTCGACCCGCCCCGTGTCCGTGATCAGTACGAGCATCAGGCGGGCGGCGGCGAGCGAGAGCAGTTCCACGTGGCGCACGGTGGACCGCGTCAGGGACGGGTACTGCACCACGGCGACCTGCCGCGTCAGCTGCGCGAGCAGCCGCACGGTCCGGCCGACGACGTCGTCGAGGTCGACGGCGCCGTCGAGGAAGTTCTGGATGGCGCGGCGCTCGGGCCCCGTCATCGGCTTGACCGCCGTCAGCTTGTCCACGAACAGGCGGTAGCCCTTGTCGGTCGGGATCCGCCCGGCGCTCGTGTGGGGCTGGGCGATGAAGCCCTCCTCCTCGAGCGCCGCCATGTCGTTGCGCACCGTCGCCGGTGAGACGCCGAGGCTGTGCCGCTCGGTGAGCGCCTTGGAGCCGACCGGCTCCTCGGTCCCCACGTAGTCCTGGACGATGGCGCGCAGCACTTCGAGCCTGCGTTCACTGAGCATTCGCGCGCACCTCCAGCTGTGTCGTCCGCGGCTGGCACTCGGTGCGGCCGAGTGCCAATGGTCTCCGGGTCAGTGTACGGCCGGTGGGTACGGGCCCGGCAAGGGCGCTAGCGTCGGACCCATGGACGACCTGGACTGGAATGCGGTGGGCTGGGAGGAGCTGTCCGCTCGGGCGGGGCGGGTCCGGCTGGCGGGCTGGGACTGCACGACGGGCCTGGTCGTGGGCGACGGGGCGGCGTTGCTCGTCGACACGGGTTCATCACTTCGTGAGGGTGCTGCGCTGCGGGCGGACACCCGGCGCCTCATGGGCCCGCACGCGCGCGTGACGCATATCGCTCTGACACACCCCCACTTCGACCATGTTCTGGGCACGGCGGCGTTCGCCGGTGTCGAGGTGTACGGCGCCGCGGGCATCGACACGGTGTTCACGCGGGGCCGCGACGACCTGCGGGCGTCCGCGGTGGCGCACGGCGTGCCGCACGAGGAGGCGGCCGAGGCCGCTGACGTGCTCGTCGTGCCGCAGCACCGGGTGTGCGGGGAGTGGACGCTCGATCTGGGCGGCGGGCTCCAGGTGCTGCTCGCGAACGTGGGTCCGGCGCACAGCGGGCACGACCTGGCGGTCCTGGTGCCGGGCACGCCCGAGGTCGTTTTCTGCGGCGATCTGGTCGAGGAGTCGGGCGAGCCGCAGGCGGGCAGTGACGCGGTGCCGGGCCGCTGGCCGGCCGCCCTGGACCGGCTGCTGGAACTGGGCGGTGAAGATGCCGTGTACGTCCCCGGGCACGGAGCCGCGGTGAATGCGGAGTTTGTCCGTGCGCAGCGTGCCGCCCTGGCGGCGCGTTTCGGCGTGTCGTAACCGTACGGCCGTTCGCACTCCTATCGTCTGCACCATGCGCCAGTACTCCCCCGACTTCACCCCGCCGTGGAAGAAGCAGCAGGCCGCGCCCGAGGTGGCGGCGGACGTGGATCTCGTGGTCGAGGAGGTCACGACCGGGTTCTGTGGGGCCGTCATCCGCTGCGAGAAGACGGCCCAGGGCCCGACGGTGACCCTGGAGGACCGCTTCGGCAAGCACCGGGTGTTCCCCATGGACCCGCGCGGCTTCCTGCTCGAGGGCCGGGTCGTCACCCTCGTACGCCCCCTGTCCGCCGCGCCCGTGCGTCCCTCACGCACGGCCTCCGGGTCGGTCGCGGTGCCCGGGGCGCGGGCTCAGGTCGCGCGGGCCGGGCGCATCTATGTGGAGGGCCGGCACGACGCGGAGCTGGTGGAGCGGGTCTGGGGCGACGACCTGCGCATCGAGGGCGTGGTCGTGGAGTACCTGGAGGGCGTCGACGACCTGCCCGCGATCGTCGCCGAATTCGCCCCGGGGCCCGACGCGCGGCTCGGCGTCCTCGTCGACCATCTGGTGCCCGGCTCGAAGGAGTCACGGATCGCGGCGCAGGTCACAGGCGAGCACGCGCTGGTCGTCGGCCACCCCTACATCGACGTGTGGGAGGCCGTGAAGCCTTCGGCCGTGGGCATCCGGGCGTGGCCCCGGGTGCCGCGCGGCCAGGACTGGAAGACGGGCGTGTGCCGGGCGCTCGGCTGGCCGGAGAACACCGGCGCGGCCTGGCAGCACATCCTGTCGCGGGTGCACAGCTACCGCGATCTGGAGCCCGAACTCCTGGGCAGGGTCGAGGAGTTGATCGACTTCGTGACGCTGCCCGCGGACCTCTCCTAGGACTGCCGGGAGCCCGTCCCAGGAGTGCCGGAGGCGCGTCTTCGCAGCGCCGGAGGCACGCCTTCGCAGCGCCGGAGGCACGCCTTCGCAGCGCCGGAGGTACGCCTTCGCAGCGCCGGAGGCACGCCTTCGCAGCGCCGGAGGCGCGCCTCAGTCGACGAGGTCGCGGACGACCGCGTCGGCGAGGAGGCGGCCGCGCAGGGTGAGGACGGCGCGCCCGGCCTCGTACGGGGCCGCTTCGAGCAGGCCGTCGGACAGGGCCCGGCCGGCGGCGGCGCGGCCCGCAGGCTTCAGGAGCGACAGGGGGCAGCCCTCCAGGAGGCGCAGCTCCAGCAGGATGCGCTCGACGCGCCGGTCCTCGTCCGACAGGAGCTCGCGCCCCGCGCCGGGCGAGCGCCCCTCCGCGAGGCGCCCGGCGTAGGCGCCCGGGTGCTTCACGTTCCACCAGCGCACCCCGCCGACGTGGCTGTGCGCGCCGGGACCCGCGCCCCACCAGTCGGCGCCGCGCCAGTACAGCTCGTTGTGCAGGCAGCGCCCGGTGTCGGTGGTGGCCCAGTTCGACACCTCGTACCAGTCGAAGCCCGCCCCGCCGAGGACCTCGTCCGCGATGAGGTAGCGATCCGCGTGGACGTCGTCGTCCGTCATCGGGACCTCGCCGCGGCGGATGCGCCGGGCGAGCTGGGTGCCCTCCTCGACGATCAGCGCGTACGCCGACACATGGTCAGGTCCGGCGCCGATGGCCGCCTCCAGCGAGGCCCGCCAGTCGTCGTCGCTCTCGCCGGGGGTGCCGTAGATCAGGTCGAGGTTGACGTGGTCGAAGCCGGCGGCGCGCGCCTCGGCGACACAGGCCTCGGGGCGGCCGGGGGTGTGGGTGCGGTCGAGGATCTTCAGGACGTGCTGCTTGGCGCTCTGCATGCCGAAGGAGATCCGGTTGAAGCCGCCTTCGCGGAGGGTCTCCAGGTAGGCGGGGCCGACGGACTCGGGGTTGGCCTCCGTCGTCACCTCGGCGTCGGGCGCGAGCCCGAACTCGTCGCGGATCGCCCCGAGCATCCGTACGAGGTCGTCCGCCGCGAGGAGCGTCGGGGTGCCGCCGCCGACGAAGACGGTGCGCACCTGGCGCGGGTCGTCGCCGAGGACCTTGCGGGCGAGACGGACCTCGTCGACGAGGGTGTCCGCGTAGTTGTCACGGGAGGCGAGCACACCGCCGGAGCCGCGCAGCTCGGTCGCGGTGTACGTGTTGAAGTCGCAGTAGCCGCAGCGCGTGGCGCAGTACGGGACGTGCAGATAGAACCCGAGGGGCCGGTCCGCCGCCCCGGCCAGGGCGGAGGCGGGCAGCGCGCCGTCGTCGGGGACGGGCTCACCGTCGGGGAGTGCGGAAGGCATGGACCCATTGTCCCGCAGCCGTGAGGTTGTCCCGCCGGCCGCTGCTCCGGGGGGTCAGCGGGCCTGGAGGACCAGGAGAGCGAGGTCGTCGTCCGGCGGGCTCTCGGAGAACTCGTGGACCAGGCGTCTGATCCGCTCGGCGAGCAGGGGCGCGGTGAGGCCCGCGCAGCCCGCGAGGGCGTGGGAAAGGCCGTCGCCGTCGTCGAACTGACGGTGCCCGTCCCGGCGCTCCGTCACCCCGTCCGTGACGCACAGGAGGGTGTCGCCGTCGTGGAGCACGAGACTCTCGCTGGTGTAGCCGGGGTCGTCGACGACGCCGAGGAGCACCTGGGGTTCGGCGGCGGACCCGACCAGGCCGTCGGGCCGCAGCAGGAGCGGCAGGGGGTGTCCGGCGGAGGCCAGGGTGCAGCGCATCCCGTGCTCGGTGGGCACCAGCTCCCCGTAGAGCAGGGAGAGGAAGCGGGGCGCGCCCTCGGGTGTGAGGCCCTGACCGCCCGCGGCGGCGAGCGCGCGGGCCGCGGCGTCGGCCGCCTCCGTGGCGTCGTCGAGGAGGAGCCGGTTGAGGCGGTCGAGGACCTCGGCGACCTGGTACCCCTCGCGGGCGAGCAGCCGCAGCCAGGGCCGGGCGAGGCCGATGACGACGGCCGCCTCCGGGCCCTTTCCCTGGACGTCGCCGAGCGCGAAGCACCAGCGGCCGTCACCGGCGGGGAACACGTCGTAGAAGTCGCCGCCCGGGCCGCCCGCGTCGCGCGGCTCGTAGACGAGCGCGGACTCGATGCCGGGGATCTGGGCGACGGCGGAGGGCAGCAGGCCGCGCTGGAGGATGCGGCTGATGGTGGCCTGGCGGGCGTAGCGGCGGGCTGCGCTGACGGCGAGGGCGACGCGGCGGGCGAAGTCCTCGACGAGGCCGGTGACCTCGTCGGGGAAGCGGGTCAGACCCGCCCGTCCGATGAGGAGGGTGCCCACCGCGCGGCCGCCCGCGCTGAGGCGGTAGGCGAGCGCGGCGCCGGCCGGGTCGCCGCCGAGGGACTCGAAGGGCCACGGCACGGGGACGGCCGCGCTGCGCGCCGCGTCGGTGGGCTGCGGCGGGTCCTTCTCCAGGATCTTGCGGAGCTCCTCCATGCGGTTCTCGCTGGTGTGCCAGACGCGGGCGAGGCGGGGCGTGGCGAGGACGCCGGTGCCGCGGCCCGCCCGGTCGGCGGCGCCCCGGTCCGGCCTGCCGTCCTCGTCGTCGAGCCAGACGGCGCACCAGTCGGCGAGGCGCGGCACCAGCATCTGTCCGGCGAGCGAGGCGACCTGGTCCTCGTCGAGCTGGCCCGCCAGCAGGTCGGACGCCTCGGCGAGGAAGGACAGCGCTCCGCGGTTGACCCAGTCCTGGTCGTGCGGGTAGCGGTGCGGCGTGGGAGCCAGTATGTCGGCGGCGCGCAGCCCGCGCTGAAAGGTTCTTGCGCCGGGGAACGCCTCGGGGGCACCGCCCCGCGGCTCGGCGCCGTCGACGGGGAGGCGGGCCCAGACGGTCTTGGTGCCGGGCTGGTACGTGATCCCCCAGGCGTCGGAGAGGGAGGCCACGAGGCGCAGGCCGCGCCCGCACTCGGGGGTGTCGGGACCCATGTCGGTGCGGTCGCTGCGCACGGCGCGGGCGGGGTGGTGGTCGGAGACCTCGATGACGAGGGCGGCGGCGGGCGCGCACCCTCCGTCGAGGTCGTCGGGGTGGCCGGTTTCGAGACGGCACAGCAGCTCGACATTGGTGCCCGCGTGGACGACTGCGTTCGTGACGAGTTCGCTGAGTACGACCACGGCGTCGTCGGTGAGCCGGTCGCCGCCGGCGGCCGTGGCTGTCAGGCCGAACTCGGCCCAGTCGGCGAGAGCGCCCCGTACGAAGCGGCGGGCGGCCGCGGGGGCCAGCGGGTTTCCGGGCAGCGAGGTTCGCACGGCGGCCGGTGCTCCCGGGGGACGGGAGGGCTCGTCGGTGGCGTAGGCGGTCTCCCGTTGCAGCGGAATGGACCCCACGGTGCGGCTCCTGAGCAGTTCGGGCGAAGACGCCTCAGACGACACGGACAGAGTGACAGACCGGCCCCGTCCATAAGCACCGAGTTACCGAAGTGGGCCACCATGAGCGAGAACAGTGCTACGCGTGCTCCGGATCCGGGCCGGATCGAGGCCACCGAACCGAGCTCGCCGCTCGCCGCTCGCCGCTCGCCGCGATGACGTCGGCGCGGGAGATCGGGGAGTCCCTGGCGGCCGAACTCGGCGCGATGTTCCACCAGATCACGGACCGCAGCAGGCCCACGACGCCGGGCTGACGCGTGTGCGGCGGGAGATCGTGCGGCAGGGGCGGCTCGGCGAGCGGGTGGAGGCGAGCCGGGGCGGAGATCGTGAACGTCACAGGTGAACGACGTGGTGACGATCACCGGCGCTCTGGTGGCACGGGCGGCGAACGCGACGCGGTCCTGGCCGCGGTGGCGGCCGACGCCCACACGCAGCGGGCCGACCTGCACGACGGGAACCGCCGCACCCGGGGACCTGCGCCGCCTCGGCCGCGCCGTGAACAAAATGGTCGACCAACTCGCCAGTTCACCGAAGAGGTGACCCGGGCGTAGCCCGAAAGGTCGGCACCGAGGGCCGGCCCGGCGGCCGGGCCGAGACGCAGGGCCTGTCCGAAAGTTGGCGGGACCCAACCGAGGCGGTCAACACGACGACGTCCCGCCCGACCGCACAGGTACGGAACATCCCGCCGGAGACGACAGCGGAGGCGCGCAGCGATCCGACACGTACGGTCATGATCGACGCGCCCGGCGAGCCGCTCGAACCGAACGGACCGCGAACACGATGCTCGACCAGCCGCCCGCGCCCGCCGACAAGCTCACCCGCGTCGCCCGCGAGATCGGCACCAAGGGCCGGCCCGGCGGCCGGGCCGAGACGCAGGGCCTGTCCGGAAGTTGGCGGGACACAACCGAGGCGGTCAACACGACGACGTCCCGCCCAACCACACAGGTACAGGACACCCCGCCGGAGACGACAGCAGAGGCGCGCAGCGATCCGACACGTACGGTCACGATCGACGCGCCACCGGCGAGCCGCTCGAACCGAACGGACCGCGAACACGATGCTCGACCAGCCGCCCGCGCCCGCCGACAAGCTCACCCGCGTCGCCCGCGAGATCGGCACCGAGGGCCGACTCGGTGGCCAGACCCACGTCCGCGGTGTCTCCGGCGCATGGAAGTACCTCCGACGGCCCCGCCGGTCCGCCGTCGGACGCGGACTGACGGCCGGCCCTCCTGCCGGACGCCGTCGAACTGCGCCGCCAGGTGACGCAGACGGAGGAGGTGTCACGGGAGACGCGCCGCGGCCGCACACCGTAGTGGCGGACCGCGACGCATCCCTCAAGTGGTGACGCGGGGCGTCACTTCTCGCGTGAACCCGCGTACATCTCGTCGATCAGGTGGCCGTACTCGCGCTCGACGACCGGCCGCTTCAGCTTCAGGCTCGGGGTCAGCTCGCCGTGCTCGATGTCGAGGTCGCGCGGCAGGAGCTTGAACTTCTTGATGGTCTGCCACTTCTGGAGGCCCTGGTTGAGCTCCTTGACGTACCCCTCGACCAGTTCGACCGTGACGGGGGCCGCGACCACATCGGCGTACGACTTGCCCTCCAGGCCGTTGTCCTTGGCCCACTCCAGGATGGACGGCTCGTCGAGGGCGATGAGCGCCGTGCAGAAGTTCCGGTCGGCGCCGTGCACCAGGATGTTCGAGACGTACGGGCACACGGCCTTGAACTGGCCCTCGACCTCGGCGGGCGCGATGTACTTGCCGCCCGAGGTCTTGATCAGGTCCTTCTTGCGGTCGGTGATCTTGAGGTAGCCGTCGGACGACAGCTCGCCGATGTCGCCGGTGTGGAACCAGCCGTCGGACTCCAGGACCTCGGTCGTCTTCTCGGGCAGCCCGTGGTAGCCCTGCATGACGCCGGGGCCGCGCAGCAGGATCTCGCCGTCGTCCGCGATCCGCACCTCCGTGCCGGGCAGCGGCTTGCCGACCGTGCCGGTGCGGTAGGCCTCGCCCGGGTTGACGAAGGACGCGGCGGAGGTCTCCGTGAGGCCGTAGCCCTCCAGGATGTGCACGCCCGCGCCGGCGAAGAAGTAGCCGATCTCGGGGGCGAGCGCGGCGGAGCCGGAGACGCAGGCGCGCAGCCGGCCACCGAACGCCTCACGCAGCTTGGAGTAGACGAGCGCGTCGGCGACCTTGTGCTTGGCCCCGAGCCCGAACGGCACCGAGGCCGAACCGGTCCTGCGGAAGTTGTCCTGGCTGGCCTTCGCGTACTCGCGCGCGACCTCGGCCGCCCACTGGAAGATCTTGTACTTGGCGCCGCCGCCGGCCCGCGCCTTGGCCGCGACCCCGTTGTAGACCTTCTCGAAGATGCGCGGCACCGCGGCCATGTACGTCGGCTGCACGACGGGCAGGTTCTCGATGATCTTGTCCACGCGGCCGTCGACGGCGGTGACGTGCCCGACCTCGATCTGCCCGGAGGTGAGGACCTTGCCGAAGACGTGCGCGAGGGGCAGCCACAGGTACTGCACGTCGTCCGGGCCGACCAGGCCCGTCCCGGCGATGGCCTTCGCCATGTACGACCAGTTGTCCTGCGGGAGGCGCACGCCCTTGGGGCGGCCGGTGGTGCCGGAGGTGTAGATCAGCGTCGCGAGCTGGTCCGCGGTGATCGCGCCGACCTTCTCCTTGATCAGGTGCGGGTGCTTCTCCAGGTACGCGGCGCCGCGTTTCTCCAGGTCGGCGAGCGTGAGCAGCCAGCCCTCGGGGTCCGCGGCGTCCGGCTCGACCCCGGCCTCGTCGACGACGACGACATGGGCGAGGTCCGGCAGCTCGGCCCGGCGCTCGCGGGCCTTGGCCAGCTGCGCCGCGTCCTCGGCGATCAGGACCTTGCTGTCCGAGTCCGCGAGGATGAACGCCGATTCCTCGGCATTGGTCTGCGGGTACACGGTGGTCGTCGCGGCGCCCGCGCACAGGATGCCGAGGTCGGCCAGGATCCACTCGACCCGCGTGGAGGAGGCGAGCGCGACCCGCTCCTCCGGCTGCACGCCCAGCTCGATCAGGCCGGCCGCGATGGCGTAGACCCGCGTCGAGGCCTGCGCCCAGCTCAGCGACTTCCACTCGTCGGGGCCCTCACCGGCGGCTGGTACCGGGTACCGGTAGGCCTCGGTATCCGGCGTGGCCGCCACGCGCTCCAGGAAGAGGGCCGCCACGGACGGCGGGCGGTTCTCGATCAGGGTCTGTGTGTCGCTCACGACGTCCTCCGGGGGCCCGCGGCAGCGCGGCGAGACTGGGCGCGGCTGGCTGATGGCGGCTTTTGTTTAACTGGCGAGTAACTACCGAGCAGTGATCAGAGTAGAGCGCGGTCGCCCGGTGCGTAAGGGGCCGCAGCCTGTCACTTCTTGTCGACAGCCGCTGTACACACGGCCCCCACAAAAGGCCCGCACAACAATGCCGGGAAATCAAGAGGCCCGCCGCACTGACGCGCGACGGGCCCCCGGACAGCTGTGCCGACCGGCCTACTTCTTCTTCGTACCGCTGTCGTCGCTGGAGAGCACGGCGATGAAGGCTTCCTGCGGCACCTCGACGGAGCCGACCATCTTCATGCGCTTCTTGCCCTCCTTCTGCTTCTCGAGCAGCTTGCGCTTACGGGAGATGTCACCGCCGTAGCACTTGGCGAGGACGTCCTTGCGGATCGCGCGGATCGTCTCGCGGGCGATGACCCGGGAGCCGATGGCGGCCTGGATCGGCACCTCGAAGGCCTGCCGCGGGATGAGCTCGCGCAGCTTGGCGACCAGCCGCACGCCGTACGCGTACGCCGCGTCCTTGTGCGTGACGGCGGAGAAGGCGTCGACCTTGTCGCCGTGCAGCAGGATGTCGACCTTGACCAGGCTGGAGTCCTGCTCGCCGGTGGGCTCGTAGTCCAGGGACGCGTAGCCGCGCGTCTTGGACTTCAGCTGGTCGAAGAAGTCGAAGACGATCTCCGCGAGAGGCAGCGTGTAGCGGATCTCGACGCGGTCCTCGGAGAGGTAGTCCATGCCGAGCAGCGTGCCGCGGCGGGTCTGGCACAGCTCCATGATCGAGCCGATGAACTCGCTGGGGGCGAGGATCGTGGCGCGCACGACCGGCTCGAAGACCTTGTCGATCTTGCCTTCGGGGAACTCGCTCGGGTTGGTGACCGTGTGCTCGCTGCCGTCCTCCATGGCCACGCGGTAGACCACGTTGGGCGCGGTGGCGATGAGGTCGAGCCCGAACTCACGCTCCAGGCGCTCACGGATCACGTCGAGGTGGAGCAGGCCGAGGAAGCCGACGCGGAAGCCGAAGCCGAGGGCGGCCGAGGTCTCCGGCTCGTAGACCAGCGCGGCGTCGTTGAGCTGCAGCTTGTCGAGGGCCTCGCGCAGGTCCGGGTACTCCGAGCCGTCCAGCGGATAGAGACCCGAGAAGACCATCGGCTTCGGGTCCTTGTAGCCGCCGAGCGCCACGGTCGCGCCGTTGTGCAGGGAGGTGATCGTGTCACCGACCTTGGACTGACGGACGTCCTTCACGCCGGTGATGATGTAGCCCACCTCACCGACGCCGATGCCGTCGGCCGGGGTCATCTCCGGAGAGGACACACCGATCTCGAGCAGCTCGTGCGTGGCGCCGGTGGACATCATCCGGATGCGCTCACGCTTGTTGAGCTGGCCGTCGACGACTCGTACGTAGGTGACGACGCCGCGGTAGGAGTCATAGACCGAGTCGAAGATCATCGCGCGGGCGGGTGCGTCGGCGACACCGACCGGGGCCGGGATCTCGGCCACGACCTTGTCGAGCAGCGCCTCGACGCCCATGCCCGTCTTCGCGGAGACCTTCAGCACGTCGTCCGGGTCACAGCCGATGAGGTTCGCGAGCTCCTCGGAGAACTTCTCGGGCTGGGCGGCCGGCAGGTCGATCTTGTTGAGAACCGGGATGATCTTGAGGTCGTTCTCCATCGCCAGATAGAGGTTGGCGAGAGTCTGCGCCTCGATGCCCTGAGCCGCGTCGACCAGCAGGACCGTGCCCTCACAGGCCGCGAGGGACCGTGAGACCTCGTACGTGAAGTCCACGTGCCCCGGGGTGTCGATCATGTTGAGGATGTGAGTGTTGCCCGGGTCCTCGCTCGGGGCCCAGGGCAGACGCACCGCCTGGGACTTGATCGTGATGCCGCGCTCGCGCTCGATGTCCATACGGTCGAGGTACTGAGCACGCATCTGCCGCTGCTCGACCACACCGGTCAGCTGGAGCATCCGGTCGGCGAGCGTGGACTTGCCGTGGTCGATGTGCGCGATGATGCAGAAATTGCGGATCAGAGCCGGGGCGGTACGGCTCGGCTCGGGCACATTGTTAGGGGTCGCGGGCACGCAGGGTCCTGTCTCTTGAGGCGCCTGTCGCCTCGGGTCGGATCGATACGTAGGTTCCATGGTCCCACGGACGCGGGACTGCGCCCGGTTTGGGCCGCTCGGAGCACGGCTGGTAACGTTGACAGCTGTGTCTCTTGCCCTCTCAGCACGAGGCACCTCAAGAGAAATCACCGGCACGTGGGCGTGAGTTCGCGTGCCTGAACCTGAAAAGGCTCATTTCGTGGCGAACATCAAGTCCCAGATCAAGCGGATCAAGACCAACGAGAAGGCTCGTCAGCGCAACAAGGCTGTCAAGTCCTCCCTGAAGACCGCGATCCGCAAGGCCCGCGAGGCCGTTGCCGCGGGTGACACCCAGAAGGCCGAGGAGCTGACGCGCGAGGCTTCGCGCAAGCTCGACAAGGCCGTCTCCAAGGGCGTCATCCACAAGAACCAGGCCGCCAACAAGAAGTCGGCGCTTGCTTCCAAGGCTTCTTCCCTCAAGGGCTGAGTACCCACTCCCTCACGGGACGGGCACTCCTTTGATGTGATCGCCGGACGGACCCGAGCGGGCCCTCTCTCTCCGCTCCCGGCCGGCACCCCGGATCTGCACGCGACTGCGTTCGCCACGCGGGTGCGGATCCATCGAGCTTGAACCTGAAACCCCGCACAGCAGTCCTTCCCCAGGACCGCCGGGCGGGGTTTTCGGCGTTCAGGCGGATACGTGTCCCAGGACCCGTGACCGGACGGCTCAGCCGCGACGGCTCAGCCGCGACGGGAGCGGGCGGCCCTCGCGATGGTGACCACAGCCTTCTCCAGGGCGTACTCCGGATCGTCCCCGCCGCCCTTGACGCCCGCGTCGGCCTCGGCGACGGCCCGCAGCGCGACGGCCACGCCGTCCGGCGTCCAGCCCCGCATCTGCTGACGCACCCGGTCGATCTTCCACGGCGGCATCCCCAGCTCGCGGGCGAGATCGGCGGGCCGGCCGCCGCGTGCCGACGACAGCTTGCCGATGGCGCGGACCCCCTGGGCGAGCGCGCTGGTGATCAGCACGGGCGCCACCCCCGTCGACAACGACCACCGCAGCGCCTCGAGCGCCTCCGCGGCGCGGCCCTCGACGGCCCGGTCGGCGACGGTGAAGCTGGAGGCCTCCGCCCGGCCCGTGTAGTAGCGCGCGACGACCGCCTCGTCGATCGTGCCCTCGACGTCCGCACCGAGCTGCGTCACGGCGGACGCCAGCTCCCGCAGGTCACTGCCGATCGAGTCGACCAGGGCCTGGCACGCCTCCGGCGTCGCGGAACGGCCGATCACCCGGAACTCGCTGCGCACGAACGCCAGCCGGTCCGCCGGCTTGGTCATCTTGGGGCAGGCGACCTCACGGGCCCCCGCCTTGCGGGCCGCGTCGAGCAGCCCCTTGCCCTTGGCGCCGCCCGCGTGCAGCAGCACCAGCGTGATCTCCTCGGCGGGAGCCGCGAAGTAGCCCTTCACGTCTTTGATCGTGTCGGCCGAGAGGTCCTGCGCATTGCGTACGACCACGACCTTGCGCTCGGCGAAGAGCGAGGGGCTGGTCAGCTCGGCGAGTGTGCCGGGCTGGAGCTGGTCGGACGTGAGGTCACGCACATCGGTGTCCGCGTCGGCGGCGCGGGCGGCCGCCACCACCTGCTGCACGGCGCGGTCGAGCAGCAGGTCCTCCTGCCCCACGGCGAGGGTGACAGGGGCGAGCACGTCGTCTGTTGCAGTCTTCCTGGCCATCGCGGTCAAGCATCCCACGCGGCACTGACAACCCCCGCCGTGCCGGAGAATGGGCGGGTGACCGATGCACGACATGTACTGGTGCTGCCCGACCGCGACGCCGCGGAGGAGGTGGCCGAGGAGCTTCCCGACCGGTTCGGCGTCACCGAGGAGCCACAGCTCGTACGGGACGCGCTGGCCGGCGAGGACGACGCCGAGGACGCCCAGTGGCTCGTGGTGATCGAGGACCCCACCGGCCGCCTCGACGCCGCCTCACTCGACGAATTCGCCGCGGAGCACGAGGGCTGGCTCGAAGCGCCTTAGCCGCGTCGGTCATGGCCGGGCTGCGGGAGCAGCCGGACCGCCCCCGCCGGCCGGGGCTGCGGGGGCGTCAGCCCTTGGGGACGATCTGGATGTCGAGCTCGATCGTCACGCTGGAGCCGATCGCCGCGATCCCACGGGCCAGCATCGTCTGCCAGTTGACCGTGAAGTCGTCGCGGTGCAGCTCCGTGGTGGCGCGGCAGGCGGCACGGGTCTCCCCCTCCATGCCGTTGCCCAGACCCAGGTACTCCGCGTCGAGCGTGACCGTGCGCGTCACACCGTGCAGGGAGAGGGCGCCCGTGATCGCCCAGCGGCTGCCGCCCTTGTGCACGAACCGCTCGCTGTAGAACTCGAGCGTCGGGAAGTGGTCCACGTCGAGGAAGTCGGCCGACCTGAGGTGGTCGTCGCGCATCTTCACGTTCGTGTCGATGGACGACGCGTCGATGACCACGTGCATCGCGGACTGCTCGACCCGCTCGGCGACGCGCAGCGCGCCCGCGAACGTGTTGAACCGGCCGTGGATCCGGGCCAGTCCGATGTGCCGCGCCGTGAACCCGACCGACGAGTGCGTCGGCTCGATCTCCCAGTCCCCGGCGTCGGGCAGGGACGGCGGCTGGGCGACCTGGAGCATGACGTCACCGAGAGACGAGTGCGTGCTGTCGCCGACCGAGGCGCTCCCCCGGTACGGCGTGTAGCCCTCCGCCGTGACCGCGAGCCGGTAGTCACCGGCGGGCACGGCCGCGACGAACGAGCCGAACGGGTCGGCCCCGCCACTCACGACCGTGCGCCCCATGGCGTCGCTCACCGCGAACTCGGCGCCGCGCACCGGCTCGTTGACGGGGTCGAGCACCCGGCAGCTGACGAACCCCGCACCGGGCGGCACGCTCACCCCCACGAGCGGACTTGTTCGTTGAGCCCGGTTCGTACGGTTTCCCAGCCAGCGGCCGAACATGTGCGAGACACCCCAGTGAAGCTTGACACCACCATCAACGAAGATGCATTCGACCACCGTTGTGGCATTCGAGGCAACACGGGCCCACATCGCGGGAATGCCAGAGACTGTTACCGCCTGTATAGAGATGCCTGAATTAGTCATTCCACTTACTGTTTCACCAGCTCGGAGGCATTTCTCCCAGCCGGTAACAGCGCGTCTGACTCGGGCGCGTGGCACCCGTCACGACCCGCCCGTCACCACACCGAGCCCCGCGCCCTCCCGCTCCCCCTTCCCTTCCCCGGAACGGGCCTTCCCGGACCCGTCCTGCCCGGAGCCGGCCTTCCCGGATTCGCCCTCCCCAGACCCGTCCTGCCCGGACCCGGTGACCGCCAACGCCCCGTCACGGTCCGTCCGGAGGACCGCCGCTCCCCCGGCCCGCAGCTCCGCGACCGTTCGCGCCGACGGATGTCCATATGGGTTGTCCTCGCCGCAAGAGATCAGGGCAAGCCGGGGCGCGACCCGGCGCAGGAGTACCGGATCCTGGTAGGCCGAGCCGTGGTGGGCGACCTTGAGAACGTCCACGGGTGGGAGCGCCGCCGCCGCGGGGGATCTCAACAGGGCACGCTGCGCGGGTGGTTCGAGGTCACCCATGAGCAACAGGGTGAGGCCCGCGGTGCGGACCAGCAGGGTGACGCTCGCGTCGTTCGGGCCGTCCGGGTCCGGGGCGGGTCGCGGCGGCGGCCACAGCACCTGCCATGCGAGCCGGCCCGTCCGCCGCTGCTCCCCCGCGACGGCCCGGGTCATCATGATGTGCCGCGCCTGCGCCAACCCCTCCACAAAACGCACCTGTTCAGGCGGCTCGTCGAACCCCGTCGTCTCGATCGCCCCCACCTCACGGCCCCGCAGCACCCCGGGCAGACCCGCGACGTGATCCGCGTGGAAGTGGGTCAGCAGGACGAGCGGGACCCGAGTGATACCGAGCGAGCGCAGGCAGCGGTCGACCAGCACCGGATCCGGCCCCGCGTCGACCACCACACCGGCCCCCGCGCCCGCCGCGAGCACCAGCGCGTCCCCCTGCCCCACGTCGCACATCACCATCCGCCACCCGGGCGGGGGCCACCCCGTGATCACCCGAGTCAGGGGCCTCGGCTGCGTGACCACGAGAACCAGGAGCAGCACACATATCCCCATGGCCCACGGAGACTTGAGCACCTGACGGCCCACGAGGACCACGCCCAGAGTGACGACGGCGAGCAGCAGCCCGCCACTCGGGCCACCGGGCCAGTCCACGCCTCCGCCGGGCAGTGCGGCCCCCGCGCGTGCGATGTCCGCGATCCATCCGGCGGGCCAGCTCGCGCACCGGGCAAAGGCCCTCGCGACCGGCATCGCCAGCGGCGCGGCGGCCAGCGCGGCGAACCCCAGCACCGTCGCCGGCGCGACCGCGAACTCCGCGAGCAGGTTGCAGGGCACCGCCACCAGACTCACCCGTGACGCGATGACCGCGATCACCGGCGCACACACTGCCTGCGCCGCGCCGGCCGCGGCGAGTGCCTCCGCCAGTCGCGGCGGACACCTGCGCCGTCGCAGTGCCGCACCCCAGCGGGGCGCCAGGGTCAGCAGCGCACCGGTGGCCAGGACGGACAGCAGGAACCCGTAACTCCGGGCCAGCCAGGGGTCGTACAGCACCAGGAGCAGGACGACGGTGGCCAGGGCCGGGATCAGGGACCTGCGCCGCCCGGTACCGATGGCGAGCAGCGCGACGGACCCGCAGGCCGCCGCCCTGAGCACGCTCGGCTCCGGTCTGCACACGATCACGAAGCCGAGCGTGAGCGCGCCGCCCAGCACGGCGGTCGCCCGAAGCGGGATCCCCAGCCTCGGTGCGAGGCCACGGCGCTCGGACCGGTGAGCGGTGCCGGGCGGGCCGATGAGCAGAGCGAGCAGGATCGTGAAGTTCGCCCCGCTGACCGCCGTCAGATGCAGCAGGTCGGTGGCCTCGAACGCCTCGTGCAACTCGGGCGGGACACGTGAGGTGTCCCCGACGACCAGCCCGGGAAGCAACGCGCGCGCATCCCCCGGGAGCCCCTCGGTCGCCTCCCGCAGCCCACCCCTCAACTTCCCCGCGAACCGCTGAGCCGTGGAGGGCGCACCGACGACCCGCGGGCTCTCGTCCCGCCCGACGCGGAGGAGGGCCGCGACCCGGCCTCCGCCGGCCGACGCGGGTGCCAGCCCTCCGCGCACGACCAGCCGCGTGCTGGGCAGGAGCGACAGCCACGGCGTCCTCCCCGCGTCGGCGCGGTCCACGTCGACGAGGACCAGGACCGGTGTACGCACCCGCGTCCCGGCGCCACCCGAGGACCCGCCCTGCGCGCCGACTCTCAGCACATCGGCGGCGATGACGACGGAGGAGGGAACCGAGTGGTCCCCCTGCACCCGGGGGCGTGTCAGCCGCGGGTCGGCCGTCACCTCCAACTCGACCGTCACCCGGGCGAATTCCCGGGCAAGCCCGGGAACAGGCCCGCGCGTCAGATCCGCGCCGTGCAGGGCGGCCGAGGCCGCGGACGCGGCGACGCACAGCAGCACAGCGGCCACGGACATACGAGGCCGGAGCGAGAACGCTCTGCGAGGAGGGCGGGGTGGCGGTGGCCCCAATGCCGGCGTCGAGGGATGCAGTGGCGGACGCGGCGGTTCCGTCCTTCCGTGCGCCCCTCGCGTCGCCCCACCCAGTAACAACACTCCGGCCACCGCCGCGCAGATCAGCGCCAGAGCCGTCACCCAGACCGCCGGTGCGTCCAGGGTCACCGCTGCCGTGACCCAGGCCGCGAGCGCCGGAGGGACGAGACGGAGGTCCGCCGGACCCTCCTGCCGAGGGTTCGAGTCACCCGAGGAGGAGTCCGAGACCGGCGCAACTCCCTTGTTCCTCATGGCCGTACGAGATTCTGGAGATCGGAGAAGCGCCGGTCGCCGATGCCGTTGACCTCACGCAGCTCGTCGACGGAACGGAACCCTCCGTGCTCGGTGCGGTAGTCGATGATGTGCTGGGCCAGCACGGGTCCGACGCCCGGCAATGTGTCGAGTTGCTCTGCGGTAGCGGTGTTGAGCCCGACCGGCCCCGCAGCCGCGGCCCCGGTTCCGGCGCCCGTCCCGGCAGAACCCGCCGAACCCGCAGAACCTCCCGAGCCGTTCCCTCCTGGCGCCGCCGGTGCGCCCACGACCACCTGCTCGCCGTCCGCCAGCAGTCGTGCCCGGTTGATTCCCGTGGGGTCCACGCCCGGGCGGATCCCTCCGGCGGCGCGCAACGCGTCGGCGACCCTGGATCCGGCCGGCAGTCGGTGGATACCGGGATTCCGCACCTTCCCGCTGACGTCCACGACGATCCCCGCCCCCGACGCCCCGGCCGCCCCATCTCCACCGCCCGCGGCCGACGCCCCGGACACGGTGGCTGCCGAGGGCCCGGCGTCCGGTTCCAGACCGGCGGCGGACGAACCCGCCGCTTCCTCGGGCGCCGCCGATCGGACCACCTCGGGCACGCTCACCGGCTGAGCCCGTCCGGTCCAGAAGTGGTGCACGGCGAAGCCCGCCGCCGCTACCAGGACCACGACCAGAGCGATCACGCTCCGCCGCTCCAGCCCGCACCGCGTCTGCATCCACAGCGGCAGCCGCTCCCGCACGGCAAGGCCGGCCCGTTCCCGCCACGAGGCCGTATCCCTCTCCGCCTCACCCTCCGGACCGTCCCACTCCTCCCTGAACTCCCCCGGAGCCGCACCCAGCCCGACCCTGGCCCCGTCCTCGTCGGCATCGGCATCGGCATCGGCATCGGCATCGGCATCGGCATCGGCCCGAGCCCACCGCGGCGGACGTGACGAGACCGTCCCGGCCCACGGTGGAAGAGGCGGACGCACCAGCGGCACCCACTCGGCCGGATCAGGCGAACCCTGCGAACCTTGCGGACCTGGCCGACCCGGCGGACCCGGCGGACCGGGCGAGAGACTCGGCGCACCATACAAACCCGGTGGCCCCGGCGGCCCGCCTCGCCCCTCGGCGAACAACGCCTCCGCCCGCAACTTCAACGCCTCGGCCGACGCCCGCCGATAGCGCCGCCGCACCCGCCTACGCCGCTGCCACGTCCCCGACACCGCCCCGGCGCCGGACACCCCCGACGCCACATCCCCCGCCGCGTCCAGCGTCTCCGAACGTACCGATGCCCCAGAAAGGGCTGATGTCCCTGAAAGTGCCGATGTCCCTGAAAGTGCTGATCCAAGTGCCATGCCACGAACGCTAGGCACTCCGCCGAAGCCGCGGTGATCATGCTCAATTCCCGGGGACAACCCGGCAGTTGTGGATAACTCCGTCACCCACAAGCACAGCCCAACTCAGGACCACGCCCCCGCCCCCCGCCTCAGAGCGACGCACCGCACAACACCGCATGGCATAACTCCGCAAGGCGCCGCATGGCACCGAAGCACCTCACCTCACCGAGGTGAGACAACCGCCCCCAGCAACCCCGGCCCCGTGTGCGCGCCGATCACCGCGCCGACCTCACTGACATGAAGATCCATGAGCCCCGGCACGCGCTCCCGCAGCCGGTCCGCGAACGTCGCGGCCCTGTCCGGCGCGGCGAGATGGTGCACCGCGATGTCGACCTCGCTCGTTCCCGCGCGCTCCGCGACGATCTCCTGGAGCCGGGCGATCGCCTTCGACGACGTGCGCACCTTTTCCAGCAGCTCGATACGACCGCCTTCGAGCTGCAACAGCGGTTTCACGGCGAGCGCCGAGCCGAGCAGTGCCTGGGCGGCGCCGATACGGCCACCGCGACGGAGGTAGTCCAGGGTGTCGACGTAGAAGTACGCGGACGTGGCGGCTGCCCGCTTCTCCGCCGCGGTCACGGCCTCGTCGACCGTGCCGCCGCCGTCGGCCACCTCGGCGGCGGTGAGCGCGCAGAAGCCCAGAGCCATCGCGACCATGCCGGTGTCCACGACTCTGACCGGCACCGGAGCCTCGCGCGCGGCGAGTACCGCGGCGTCGTGGGTGCCGGAGAGTTCGGACGACAGATGGAGCGAGACGACGCTGGTGGCACCCTCTTCGGCCAGCCTGCGATAAGTGGCGGCGAAGATCTCGGGGCTGGGCCGGGACGTGGTCACCGGCCGGCGCTTCTGCAGGGCTTCGGCGAGTGAGCGGGTGGAGATCTCGGCGCCCTCTTCGAGCGCCCGGTCGCCAAGGACCACGGTGAGGGGGACCGCGATGATGCCGTGGCGCTCCATCGTCCGCTGCGGCAGGTAGGCCGTTGAATCCGTGACGATCGCGACATGGCGGGACATGAGCTGGAGATTACCTGCCCGGGCCGGTGGACGGCAGACCGGCCCCAGCGGCCCGGTCACGCGTCAAGTCGTGCTCTCCGGGCGGGCTTTCTTCTGCCAAGGATAGGCCGGGCGCGGTTCGGTGGGCGAGAGCGCGGGCCGGTCGGGCGCCTCGGCCGGTCCGCCCTGCGGAGTCCCTGGCCAGGTCTGATGCGCGGCAGGGTGCTCCGGGGCCGACGCCTCGGGCCAGGATGGCGGCGTCTGCGCGGGCTGGGGCGACGGTTCCGTCGTCCAGTGCCGCAGTGCGCCCGCCTCGATGTCGATCTGGGCGCTCAGGGAATCCAGGTCGTCGTCGGCGATCCGGTGGGCGCGGTCCCTGGCCGCCCGGCGCAGGGAGTCGGCCGACGCGGTGATCTGCTCCGTCCGCTTGCGCAGGTCGGGCAGGAGCTCGGCGAGCTGCACCTTGTCCGGCTCGGTCTCAAGACGCTTGAGGTCGTCGTCCAGCTCGCGCCCGTGCACGCTGAGCCGGCCGAAGAGGTCCAGCGACTCCTTGAGCGAGGCGTCCTCGGCCACGCGCGCGTGGAGCGCGTCCTGGGTGGCTCTCATCGACGTACGCAGCTTGAGCCGCAGTTGCGCGAGCTCGCCGGCCGCGCCCGGCTGCACGAAGGTCCGCGCCTTGAGTGTCGTGTCCTCGACGGACCGGCGGGCCTGTGCGACCGTGCGGTCCACTCCCCGCTTGGCGGCGCCGACGACCTTCACCGTCACGTACGCGCCCAGGGCCAGGAACAGTACGAACATGAGCGCCACGATCGCGATCACGGCCTCTCCCATGACGCTCCTCCCGACAAGGTCGGCGGTCCGTCCGCCTCTTCCACCGTAAACGGAAAAGGCAGGCCGGAGGTTCCATCGGAACCCCCAACCTGCCCGTAGGGAACAACCCTGATCCGGCTGAACGACGTGGCCGCCCAGCACCGGACACCCCTCACGCGAGCCCGATGTCACCGCTCACGCCGGGACGATGTCACCGCTCACGCGAAGCCGATGTCACCGCTCACGCGGGGACGATGTTCACCAGCTTCGGCGCCCGCACGATGACCTTGCGGATGCCCGCGCCGTCCAGCGCGGCGACGACGCGCTCGTCGGCCAGGGCCACCTTCTCCAGTTCCTCGTCGGAGATCGACGGGGACACCTCCAGGCGCGCCTTGACCTTGCCCTTGATCTGCACGACGCAGGTCACGGACTCGTCCACGACGTACGCGGGGTCGGCGACGGGGAAGTCCTGGTGGACGACGGAGTCGGTGTGGCCCAGCTTGCGCCACAGCTCCTCCGCGATGTGCGGGGCCAGCGGGGCGACCAGCAGCACCAGGCGCTCGGCCACGCTGCGTGACAGCGGGCCGCCGACCTTGGTCAGGTGGTTGTTCAGCTCGGTGACCTTGGCGATGGCGGTGTTGAACCGCATGCCCTCCAGGTCCTGGCGGACGCCGTCGATCGCCTTGTGCAGGGCGCGCAGCGTGCTCCCGTCGATGGCGGAGTCCTCGGTGTCGACGACGGTGACCTCGCCGCTCGCCTCGTCGACGATGTTGCGCCACAGGCGCTGCAGCAGACGGAACTGGCCCACCACCGCGCGCGTGTCCCACGGCCGCGACACGTCCAGGGGGCCCATCGCCATCTCGTACAGGCGCAGGGTGTCCGCGCCGTACTCGGCGCAGATCTCGTCCGGCGTGACGGCGTTCTTCAGGGACTTGCCCATCTTGCCCAGCAGCCGGGAGACCTTCTCGCCCTCGTAGTAGTACGCGCCGTCGCGCTCCTCGACCTCGGCGGCGGGCACCGCGATACCGCGACTGTCGCGGTACACGTAGGCCTGGATCATGCCCTGGTTGTACAGCTTGTGGAACGGCTCGGCCGACGAGACGTGGCCCAGGTCGAACAGCATCTTCGACCAGAAGCGGGCGTACAGCAGGTGCAGCACGGCGTGTTCGGCGCCGCCCACGTACAGGTCGACGCCACCGGTCGGCTGCCCCTCACGGGGGCCCATCCAGTACTCCTCGATGGCCGGGTCGACCAGCTTCTCGCTGTTGTGCGGGTCCAGGTAGCGCAGCTCGTACCAGCACGAACCCGCCCAGTTGGGCATGGTGTTGGTCTCGCGGCGGTACTTCTTGGGTCCGTCGCCCAGGTCCAGCGTGACATGGACCCAGTCGCCGTTGCGGGACAGCGGGGTCTCGGGCTGGGTGTCGGCGTCGTCCGGGTCGAACGTGCGGGGGCTGTAGTCGTCGACCTCCGGCAGTTCCAGCGGCAGCATGGACTCGGGCAGCGAGTGGGCGACGCCGTCCTCGTCGTAGACGATCGGGAAGGGCTCGCCCCAGTAGCGCTGACGGCTGAACAGCCAGTCACGCAGGCGGAAGTTGACGGTGCCTCGGCCGATGCCGGTGCGCTCCAGCCACTCCGTCATGCGCGCCTTGGCGTCGGTGACGCCCAGACCGTCGACGGAGATCTGCTCGCTCGCCGAGTTGACCAGCCGCGCCTCGTAGGAGGCGAACGCGTCGTCCCACGTG
Source organism: Streptomyces sp. NBC_00569 (assembly GCF_036345255.1). Classification (NCBI taxonomy): domain Bacteria; kingdom Bacillati; phylum Actinomycetota; class Actinomycetes; order Kitasatosporales; family Streptomycetaceae; genus Streptomyces; species Streptomyces sp. NBC_00569. Next base: position 6,563,098 of record NZ_CP107783.1, on the reverse strand, counting down.
GAGGTGTCGGTGCCGCGGTCGTCCGAGGGCTCCACGACGCAGCGCATCGGCAGCTCGAAGGCGCGCGCGAACGCGAAGTCGCGGGTGTCGTGGGCGGGGACGGCCATGATCGCGCCGGTGCCGTAACCCATCAGGACGTAGTCGGCGATGAAGACGGGGACCTGCTCGCCGCTGACCGGGTTGGTCGCGTACGCGCCGGTGAAGACGCCGGTCTTGTCTTTGGCCTCGGCCTGGCGCTCGACGTCGGACTTCGAGGCGGCCTGCTTGCGGTAGGCGGCGACGGCCTCGGCGGGCGTCGCGTGGCCGCCCGTCCAGACGTCGTGCGTGCCCTCGGGCCAGACGGCGGGAACGATCCGGTCCACCAGGTCGTGCTCGGGCGCCAGGACCATGTACGTGGCGCCGAACAGGGTGTCCTGACGGGTGGTGAAGACGGTGATGGCCTCGTCGCCGACGGGGAAGTCGACGCGGGCGCCCTCGGAGCGGCCGATCCAGTTCCGCTGCTGCAGCTTGATCGCCTCGGGCCAGTCCAGGGCGTCCAGGTCGTCCAGCAGGCGGTCCGCGTAGGCGGTGATGCGCATGTTCCACTGGCGCAGCTTGGCCTTGAAGACGGGGTAGTTGCCGCGCTCGGAGCGGCCGTCGGCCGTGACCTCCTCGTTGGCCAGGACGGTGCCCAGACCGGGGCACCAGTTGACGGGCGCCTCGGAGGCGTACGCCAGCCGGTACTCACTCAGTACGTCGGCCCGCTCGGCGGCGTTCAGCTCGTGCCACGCGCGCGTGGAGTCCGGTACGGCGCGTTCACCGCTCTCGAACTGCGCGATCAGCTGGTCGATCGGACGGGCCTTCTTCGCCTCGTCGTCGTACCAGGAGTTGAAGATCTGGACGAAGATCCACTGGGTCCACTTGTAGTACTCGGGGTCGATCGTGGCGAACGACCGGCGCTTGTCGTGGCCCAGGCCCAGCCGGCGCAGCTGGGACTTCATGTTGATCATGTTGGCTTCGGTGGACGTGCGCGGGTGGGTGCCCGTCTGCACGGCGTACTGCTCGGCGGGCAGGCCGAAGGCGTCGAAGCCCAGCGTGTGCAGGACGTTGTGCCCGTTCATGCGCTGGAAGCGCGCGAAGACGTCCGTGGCGATGTAGCCCAGCGGGTGGCCGACGTGCAGGCCCGCGCCCGAGGGGTACGGGAACATGTCCATGACGAACTTCTTCGGCTTGGCGGCCAGCGCCCTGTCCGCCTCGGTGTCGCCCGCCAGGTCACCGCTCGGGTTCGGCGCCTCGTACGTGCCGTCGGCGTCCCAGAAGTCCTGCCAGCGTGCCTCGATGTCGGCGGCCATGGTCGCCGTGTAGCGGTGCGGCGCGGCCACCTCGGAAGCGGCAGCGGAATTCGTCTCGCTCATGATCCTCAAAGCTCCATCGATCGTCTCTGCTTACGGAACTGACCGCGCTGGCCAAACAAAAATGCCCCTCGCACAGGAGGGGGCGCCGCGCCGATTCCGATCCGCGATTCGTCAGCGGTCGGGACTGATCAGCGCGGCTCGCTAAGCAGAAGGCGTACGGCACGCATGGCGTCAGGGTACCGCAGGGCCCACACGGGCCGCGACGCGCTTACCGGGGAGGCTCTCGGGACGGCTGCGCAAGGGCCGAAGGAGGCCTTCGGAAGGTGCATGGGCCAAGGGTTACCCCGCGTACCGACCCCTATCGGGGCAACACAAAGTCCACACCTCCGATAGATAACAACGAGATAACTCAAACCTCGTACTGGCTGGTATGGGTCGACCTAGAGTGCGGCAGCGGGACCACTTTGCCGAACCATTCGGAGTCGCCCCCATGAACCCTCCACTGAACTCCCCGTTGAACTCCCCGACGAACGGGCAGCCGCTGAATCCGTTCCCCCAGCTTCGAAATACCCGGCGCCCCCGGCGCAGGATCCGCCCGTCCCCCGCACCCAGCCGGACGGCACGAGGGGTCCTGTGCGCGGCGGCGCTGCTCCTGATACCCCTCGTGGTCCTCGTCGGGAGCGACGCCTTCCGCGCCGCGCTCGACTTCACCACCGGAGTGCTGTCCCTGGTCTCCCTGACGGCGTCCGTCGTCTGGGGCCTGGTCGCCTCCGACCGGCTGTTCCTGACCTCGCGCCAGCGCCTGCTCTCCCAGGGCGTGCACCGGGCCACGGCGGTCGCCTCGATCGGCTTCCTGCTGCTGCACGTCACGGTCAAGCTGGCCCTCGACCATGTGTCCGTGGTCGGCGCGCTGATCCCCTTCGGGCTCGGTGTGACCGGCAGCGCGGGCCTGATCGGCCTCGGCTCGCTCGCCGGGCTCCTGATGGTCACCACCGGCGTCACCGGCGCGCTGCGCAAGGCCTTCGCCTCCCCGGCCCAGATCGCCTCCCGCTGGCGCGCCCTGCACATGCTGGCCTACCCCGCCTGGTGCTCCGCGCTGATCCACGGCCTGTACGCGGGCCGGCAGCCGAAGACCTACGTGGTGGTCCTGTACTGCCTGTGCCTGGTCGCCGTGGGCGGTGCGGTCGCCCTGCGCGCGGCGCCGGGACCGGTCAAGCGCAAGGTCGCCGCCCGCGTCCTCGCGCTCCTCGACGGTGACGGCAGGACTCAGGGCACCCGCCGCAGGGACGTCACCGAATCCCCGCTGCCCGGCGGCGCCGGCCGCCCCGCACCGTCCGGCTCCCGCTTCGACGTGAACCGCGAGCCCCCGCCGCGGCCGCGCGACAACCCGCTCCAGATGCCGTCCCCCGGCATGCCACCGCTGTACGAGGCTCCGGCGCGCCCCGCGTTCGAGCCGCGCCCCGCCACCGCGGGCATCGGCTTCTCGGCCGCCTACCGCGCGGTCTCGACCCCGGTGGACCCGCTCTTCGGCGACCCGCTCCCCGGCGATCCGCTGACCCTCCTGGACCTCCAGCCCACCGAGGCCCTCCCGTTCGTCGACCCCGAGCCCCCCGAGCGCTGGCCGGCCCCGTCCCCGCCGCCCCCCGCTCCGGCACCCCCCTCGGCGTACGACCCCACTCTCGACACCCCCTACGGCGGCATCCCGAGCTTCGAGGAAGAGTCCGCCACCGAAACGCTGCCCGGCCCGTTCCAGGCACCCGCCGCGGGTGAGCCCTGGAACACGCCGCCCGGAGGCATTCAGTGAACACCGCGCTGCCCGACGTCCCCGAAGTCCGCGTCGTCGGTCTCCCCCAGCTCACCTCGGGCTTCGACCTGGTCGAGCGACTCGACCTCGACATGCATCTCAAAGTTCACGGCCCCCTCGAACCGATGGGCGGTGAGCAACTGGCCGCGCTGGCCGGGCAGATATCGCTGCGCGGCCGCGGCGGCGCGGGGTTCCCCTTCGCCAAGAAGCTGCGCGCCGTCGCCCAGTCCGCGATACGCCGCGGGGTGCGCCCCGTCGTCGTGGTCAACGGCAGCGAGGACGAACCCGCCTGCCGCAAGGACACGGTGCTGATCAACCGCGCCCCGCACCTCATCCTCGACGGCGCGCTCCTGGTCGCCGAGGCGCTCGGCGCCCGCACACTCGTGGTGGGCGTGACCCGCGACTCCACCGAGGCGTCCATGCAGGCGGCCCTCCTCGAAAGGGGCCTGTCCAACCGCCGTGGCGCCCCGCTACGCGCGCGCGTGCAGCGCAACCCCGTACGCATGGTCACCGGGGAGTCCTCCGCGCTGATCCGCTCGGCGGACGGCGGCCCCCCGGTGCCTCCGGGCCGCAAGGTGCGCGCCTCCGACTCCGGGGTCGGCGGCGCGCCCACGCTGCTGTCGAACGCCGAGACCTTCGCCCAGCTCGCCGTCGCGGCCCGCACCGGGCCCGAGCGCTACTGCCGCACGGGCCTGCGCGACGAGCCCGGCACGATCCTGCTGACCCTCTCCGGAGCCGTCGCCCGTCCGATGGTCCTCGAAGTGCCTGCGGGAGTGCCCCTGCGGTACGTGCTCCAGCTCGCGGGCGCCCCGCCGATGCCCCAGGGCGTGCTCACGGGCGGCTATCACGGCAAGTGGCTCGACGCCTTCGCGGCGCAGGAGGCGGTCGTCTCCCGCGCCTCCCTGGAGGCCGCGGGCGGCGCGCTCGGCGCGGGCGCGATCCTGCCGATCGGCCCGGACACCTGCCCGCTCGGCGAGGCGCTGCGGGTGGCGCAGTGGCTGGCCTCGGAGAGCGCGGGTCAGTGCGGGCCCTGCTATCTGGGTCTGCCGGCGGCGGCGCGCGGCCTGGAGGACGTGCTGAACGGCGGCGGCCCCACCGCCCTCGAAGCCCTCCAGCAGGTCACCAGGGCGGTGAAGCGCCGCGGCGCGTGCAAGCACCCGGACGGTTCGGCGGCGTTCCTGGAGTCGACGATCTCGGCGTTCACGGACGATCTGGCCGCGCATGTCCTGGGCGGCGGCTGCGGGCGCCCGGTGCAGGGCGTGCTGCCCCTGCACACGGAGGCGCCGCAGGGCGAGTCCCCCAGCGGCCGGCGGCTCGCGGTGGACTGGACGCTGTGCGAGGGCCACGGCCTGTGCGCGGACATCGTGCCGGAGCTGATCCAGCTGGGCCCCGACGGCTACCCCTCGGTGGCGGAGGCCCCGGTGGCGCGCTATTCGGAGGCGCGGGCCGTACGGGCCGTACGCCGGTGCCCCGCGCTGGCGCTCCGTATCGAGGAGGACCCGGCGGCGGTTCCGGCCCGTCCGGCCCTGCCGCCCGCGCTCCCGCCGGGCCGGGGGCGCAGGGCGCTGGGCAGCGGGCGCGGCTGACCCCGTGACCGCGCCCCGCGGGGCTGCGTGGCGGCATACGAAGACGGGCCACCCTGTTCGGGTGGCCCGTCTTCATGTCCAACTACTGTGGAGCTAAGGAGAATTGAACTCCTGACCTCCTGCATGCCATGCAGGCGCTCTACCAACTGAGCTATAGCCCCTCGTGGCCATGCGGCCGAGCCGCATGTTCACCGTGTCGCCCGGTTTCCCCGGCGGCGACGCCAACATTACCGGGCACCCGGTGCATCACCAAATCGTTTCCACCTTGGTCCGATTTGCCCGGATTTACTCCACCCTCAGGCCGTGGCGAACGAATAGAACCGCTTGAGCGTGCAGTGCTCGTCGAGCAGCCGGCCATAGATCGGCTCGCCCTCCAGCTCCCGATATGTCTCGATCGGGTCGCCCTTTATGATCAGCGCCCGCGCGCACTCCTCGCACCAGTACTGGTAGTCGGGATTGACCGGCTCCATGTCCCTGACGATGGGCGTGCCGCTGCCGCACCAGTCGCACGTCCTCCTGTGTGCACCCATCGATCAGCTCCAGCTGTGGCCGCAGGCCGTGCACACGTACGAGATCCCGGCGTTGCCGCCGAGCATCTGCGCGACGTGGAGGGAGCCGCAGGACGGACAGTCGAGGAAAGGGGGAGAAGAGGGGGCGGGGGAAGGGAGAGTCATGTGCTGCCCGCTATGGGCCGCTTCGGCCGGTCTCACTGTCACGCCGAGGGGGCGGTCGGCCGCCTCGGTGATGCGCGCGGGCATCGCGTTCTCCCTCCCGTCGGGCCGTCTTCGTCCATCGGACGCGACCCTCTACCGGCCGTCCGATTCTGCCACGGCCGGAGCGTCACGGTCAGCGACGCATGAGTACCGGTCCGGACACGGCGCCGAGTTCGCCCGCTCCGGCCAGCACTTACGCACACACCCACACACGAGGACCACATCCGCAGACCTATACGCCCCTGGGACACCAAGCACCTCAAGGCAGTTGGAGAAAGTGTGCCGGGTAACAAAAAATCCCGCCCTAACCCGGACGGGATCTTTGTGAAGCGGACGCTTCGACTGTGGAGCTAAGGAGAATTGAACTCCTGACCTCCTGCATGCCATGCAGGCGCTCTACCAACTGAGCTATAGCCCCTTGCGTTCTCCCCGCACTGCGCGGCTGCGAACAAGAAGAACTTTAGCCTGCGACCTGCCGGAAAGTGAAATCCGGCCGTCCGGCCCCGTCGGGGACTCAGTCGTCGTCGCCGAGCACGGGCTCCGGGAGCGTGCCCGCGTTGTGCTCCAGCAGCCGCCAGCCGCGTGCCCCCTGGCCGAGGACGGACCAGCAGCAGTTGGAGAGACCCCCGAGACCTTCCCAGTGGTGGGCCTCGAGACCGAGGAGGCGCCCGATGGTGGTGCGGATCGTGCCGCCGTGGCTGACCACGACGAGCGTGCCGTCCTGCGGCAGCTTCTCCGTGTGGCTGAGCACGATGGGGGCGGCCCGGTCGGCGACCTCCGTCTCGAGCTCGCCGCCGCCGCGGCGCACCGGCTCGCCGCGCTTCCACGCGGCGTACTGGTCGCCGTAACGGCCGATGATCTCGTCGTGCGTGAGGCCCTGCCACTCACCGGCGTAGGTCTCGCGCAGGCCCTCGTCGTGCGTGACGTCGAGGCCCGTGAGCGCGGCCAGCTCGGCGGCCGTGGCGGCGGCCCTGCTGAGGTCGGACGCGACGATGGCGTCCGGCTTCAGCGAGGCGAGCAGCCGGGCCGCCCGGCGGGCCTGGGCGACGCCGGTCTCGGTCAGGCCGATGTCCGTGGAGCCCTGGAAGCGGCGCTCCAGGTTCCAGGCGGTCTGGCCGTGCCGCCACAGGATGACGCGCCGTCCGCGGGCCGCTCCCCCGGCCGCACCGGCGCCGGCCCCCGCGGCGGTCAACGCAGCTCTCCGCCCAGCTCGCGAAGCTCCTCGGCCTCCTCCGCGGCCTGCGTCGCCTGGGCGTGCTCCGCCGCCTTGCCACGGGTGGCCTTGGCGTCCTCGGGAAGCTCCAGCTCGGGGCAGTCCTTCCACAGGCGCTCGAGGGCGTAGAAGACCCGCTCCTCGCTGTGCTGGACGTGGACGACGATGTCGACGTAGTCGAGGAGGATCCAGCGGGCGTCGCGGTCGCCCTCGCGGCGGACCGGCTTGGCGCCGAGCTCCTTGTTCAGGCGCTCCTCGATCTCGTCGACGATCGACTTGACCTGGCGGTCGTTGGGCGCGGAGGCCAGCAGGAAGGCGTCGGTGATCGACAGCACATCGCTGACGTCGTACGCGATGATGTCGTGCGCGAGCTTGTCGGCAGCCGCCTGTGCGGCGGTGGTGATGAGCTCGAGGGAACGGTCAGTGGCGGTCACTACAAGGCTTTCCGTCGGCGGGCAGTAATCCCCTGAAGGGATACCCCAAGGGTCTCACGGACCGCCGACGGCCCTTACTGGATTGTCCGGGCCCCGGGAGCACGCCCCCCGGGCCCGGCCGCGCCTACTGTCCGCCCGTGTAGTTCTGGCCGAGGACCACGGACACGTCCGCGTTCGCCACGGTCTTCCCCTTGCGCACCGCGCTCGTCGGCAGGCCCAGGGTCTTGGCGACCTCGACGGCGTCCTGCTTGCGGTCGGCGTCCTGGTACGTGACCTGCGACGCGGCCTGGGGCGCGCTGCCCGTCCCGGCGTCGACGAACGTGTAGCCGCCGTTCACGAGCGTGACCCTGGCCTTCTCCGTGCGGGCCTTCACGCCGGTGGCGTTCTTGATACCGACGCGTACGGAGGCGTCCTTGCCCGGGTTCTTGACCGTGCCGCCGAGGACGTCCTTGACGACGCTGTCGGTGGCCTGCTCGGACAGGGTGCCGTCCTGCTGCACGGGCAGGAGCGCGGTCTTGTAGTCGCCGCCCTTGGCCCGGTCGGCGAGCTTGGCGAGGAACGCGCCGAGATCCTTCTCGCCCAGCGACGGGTCGAGGATCTGGGCGAGGGACTGGACGGTGACGGTGGCGGCGTGCGGGTCGGACGACAGCTTGCGCAGCACGCCCTGCATGACCTGGCCGAACCGCATGAGCTGAGCGGTCTCGGACTCGCCGGGCGCACGGTAGGTGGCGTACGCGACGGCCATGGGGCCGCTGAGCGTCTGCTGCTTGCCCTTCTTGACCAGCGGGGACGTCGCCTTCTTCCCGGACTTGGCGGCCGGGTCGGGGACGTCGGCATTCGTGTCGATGTCGATGTTGCCGACGAGCTCGACGAGGTTGTTGAGGTACGGGGTGTCGAGCCGCCACGTGCCCTCGACGTCCGTGCCGAGGACGGTGTCGATGGCGTCGCGCGTGCCGGAGGACCCGTCGCCGTCGACGGACTTGCCGAGCGTCGTCGCGCTGCCCTCGTCGTCCGTCAGGGCAAGGGAGTTGGGGAGCAGGACGGTGGTGCCCTGCTTGGTGGTGGTGTTGTTGACGAGCAGCGCCGTGGAGGTGCCGCCGCCCTTGGTGTTGTGCAGATGGACGACGATCACGTCGCGGTTCTGCGGGCCCGCGGTGTCTGCGGCGCCCTTGCCGGAGTCGGTGGCGCCGAAGCCGGGCAGCTTGCCCGCGTACCAGAGGTAGCCGACGCCACCGGTCACGCAGAGCACGAGGACGACGACGAGCGCGACGACCCGGCTGCGGCCGCGACGGCGGGCCTCCTCGCGGCGCTCGGTGCGCGACTCGGTGAACTTCAGCCAGTCGATGACGTCTTCGGAGTTCTCGTCCGGCTCCTCGACGAAGGAGAACTGCTCGGTGCGGTACTCGGGCGCCCCGTCGCGCTCGCGCGCCGCGGGCTCGGTCCGGGGAGCGGCCTGCGCGGGGATGTGCGCGGTCGCGGTCTGCTCCTCGACGCGCTGCTGCTGCCCCGTTCCCGCGCCAGCCCCGTAGGGGTCGTAGGACGGGGGCGGCCCCTGCTGCGCGGGCGCACCGGCTCCGTAGGGGTCGTACGTGTCGTACGAGGGCACCGGCGGCTGCTGGCCGGTGGCGTACGGGTCGTAGCCGTAGCCCTGGCCCTGGGGCGCTTGCGGATACTCGTACTGCGCAGGCTGCTGGGGCACCTGCCGGTACACGGGCTGCCCGTACTCGTCGTAGCCGACGAGCTCGTACTGGTCGGACGTGTTGGACGCGTCCCCCGAGTAACTGCCCGAGTAACCGTCGTATCGGTCGTTCACCGGTGCCCCTCTCGGCTCACTCGCCGCGGTACAGCTCACGCTTGTCGATGTAGCGCACCACACCGTCCGGGACCATGTACCAGACGGGGTCACCCTTGGCGACCCTCGCACGGCAGTCCGTGGACGAGATGGCGAGGGCCGGTACCTCGACGAGCGAGACTCCGCCCTCCGGCAGACCGGGGTCGGTCAGCGGGTGGCCCGGCCGGGTGACCCCGATGAAGTGCGCCAGGGAGAACAGTTCTTCCGTGTATCGCCAGGTGAGGATCTGGCCGAGGGCGTCGGCGCCCGTGATGAAGAAGAGGTCCGTGTCCGGATTGAGCGCGCGCAGATCGCGCAGCGTGTCCGTGGTGTACGTCGGCCCGCCGCGGTCGATGTCGATGCGGCTCACCGAGAACTGCGGGTTCTCGGCGGTCGCGATGACCGTCATCAGATAGCGGTCCTCGGCCGGAGTGACCAGGCGGTCCGTCTTCTGCCACGGCTGCCCGGTCGGCACGAACACGACCTCGTCGAGGTGGAACTGCGCGGCGACCTCGCTGGCCGCCACCAGGTGTCCGTGGTGGATCGGGTCAAACGTTCCGCCCATGACGCCGAGACGCCGCTTGGCGGTGCTGATCCGGGCCCGGTCCGGGCCGCCGGCCGGGCCGTTGACCGGGCCGGTAGGCATGTCCTGCTCTCCCATGCGTGCAGAGCCTACTGGCCCGGTGGGGGTGCCTTCGCCGTCAGGGCCTAGCGGTCCCGGTTGAAGCGGGTGACGATCCACAGCAGCAGCAGGAGGAGGAACAGGGCGCCGCCGCCGGTGAGGTAGGGGCTGAGGCTCGGGTGGTTGCCGCCTTCCTCGCCGCCCTCGGCAGCGAGGGTGGCCAGCTGGGCAGCGGTGCTGTGGAGGCTCATCGTCAGCAGGACCTATCCGGGTGAGACGGGATGGGAAGTCGGGCTCTGGGTGGTGACATGAGGTCTGGATAAAGACTTCCCGCTCATCGTATGCGGGGGTGTCCTCGGCGATCACGCCGACTCTGCCGTATGCGTGTCCGCCCCGCAGCCGCGTCAGTCGTCGCGCTTGTAGCCGCGCAGCAGGAACCAGCCCAGGAACACGCTGCCGAGGACGCCCACGACGATCACGATGCGCAGCAGATTGCCGGCGCCCTGCTGGTCGGAGGCGGCTGCGCTGACCACCTGGGTGAGCCAGGCGGCGTCGGGTGTGTGCTCCATGGCGTTTCGCTCCTTCGGTGTGCTGCCCCGCCACGGTATCTCCGCCTACTGTGGAGACCTCCTCGGGGGCACAACCGAACATGACGGCACACGAACATGGGGGACGCATGCCCGACGTCAACGACGGCAACGACGACCAGCGCGAGCACGTACCGAGCAGGCAGCGCCGGCGCTTCGAGGGGATCTCCTCTCGCGCGTACGAGCACCCGGCGGACCGGTCGGCCCTGGTGGCGCTGCGCAAGCTCAGCGGTTTCGACACGGTGTTCAAGGCGCTCAGCGGACTGCTGCCCGAGCGGAGCCTGCGCCTGCTGTTCCTGTCGGACTCGGTCCGGGTCTCCGACGACCAGTTCGCGCACCTCAACGACATGCTGCGGGACGCCTGTTACATCCTGGACCTGGAGAAGGTCCCGCCGATGTACGTCACCCAGGACCCTCAGCCGAACGCGATGTGCATCGGCCTGGACGAGCCGATCATCGTCGTCACGACCGGCCTGGTGGAGCTGCTCGACGAGGAGGAGATGCAGGCGGTCATCGGCCACGAGGTGGGCCACGCGCTGTCCGGGCACTCCGTCTACCGGACGATACTGCTGTTCCTGACCAGCCTGGCGCTCCGCGTCGCGTGGATCCCGCTCGGCAACTTCGCGATCATGGCGATCGTCACGGCGCTGCGCGAGTGGTTCCGCAAGTCGGAGCTGTCGGCGGACCGCGCCGGCCTGCTGGTCGGCCAGGACCTCAAGGCGTCGATGCGCGGCCTGATGAAGATCGCGGGAGGCAACCACCTGCACGAGATGAACGTGGACGCGTTCCTCAAGCAGGCCGAGGAGTACGAGGCCGGGGGCGACCTGCGCGACTCCGTGCTGAAGATCCTCAACGTGATGCCGCGCACGCACCCCTTCACCACGGTCCGCGCGGCCGAGCTGAAGAAGTGGGCCGCGACCCGCGACTACCAGCGGATCATGGACGGCCACTACCCGCGCCGCAGCGAGGACAAGGACACCTCGGTCACCGACTCGTTCCGCCAGTCGGCCTCGCACTACGCGGACAACGTGCGCAACTCCAAGGACCCGCTGATGAAGCTGGTCACGGACATCGCGGGCGGCGCGGGCGACCTGGGCGGCAAGCTGCGCGGCAAGTTCGGCGGCGGCAGCGGCGGTGCGAACACGGGCAACCACGGGACGCCGGAGGACGGCGCGTAGGTCCCGCGGGGCTCAGAGCGAAGGCTGGGCGCCCGGCGCGAGGGCGCCGCACAGCGAGGTGGTGCCGCCCGTGGCGAACGGGTCGGTGCCGGCCGGGCCGCCCTTCTTCGGCGTCTGCCCCGCGAGCAGCGGGTGCAGATGCGCGGTCGAGTCGACGGAGCAGGACAGCGGCCCGGCCTGCACATAGCTGACGACCACCTCGGCCTGGTGCATGCGCAGGTCGTCCCGGTCGAAGCGGAAGTGCAGCTCGCGGCGGACGGTGAACAGGGACGCCTTCGCGTCGGAGCCGGTGCCGACCGGGCGCAGCGCGTAGACGAAGGTGTGGTCGGAGGCGACCTCCAGGGTGTCCGCGTCGGCCTCCGTGGCGCGCAGGGTGCCGTGGACGCGGATCCCGGTGTCGGCGAGCGCGGCCTGCTTCGGGTCGAAGCGGACGAGCCAGCCGGTGGCCGCGTGCCGTCCGTCGGCGGCGGGCCGGTCGAAGCTCCGGTCGAACTGGTCGAGCTGCTGCGGGTCGACCAGGATCCGCACGGGCCGCACCGCTTTCCCGGTGAGCACGTCGGGGTCGAGCGAGGACTCGACGAGGTAGTCCTTGGCGGTGGTCAGGGCGGCGAAGACCTGACTCTCGGAGAAGTGTGAGGTGTGCCGGGCCGGAGGCAGGGCGATACCCTCGGCGGCCGTCGCGAACTGGGCGGCGGGACTGTGCGCGTAGAGCTCGGACACCGAGACGGCGCCGGGTACCCGGCCCTGCGGCGAGAGCGGGATGACGGTCATCCGCAGCGGTTCGGGCCGGCGGCCGGCGGTGACGCCCTGGTAAGGGTTGCGTACGCCCATGTAGATCGCGGTGCCGAACGCGATGACGATCAGGATGACGAGGATGACGGCCTGCCGGGTGAAGCCGCGGCGCAGTCCGGGGCGGCGGCGTACGGCGGGCGCGTGGTCGGTGATGCGCTCCTGCGCGGAGAACTCCTGGAGCCGGGCAGCGCGGATGAACGACTCGTCGAAGACGACGGATCGGTACTCGTCCTCACCACCACCGCCGGGAGCGCTCTCGGGGGTCCCCTCCGGTGGGTCTCCTGGCTCGCCCATACCTTCAGGGTAGGTCTGCGGGGGGTCCGGTAAACGCGCTGGTACGCGACAACTTCCGACAGGGTCTCCACCCTGTGCCGACGGGGTGTACCCGTGCGTGGTCAGGGGATCCGCGGGGTCGCGGGGACCGGTGACTGGGAGTAGTCGGCGGAGGCGTCGGGGGCCGGCGGGAAGCCCTTCTCCAGCTCGGTCGTCGCGGGCGGCGGGACCCGGTCCTGGCGGCCCCCCGACGAGGCGCCGCGGTAGACGGCGGTGAAGGCGAGCGCGACCATGCCGATACCCATGACGAGGGCAAGCAGCCAGGCGACGGGGCGGCGCCAGCGCACCTTCGCGGCGTACGCGCCGGGGAGCGGGTAGCCGTCCTCGTCGACATCGGGGTCGTAGAGGTCGTCGGCGTCCGGGCCGTGGCTGCCGTAGCCGCCTCGCGGGTCGAGGCCGTACCCGTCGTCGTAGAGGTCGTCGTCGACGGCGGAACCACGGGTGCGGGCCCTTCGCGCCTCGGCTTCCTGGGCCTCGGCGCGCGCCTGCGCCGCGGCGAGCAGCCGCTCGACCGCGGTCGGTTCATGGACCTCGGCGGCCTGCACGAAGTCCTCGTCGAAGACCACGGAGGCGAACTCTTCGTCCGCACCCCCGCGGTCGCGGTCGTCGTCGGGCTCCCAGCCGTCAGGGAACGGCGTGCCCCCCACGTCCTCCGGCACGCGTCCAGAGTAGACCTGGGGGGTCGTTTTGGGCAGTCGGTGCGGGAATTCCCTTTGTTCCCGTCCGCATGCCCGCGGCTACCGGATGTGGCCGTCGCCCGTGACGATGTACTTGGTGCTCGTCAGCTCCGGAAGGCCCATGGGGCCCCGGGCGTGGAGCTTCTGGGTGGAGATGCCGATCTCGGCGCCGAAGCCGAACTGGCCGCCGTCCGTGAAGCGTGTCGAGGCGTTCACGGCGACCGTCGTGGAGTCGACCAGTTGGGTGAAGCGGCGGGCCGCCTGCTGTGAGGTGGTGACGATGGCCTCGGTGTGGCCGGACGACCAGAGGCGGATGTGCTCCACGGCGGCGTCCAGGGAGTGCACGACGGCGGCCGCGATGTCGTACGAGAGGTACTCGGTCTCCCAGTCCTCGGGGGTCGCCTCGACGACGGTGGCCTTGGAGCCCTCGGCGTACGCGAGGACGCGCTCGTCGGCGTGCACGGTGACGCCGGCCTCGGCGAGGGCCTCGAGGGCGCGGGGCACGAAGGCGTCGGCGATGTCCTGGTGGACGAGGAGGGTCTCGGCGGCGTTGCAGACGCTGGGGCGCTGCGCCTTGGAGTTGATCAGGATGTCGACGGCCATGTCGAGGTCGGCGTGGGCGTCGACGTAGACGTGGCAGTTGCCGGTGCCGGTCTCGATGACGGGGACGATCGAGTTCTCGACGACGTTCTTGATGAGGGAGGCGCCGCCGCGCGGGATGAGGACGTCGACCAGGCCGCGCGCCCGCATCAGTTCGGTGACGGAGTCGCGGCCCTCGCCGGGCACGAGCTGGATGGCGTCGGCGGGCAGTCCGGAGCCGCCGACGGCGTCGCGCAGCACGCGCACGAGGGCGGTGTTGGACTCGTACGCGGACGAACTGCCGCGCAGGAGAACGGCGTTGCCCGACTTGAGGCAGAGGGCGGCGGCGTCCACGGTCACGTTCGGGCGGGCCTCGTAGATGATGCCGACGACGCCGAGCGGGACGCGGACCTGGCGCAGGTCGATGCCGTTCGGGAGGGTGTTGCCGCGGACGACCGTGCCGACCGGGTCGGGCAGGGCGACGACGTCGCGCACGTCGGCGGCGATGGCGCGCACCCGCTCGGGCGTGAGCGTGAGGCGGTCGATGATCGACTCGCTGGTGCCGGCCTCGCGGGCGCGGGCGATGTCCTTGGCGTTCGCCTCGACGATCTCGGCCGTGCGCACTTCGAGGGCGTCGGCGATCGCGGCGAGGGCATCGTCCTTCGCGGCCCGCGGCAGCGGGGCGATCACACCGGCCGCCGACCGGGCGCGGTAGGCGGCCTGGGTGACGGGGGTCATCGAGTCGTACGGCGAGAGCGAGGTCATAACGGCAGGGTAATGGGCGCGCCGGGGCCGTCCGGCGCCTGTTCCGAACCCTGAGATGTGACCTAAAACGGGTGTACGCCCACCGGGGTGGCCGGCAGGGGCCCGTATCCCTCGGCGATGCGCTGGTGGTACGTGTCGCGGTCGATGACCTCGAGGCCGACGATCTCCCACGGCGGGAGCTGGGAACTCTGCCGGTGCTCGCCCCACAGGCGCAGCGCCACGGCGGCCGCGTCGTGCAGGTCGCGGGCCTCTTCCCAGTAGCGGATCTCGGCGTGGTCGACGGCGTACCGGCTCGTCAGCAGAAAGGGGTGGTCGTGCGCCAGTTGTTCGAGTCCGCGCCGTACCTCCGCGAGGGGCGCGTCGGCGCCGGAGACACTGAGAGTGACATGCCAGAGGCGGGGGCCTTCCACCGTCACGACGCTCTCCTCCTGCCCGCTGCCCTGGTACGACTCGCCGGCCGCGACGCTGGTCAGTGCCCGCTCCGCAGACCCTCGGGACGTCGCCCCCGGGCGCGCTCGTCTCACGACGGCCTCCTTTGCGCAATGGTCGTGCGGAACTTCCTGAAACAAAGTTCAGCAGGCCAAGCGCCGTCATGGGGCGGTTTTGGGGAAGGTCCCCCGCCGGAGGCCCGCCTTTCGGCCGTTTACACGGTTTACGACCAGCGCGGACGCCGGATCTTCACGAGTGCGCCGGGGCGGTCAGGCGCGCAGCAGCACGAGGTCGTCACGGTGGACGACCTCACGCTCGTAGGCGGGCCCCAGTTCGCGGGCCAGCTCGCGAGTGGAGCGGCCGATGAGTTGCGGGATCTCCTTGGCGTCGAAGTTCACCAGGCCGCGCGCGACCGCGCGCCCCGTGGTGTCGCGCAGCTCGACGGGGTCACCCGCGTTGAACTCGCCCTCGACGGCCGCGATGCCCGCGGGGAGGAGCGACTTGCGTCCCTCCACGACGGCCTTCACCGCCCCGTCGTCGAGCGTGAGCGCGCCCTGCGGCGTGGAGGCGTGCTGGAGCCACAGGAGGCGGTCGGCGCTGCGCCGGCCCGTGCGGTGGAAGTACGTGCCCGTGTCGCGGGCGGCGAGTGCGTCGGCCGCGTGCACCGCGCTGGTGAGGACCACGGGGATGCCCGCGGCCGCGGCGATCCCGGCCGCCTCGACCTTGGTCACCATGCCGCCGGTGCCGACGCCCGCCTTCCCCGCGCTGCCGATCTTGACGTGCGCGAGGTCGGCGGGGCCGCGGACCTCGGAGATCCGCGAGCTGCCGGGCTTGGCGGGGTCGCCGTCGTAGAGGCCGTCGACGTCGGAGAGGAGGACGAGGAGGTCGGCGTGGACGAGGTGGGCGACCAGGGCGGCGAGCCGGTCGTTGTCGCCGAAGCGGATCTCGTCCGTGGCCACGGTGTCGTTCTCGTTCACGACGGGCAGGGCGCCCATCGCGAGGAGCTGGTCGAGGGTGCGCGACGCGTTGCGGTGGTGGGCGCGGCGGGCCATGTCGTCGCTGGTGAGCAGAACCTGGCCGACGCGGACGCCGTGGCGCGCGAAGGAGGCGGTGTAGCGGGCCACCAGAAGACCCTGGCCGACGCTCGCGGCCGCCTGCTGGCGGGCGAGGTCCTTGGGGCGCCGGTGCAGGCCGAGCGGCGCGAGCCCGGCGGCGATGGCGCCGGACGAGACGAGCACGATCTCCTTCTCGCTGCCGCCGCGGACCTTGGCGAGCACGTCGACGAGGGCGTCGACCCGGTCGGCGTCGAGGCCGCCCTCGGCGGTGGTGAGCGAGGAGGATCCGACCTTGACCACGATCCTGCGGGCTTCCGCCACGCCCTGCCTCATGTCCTGCCCTGCCGCTGACACGTGCGTTCCCCATCGGTGCTGACCGGCCGTGAGCCTCGTCCCGGCCACGGCCCAGGTCTTGCAATCTACGTGAGCGACACGGCGCGGCGCCTCCGGGTTCCGAGGGGCGGACGGCAGTCTCACGCGATAAGGAATTCCACCGGGGGCGGAGAAAGGAATCGTCACCCGGAGATCGTGGGGCCTTTGCCCCTTTATCCGGTGATAGCTGTCACGAAGGATTGCTAGCGAGGGCGCGAAAGTCATACGGTCAGTGGTCGGCCTTCGTCGAAGAATGCCGCGCACCCCCCGCAGATCTTTCCCCCCGCCACCCGACCCCCTGCCAGGAGCCCCGCCCAGTGCCCTCCGCCGGCCTTGCCCCCCGCCGCGTCGTGCAGCTCTCCGCGCTCTTCGCGATGTTCGCGCTCTACACGGCCCAGCTCGTCAGCGCGCTGATCCCGTACGTCCCGGTGTTCGTCGCCGCGAGCGCAGCAGGTCTCGCGCTCGACACGTATCTCCAGTACAAGCAGCCCGGCCTGCTCTCCCTCCTCGGCAAGATCCGCTTCGATGTCACCGTCCGCCAGCTGCTGCGAGACATGCTGATCCTGGTCGGTCTCCTGCGCATCGACGGCATCGAGCCGCTGGCCGAGCAGTCCCCCCTCACCATCGCGCTGCTCGCCTTCTACGCCCTGCACTTCGCGTGCCAGGCCGTGGCCGTGCTGGTACGGCGCACGCGCGCGCTGCCCATCGTGACGCGGAACATCGACGCGTCCGAGCTGCGGCTCTCCGCGGCGCCGCCGCGCATCCTGGCCCGCCGCCAGGGCCACCGCCTGCTCAGCTTCGCCGCCCCCGGCACCGTCGGCCTGCTGATCACCGCGGCCACCACCGACGCGCTCTGGGGCGGCATCGGCCTCGCCGTCTCGATCGTGCTGCTCGGCGGCGGCACCGTCTACCTCGCGACCTGGCTGCTTCCGAAGAAGCGCGCCCTGAGCGAGCAGAAGGTCATGGCCTGGCTCGACCGGTGGCTGGCCGACTACCAGCCGACCGTCGCGATGTACTTCTCGGGCGGCACGTCGTCCGCGTACCAGGCCAACATGTGGCTCTCCACGCTGTCCGAGGTCGACGGCAAGCCGCTGATCGTGCTGCGCGAGCGGTTCATGGTCCAGAAGATCGACGCGACCGACGTACCGATCATCTGCTTCCCGAAGGTCGCCACGATGTTCTCCCTGGAGAACTCGACGCTGAAGATGGTGCTGCACCCGGCGAACGCCGCGAAGACCTCCCAGGTCCTGCGCATCCCGACGATCAAGCACGCCTTCATCAACCACGGCGAGAGCGACAAGCTGTCCTCCTGCAACCCGTACGCGAAGGCGTACGACGAGGTGTGGGTGGCCGGGCCCGCGGCCCGCGAGCGCTACCAGCTCGCCGACATCGGCGTCGAGGACAAGGACGTCGTGGAGGTGGGCCGCCCGCAGCTGTCGCCCATCAGGCGCGCCACCGGCGCGCCCCAGGGCACGTACACGACGGTCCTCTATGCCCCCACCTGGGAGGGCTGGGACGGCAACCCGGGCAACACGTCGGTGCTTCTCGCCGGCGAGAACATCGTCAAGCACCTGCTCGCCGACGACTCCGTACGCCTCCTCTACAAGCCGCACCCGATGACCGGTTCGGTCGACCCGCGCGCGGGCGTCGCGAACGAGCGCATCAAGGCGATGGTCCGCGAGGCGGCCGCGAAGCGCTCCGGCGCCCGGCCCGGCCCCGAGGCCGCCGCCGAGCTGGTCCGCCGCGCGGCGGAGCTGGACAGGCTGACGTCGACCGCGTTCCGCGCCAGCGCGGACGAGATGGAGCGCATGATGCTCCAGGGCGCGCCCGACGGTGACCGGCAGTCCGCCGTCACCGACGCGACCGCCGCGTGGGAAGCCGCTTACTGGGCGTCCTTCCCGGAGTGGGAGCACCTGGTCATCACGGACGCCCGCCCGGCGATCTTCACCTGCTTCAACCAGGCCGACGTCCTCATCAGCGATGTCTCCTCGGTCGTCTCGGACTGGCTGACGAGCGAGAAGCCGTACGCCGTCGCGAACACCTCCGGCATGTCCGAGAGCGATTTCCGCGCCGGATTCCCGACGGTGAGCGCGGCGACGATCCTGACGCCCGCGGCAACGGAGGTACCCGCCCTTCTCAAGGCCGTACGCGCCCCGGAGACGGATTCCCACGCGGAGGCCCGCGCGGAGCTCAAGGAGCACCTCCTGGGCCCCTCCGACCCGCCGTCCCTGGAGCGCTTCAACGACGCGGTGCGCGCGCTGTGCGACCGGGCCGACGAGCGCCGCGTCCGCATGGAGTCCCGCCTCGCGGCGGAGATCCCCGGCCAGCGCGACACGGGCACGGACGCGGACGAGTTCGCCGAGGCGCTGGATTCCGACTCGGAGTCCGGCGACGCGGTCACGGCGTAGCGCTTGCCGCGCGGGCTGAACGCTGAAGCCCGTCGCACAGGCTGAACATGAGGAAGGCCCCCGGGAGATTCTCCCGGGGGCCTTCCTCGTGAGCTGGGCCACAACGCCCGACTGCGCCTGGAACGGCTCGACTCGTCCTGTCCCTGCTCCGCCCCGTCCCGCTCCGTCCGCTTGGCGCGGCGGCGCCGGGCCGCGCGGGGCGCGGCTCCTCGAAGCGGTGTGCTGGACCTGGTCACGGCGCCCCGCCCGACTCCGTCCGTCGGCCCGGGCAGCGCGCCCGATGACCTAGAACGGCTTGAACTCGTCGTACTCCTGCTCCGCCTCGTCCTGCTCCGCCTGCTTGTCGCGGCGGCGCTGGGCTGCGGGGCGCGGCTCCTCGAAGCGGTGGTCCTCGCCACGGCGGCCGAGCATCTCGGCGCCTGCCATGACCGTGGGCTCCCAGTCGAAGACGACCGCGTTGTCCTCGGGGCCGATGGCCACGCCGTCGCCCGTGACCGCGCCGGCCTTCATGAGGGCGTCCTCGACGCCGAGGCGGTTGAGGCGGTCGGCGAGGTAGCCGACGGCCTCGTCGTTGTTGAAGTCGGTCTGGCGCACCCAGCGCTCCGGCTTCTCGCCGCGCACGCGGAAGAGGCCGTCCTCCTCCTGCGCGACCGTGAAGCCCGAGTCGTCGACCGCCTTCGGGCGGATGACGATGCGCGTCGCCTCTTCCTTGGGCTTGGCGGCGCGCGCCGCGGCGACCATCTCGGCGAGGGCGAAGGACAGCTCCTTGAGGCCCTTGTGGGCCACGGCCGACACCTCGAAGACGCGGTAGCCGCGGGCCTCCAGGTCCGGGCGGACCAGGTCCGCGAGGTCCTGGCCGTCCGGCACGTCGATCTTGTTGAGGACGACGAGGCGCGGGCGCTTGTCGAGGCCGCCGTACTGCTTGAGCTCCTCCTCGATGATGTCGAGGTCGGAGACCGGGTCACGGTCCGATTCGAGGGTGGCCGTGTCGAGTACGTGGACCAGGACCGAGCAGCGCTCGACATGGCGCAGGAACTCCAGGCCGAGGCCCTTGCCCTTGCTGGCGCCAGGGATGAGGCCCGGCACGTCGGCGATGGTGTAGACGGTCGAGCCGGCGGTCACGACGCCGAGGTTCGGGACGAGCGTCGTGAAGGGGTAGTCGGCGATCTTCGGCTTCGCGGCCGACAGGACCGAGATGAGGGACGACTTTCCGGCGCTCGGGTAGCCGACGAGCGCGATGTCCGCGACCGTCTTGAGCTCGAGGACGATGTCCTGGAGATCACCGGGCACACCGAGGAGCGCGAAGCCGGGCGCCTTGCGGCGGGCCGAGGCCAGCGCCGCGTTGCCGAGGCCGCCGCGGCCGCCCTGGGCGGCGACGTACGTCGTGCCCTGGCCGACGAGGTCGGCCAGCACATTGCCCGCCTTGTCGAGGATGACGGTGCCGTCCGGCACGGGCAGGACGAGGTCCTGACCGTCCTTGCCGGAGCGGTTCCCGCCCTCGCCCGGCTTGCCGTTCGTGGCCTTGCGGTGGGGCGAGTGGTGGTAGTCGAGGAGCGTCGTCACCGCCTGGTCGACGACCAGGATGACGTCGCCGCCACGGCCGCCGTTGCCGCCGTCCGGGCCGCCGAGCGGCTTGAACTTCTCACGGTGAACGGAGGCACAGCCGTGGCCTCCGTTACCCGCGGCGACATGCAGTTCGACGCGGTCCACGAAGGTGGTCATGGTTCAGTGCCTCCTGGGGATTCCCCCGGCGAAGGGCCGGAGGAGTACGAAATGTCTTTGCTCGTCGTTCATTGGAAACACACGAAGGGCGGACCTGCTTCCCGATCCGGAAGCCGAAGCTTCTGGCCGGGCAAGCAAGGTCCGCCCTCGCGAAAACGCTCTACGGAGCCTGAGTCCTAGGAACTAGGGGTTTCAGGCGACCGGAACGATGTTCACGACCTTGCGGCCGCGGTGCGTACCGAACTCCACCGCACCGGCGTTCAGCGCGAACAGGGTGTCGTCGCCACCGCGACCGACGCCCGTGCCCGGGTGGAAGTGGGTGCCGCGCTGGCGGACCAGGATCTCACCGGCGTTGACGGTCTGACCGCCGAAGCGCTTCACACCGAGCCGCTGAGCATTGGAATCGCGCCCGTTCCGAGTGGACGATGCGCCCTTCTTGTGTGCCATCTTGTCTCAGTCCCTTACTTCGCAGCCGCGGGGATGCCGGTGATCTTGATCGCCGTGTACTGCTGACGGTGACCCTGACGACGGCGGTAGCCGGTCTTGTTCTTGTACCGAAGGATGTCGATCTTGGCACCCTTGTGGTGGTCCACGACCTCGGCCTGGACCTTGATGCCGGCCAGCACCCACGGGTCGCTGGTCACAGCGTCGCCGTCGACAACGAGCAGCGTAGAGAGCTCTACGGTGTCGCCAACCTTGGCGGTGGAAATCTTGTCAACCTCAACGATGTCGTCGACAGCAACCTTGTGCTGGCGACCACCGCTGCGCACGATGGCGTACACGCGGATCTCTCTCTCGCTCGGAACGAAACCCCTGAAGCCAGCCGCTCACACGTGCCCGAGGGCCCGTGATGTTCCGGATTGGACGAGCGGCCTCCCCCGGCGGACCGGGAGGTGAGGTGCTCAGGGGTGCGGCGCTCAACAGACGCCGACGGTCAAGGTTACGGGTCACCCGCCGAAAGGGTCAAACCAGCCCCCTTCCGCCGGGTGCGCGCGGGCTACGCGGGCGGCTTCTCACCGTCCTGCGGCAGCGGCTTCACGCCCTTGCACAGGTCCGTGGCGTCGGCCGTGCCGGGCCAGGTCACGTTCCACACCCGGTTGAAGTGGTCGCGGTAGGCGTCGTGCACGGAGTCGTCGTCGACCTTGACGATCGCCTCGTCGTTCTCGCGCAGCGCGGGGCCCGTGTAGTTCTGCGACCCGGTGAAGGTGATCTTGTTGGGCTTGCCGTCGTACATGCCGTCCACCAGCAGGTACTTCGAGTGGATGATGTACGGCGTCGTGAGCTTCTTGCCGGCGTTCAGCGGGTCCCGGTCGTCGTTGAAGCAGCGCAGCGAGGGACCGCCGGTGGCGTGCAGAGCCTCCCACGTCCCCTTGGGGCCGCCCAGGCTCTTGGCGCTGTCGGTCTCCGCGTACATGAGGCTGACGGTGCAGCCCTGCTTCTTCAGCGAGACCAGCTTGTCGGCGATCTGCTTGCGGGTGACCTTGAAGATCGCGGCCCGGATGACGGTCTTCTTCGCGGCGCCGGTGACCGGGTCCTTGTAGGAGCAGGCGACGTTGTTGAGGACCGAGTACATCGTGTCGGACTCGTTGACCGTGCCGGCCCGCGGGAAGAAATACGCCTTGTACAGGCCGTTGCTGACGGTGCGGTAGTCCCACGTCGACCAGCTCTTGCCGGTCATGTCCGTGAAGTAGTCCGAGTACGCCTCGTACATCACGCCGTTGTTCGGCAGCATCAGCGCGTCGTTGTAGAACCTCGTGTGCGCCGACGGCGTCGAGTTCGACGTGGTCTGCACGACGACGTTCGTGGCGCCCTCGACCGCGGAGAACAGCCAGAACTTGTTGTGCATGATCGACTGGCCGTACTTGGGGTCGCCCAGGCAGGACTTGTGCGCCGGGCAGAGCGTCACGAAGGACGACCCCGCGCTGCTGGTGCCCAGGGCCGCCTTCAGCTGGGCGTACGACGTGTTGGTGGGGCGGTCGCTGACGCTGGACTCGTCGAGCAGCATCTGCACGTTCACGCCGCGGTTCTTGGCCGCGACGAGCGCGTCGACGACCGACTGCTCCCACACATGGTAGACCGCGACCTTGATCACCGAACCGGGCAGCGCCGCGTTCGTCAGCTGTATCAGCCTGGTGCGGATCGCGTACTGCTGGTCCGTGGTGCCGTGCGGGTCGTTGAAGATCGGCCCCTCGGTCCACGTCGGGGTGTCCGCGGCGGCGGTCCCCCCGGACGCGGTGGCCTGGATCCCGGCTGCCGAAAGGACCGTGGCGATGGCCACGGCCTGTCTGCCACCCTTGACCGGTTTCACGGCACGGTGGCGGCCCGTGCCTTTCAGGCGCGCGTGCGCCATTGCTACCCCTCCCCAGTTTCACGGGCCGCGTGTTCTCCCCAACGCGCGGTCACGTGATCGTTCATGTTCACTCGTGCGACTCCATGAGTTTTACAGGTAGTTGGCCGGTCTCCAAGAGCAGGGTGCGGTTCAGCCGGAGTCACATGGCCTGGGACACGCCGACGCCCCCGCTCCGCGCAGTGCGGCTCGGGGGCGTCGGATCCGGATCTACCGCGTTGCTCAGGCCTCGTCGGCCGCGGCGGAGACGGACGGCTGAGCCTGCTGCTCGGCCGCCACGGTCTTCTTCGCGGTCGCCTTCTTGGCGGCGGTCTTGGTCGCCGCCTTCTTGGCCGTCGTCTTCTTCGCGGCCGTCTTCTTGGCCGCGGTCTTCTTGGTGGCGGCCTTCTTCGCCGTCGCCTTCTTGGCCGTCTTACGGGCCGTCTTCTTGGCGGCGGGCGCCTCCTCGGCGGCCTCGGGCCCGGCCTGCTCCGGCTCGGCCTGCGCCTCCGTGGCCGACGGGACGACCACGACGGCCGTCTCCTCGGACGCGGTGGGCGCGGTGGCCTTGCGGACGGCGCGGCGACGCGGGCGGGCCGGAGCCGCGCTCTCGACGGGCGCCTCGGCCTTCTCCTCGGCCACAGCGGCCTTGGGCTCCTCGGCCACGACGGGCTCGGGCTTGGCGGGCGCCGTGACGGTCACCTCGGCCTCGGCGGCGGCCTTCGGCGAACCGGCCGGGGCCGTCGCCTTACGGGTCGCCCGACGGCGCGTACGCCCCTTGGGAGCGGCGTCCTCGACGGGAGCGGGCTCCGCCACGACCGGCTCGGCCACGACGGGCTCCGCCACGGCCTGCGGGGCCTCCTCCTTCGGAGCCTCCGCCTTGGCGGCCTCCTTCGGGGCCGCCTCGCCCTTGGGCGCGCCGGCCGGAGCCGACGCCCTGCGGGTCGCACGACGGCGCGAACGGCCACCACGGGCCGCGGCCTCCGCCTCGGCGGGGCTGCTGTACAGCTCCTCGTCGGGCACGAACTCGGGCTCGGCCAGCGCGACCGGGGCCGCGACCTCGGCGGCGACCTCTGCCTCGGTCTCCACCTCCGTCTCCAGCGCCGCCTGCTCGTGGTCGTGCTCGTGCGGGAGCTCCGCGCCGTTGCCGCCACGGCCGCGCTTCTTGCGCTTGCCGCCGCCGCCGGCGGACGTGGGCTGCTCCATGTGGACGATGACGCCGCGCCCGTTGCAGTGGACGCAGGTCTCGGAGAAGGACTCCAGGAGGCCCTGGCCCACGCGCTTACGGGTCATCTGGACCAGGCCGAGCGAGGTGACCTCGGCCACCTGGTGCTTGGTCCGGTCACGGCCCAGGCACTCGAGGAGCCGGCGCAGGACCAGGTCCCTGTTGGACTCCAGGACCATGTCGATGAAGTCGATGACGACGATGCCGCCGAGGTCACGCAGGCGCAGCTGGCGCACGATCTCCTCGGCCGCTTCGAGGTTGTTCCTCGTCACGGTCTCTTCGAGGTTGCCGCCCTGGCCGGTGAACTTGCCGGTGTTGACGTCGACGACGATCATCGCCTCGGTCTTGTCGATCACCAGCGAGCCGCCGCTGGGCAGCCACACCTTGCGGTCGAGCGCCTTGGCGAGCTGCTCGTCGATCCGGTACGTCGCGAAGACGTCGACCTCGGAGGTCCACTTCGAGAGGCGGTCGGCCAGGTCGGGCGCCACGTGGTTGACGTAGCCGTGGATCGTGTCCCACGCGTCGTCACCGCTGACGATGACCTTGGAGAAGTCCTCGTTGAAGATGTCGCGCACGACGCGGACGGTCATGTCCGGCTCGCCGTAGAGCAGGCTCGGCGAGCTCGTCGAGATCTGCTTCGACTTCTTCTGGATGTCCTCCCACTGGGCCTGCAGACGCTCGACGTCGCGGCTCAGCTCCTCCTCGCTCGCGCCCTCGGCGGCGGTGCGCACGATGACGCCCGCGTCCTCGGGGACGATCTTCTTGAGGATGGTCTTCAGACGCGCGCGCTCGGTGTCGGGCAGCTTGCGGCTGATGCCGGTCATCGACCCCTCGGGGACGTAGACCAGGTAGCGGCCGGGCAGCGAGACCTGGCTGGTCAGGCGGGCGCCCTTGTGGCCGATCGGGTCCTTGGTGACCTGCACGAGGACGGACTGGCCGGACTTCAGGGCGGTCTCGATGCGGCGCGGCCCGTTGGCCATGCCGAGCGCCTCGAAGTTGACCTCACCGGCGTAGAGCACGGCGTTGCGGCCCTTGCCGATGTCGATGAAGGCGGCCTCCATGGACGGCAGCACGTTCTGGACCTTGCCCAGGTACACGTTGCCGACGTACGAGGTCGCCTGCTCCTTGTTGACGTAGTGCTCGACGAGGATGTCGTCCTCGAGCACGCCGATCTGGGTGCGCTCGCCGTGCTGGCGGACGACCATGACCCGCTCGACGGCCTCGCGGCGGGCCAGGAACTCGGCCTCGGTGATGATCGGCACACGACGGCGGCCCTGCTCGCGGCCCTCGCGGCGGCGCTGCTTCTTGGCCTCGAGACGCGTCGAGCCCTTGATGGACTGCACCTCGTCGGCGCCGGTGCCCCGCTCCTCCTGCTTACGGGGCTCGCGGACCTTCACGACCGTGCGCTCGGGGTCGCTGTCGCCCGGCTCACCGTCGGTGGAGGCGTCACCCGCGCGGCGACGACGGCGACGGCGGCGACGGCTGCTGCTGGAGCCGGACGGGCCGGACTCCTCGCGCTCGTCGGCCTCGTCGGCCTCATCGCTCTCGTCGGTGGGCTCGGCGCCCTCGTCGGTGGGCTCGGCCTCTTCGTCGGTCTGCTCGTCGGACTCGGCGTCCGCGGAGTCACCGCGACGGCGACGGCGGCCACCACGGCGCCGGCGGCGCGTGGGGCGGTCGCCCTGCTCGTCGTGGTCCTCGTGGTCCTGGTCGCCCTCGGCCTCCTCGGCCTCGGCCGGCTCCTCGACGGCGGCGGGCCGCTGCGGCTCGGCGGCCGGCGCGGCGGGCTGCTCCTCGGCGGCGCGGCCACGGCGGCGGCGCCGGCGCGGCGTCTCCTCCGCGATCACATCGGCCACGGTCACGGCCTCGGCGGGAGCCTCGGCCTCGACCGGCTCCTCCTCCACCGCGGCCTCGGCGGCGGCCGCAGCGGCGGCGCGCTCCGGGGTCTGGAACATCGGCTCGGCGAAGACCGGCGCCTGGAAGACGGCGACGGACGGCCGCGCGGGACGGCGCGAGCCCTTCGTGCCCTTGGTCTCGTCTGCGGCGGGCTCGGCGGCGGGCTCAGCGGCGGCGCGCGAGGCGGCCTTCTTGGCGGAGCGCTGCGCGGGCTCGGAGAAGCCGACCGCGGCCTTGCGGGTGGCGCGGCGGCGGGGGCGGCGCCCGCCTTCGGCGTCCTCGTCGGACGCGGCGGCGGGGGCCTCGCTCTTGGGAGCCTCGGTCTTGGGGGCCTCAGACTTCGGGGCCTCCGCCTTCGGGGCCTCCGTCGCGGCGGGCTCGGCGGCGGCCACGGGCTCGGCCTGCTCGGGTGCGCCGGCGGGGGCGGTGGAGCGGCGGGTGGCACGCCGGCGGGTACGCCCGGCGGGGGCGGCCTCAGGCTCGGGGGCGGTCTCCGGCTCGGGGGCGGTCTCTTCCGCGGCCACGGCGGGCGCCGCGGCGGGCTCGGTCACCGCGGGGGCCTCGGCCTGCTCGGAGGTACCGGCGGGGGCGGAGACGCGGCGGGTGGCACGGCGGCGGGTACGCCCGGCGGGCGCGGCCTCCGGCTCGGGGGCGGTCTCTTCCGCGGCGACGGCGGGCGCGGCGGCAGCAGCGGGCTCGGCAGCCTCGGCGCTCTCTGCCGCGTCGGGAGTCTTGGGTGCGCCGGCGGGCGCGGAGGCGCGGCGGGTGGCACGCCGGCGCGGGCGCCCGGCGGGTGCGGCGTCCTGCGCGGGGGCCTCGGCGGCGGCCGCGCCTGCCTCGGTCTCTTCGGCCTCGTCGGCGACGGGGTCG
Source organism: Streptomyces sp. NBC_00569 (assembly GCF_036345255.1). Classification (NCBI taxonomy): domain Bacteria; kingdom Bacillati; phylum Actinomycetota; class Actinomycetes; order Kitasatosporales; family Streptomycetaceae; genus Streptomyces; species Streptomyces sp. NBC_00569. The sequence continues at coordinate 6,536,350 of NZ_CP107783.1, read as the reverse complement.
GCGGCGGCCTTCGCGGCCGGGGCGGTTTCGGCGGCGGCACCCGTGGGCGGGCCCGCGGGGCGCGAGGCCGCACGGCGCCGGCGGCGCGGCGGCAGGGTGTCGCTGGGACTGTTGTTGTCGGTTCCCACGGACGACGACGTCTCAGTGGGTTCGGTGGGCTCGAGCATGCGGGTGGATCTCCCGTCAGGCTCCCGGGCGCCGCGCCTGGTCCGGTGACGTCCGCGGCTCGCGCGTTCATGCGCGGTGCCGCCGTCCGGGGCGCGGGCGCCGCACGGGAGCTCTCTGTCTGTTCTCGCCGGTTCCGTACGCCATGTGTGCGTACGGCCTGGCGAAAGTCCTTGGGTTCGTGCGCTGCCCGACCCAGGTGGCTCCCGAGTACGAGGGCGGCGCTTCGACGACCGTCCTTACGCGGAACCTGGCACCGGCGCCGTCGCGGTGGCAGCTGCGGCGCTCCCCCCGCTTGCGGGAGGTGCGGCCTCGACTGCCTCGCGGTCGGGCGCGAGCGGGTCGGTCACCGTGCCGGTCTCTTCATCGAAAAGCCCCTGCGCCAGCCTGGTCACCGCTGCGGGGACCGGCGGCGCCAGGTCGGCCACAGCTCGGAGACCGGACAGAACGTCGTCGGGTCGAACGGCAGGCGTCACGTGCCGAACAACCAGGCGCAGTATCGCACAGGCCTTGTCGGTCGGCCTATCAGCCTGGGCGTCGTTCGCCTGCGGGACCTCGGCGGCCTCGAGGCTCACGACGGCGGCGCGGGCGTCGAACGTCCGCATCCCGTTCTTCGTCCTTCGCTGGACCTCGACGGCCTCCGCCGCCACGAACGCGTCCGCGGCGGCCTTGGCCTCGGCGGCGTCGACGCCGTCGAGCCGCAGCTCCCAGACGGATGCGGTGAGCCGGTCGGCGAGGCCCGAGGTGCGGGACTCGACGGCCTCGATGATGTCGAGCCCCGTGGGGAGCGACTCGTCGAGGAGCTCGCGCAGCGTGTCCGGATCGCGCGCTTCGGTGAGCGCGATCTCCAGGTACTCGGCTTCGCTGCCCGTGCCGGTGGGTGCGGCATTGGCGTACGACACCTTCGGGTGCGGCGTGAACCCCGCCGAGTACGCCATGGGCACCTCGGCGCGGCGCAGCGCACGCTCGAAGGCGCGCTGGAAGTCACGGTGGCTGGTGAACCGGAGGCGGCCGCGCTTGGTGTAGCGCAGTCGGATGCGCTGCACCGCGGGTGCGGGCGGCGGGCCTTCGGGCTGTCGCTTGCCCAGTGTTCTAGTCCTTCGTGAGTGCGGTCGTACTGCTACCTAGAGTACGTGCCTGCGGCGGAACAGGTTCCCGCCGGTCCCTGACCAGCGGATCGGGCTCCGCCCGTTTTGCTCCGAAGAGCGCCCGGCGGACGTCCGCCCTGGCCTGGCGCACGCTCTCGCGCGCCGCCGCGAGGGCCTGACGCGCGGTGCGCCTCGCGTCCTTGACCGCCCGGGCCGCGGGCCGCCACACGGAGTCCCGTACGAGGTGCCCCAGTGGGGTGCACACCTGGCGGTACGCCCAGCGCACCGGGTCCACGAAGGTCCGCCGCAGGAGTCGGCCGAGGAACCGTCCGACGGCCCGCGAAACGTGTCCGGAGACACGCCACGCGTGCCCGAGCGCCTCGCCGGTCTCGCGCACGAGGACGACGACCGCCCGCCCGACGGGCACGAGCACCCGGCGCCAGAGGGCGACGGCGGGCACGACGAAGATCCACCGTACGAGGGTGACGGCGACGGCCCGGACCCCACGCCCGAACCGTCCGACGCCGGCCCACACGCCACGCGCGAGCCGTGCGAGCCCTGACCGCACACCCCGGCCGAGCCACGTCAGGCCCGTGCCCAGCGCTCGGCCGGCGAGGGCGAGTTGAGCCCCAACCAGCTTGAGAAGAAGGGCAGTTGCGCGTCCGGCGGGTGCGAGTACGCGGGTGTGGAGCCAGACCCAGGGCCAGACGAAGAGAGCCTTGGCGAGCCAGATGACGACGGTCGCCGTGCCGCGCGCGAGGAGGACGATGCCGCGGCCGAGTGGCGTCAGCGCGTGTGTGTAGAACCACACCGCGGGGACGACGACGAGGGCGCGCAGCAGTGCGGTGAGGCCTGCTCCCAGGGCACGGCCCACCGCCGCGAGGCCCCGCGCCAGCCAGGCGATCCCGCCGCCGAGAGGCACGAGCACGCGCGCGTACAGCCACACCCACGGCCAGACGAAGAGCGCCCGCAGCAGCCACGCACCGCCCACGCGCAGGCCGCGCCCGGCCGCGGTCAGCCCGGCCCACGCAGCGGAAGCCAGGCGCGCGACACCCCGGCCCACAAAGGCGAGACCCGCCCCGACCCCCCGCGCAAGCCACCCGATCCCCCGCCCCACCGCGACCACCCCGGCCCACACAGCGGAGGCCAGGCGCGCGACACCCCGGCCCACAAAGGCGAGACCCGCCCCGACGCCCCTCAGAAGCCACCCGACGCCCCGCCCGGCCGCGACGACACCGTCCCGGACGACGGAGGCGAGACGCGCGATCCCTCGGCCCGCGAGAGCGAAGCCCGCCCGTACCCGTCGCGCCAGCCACGCGATCCCGCGTCCGGCCGGTGTCATCACCCGGAGGTACCACCAGGCGACCGAGGCGACGACGCCCTTCCACCACACCCACAGCGCTCCGGCCCGCACCCCGCGGCCGACCGGCGCGAGGACGTAGCGCCACAGCGCGACCCACGGCCGGACGAAGAGCGCTTCACCGGTCCAGGTCAGCGCGACGGCGACCCCCCTGCCGACCGGAACCAGCACGCGCTCCCACAGCGCCACCCACGGCCACACGAACAACGCCCGGCCCAGCCACGCCAGCGCGGTGCCCGCGCCCCGTGCCGCCGGGGCCAGTACGCGTGCCCAGAGCCACACCCACGGGACCACGAACACCGCGCGCAGCAGTTGTCCGGTCCCGCGGGCCAGGGGCACCAGGCCACGACGCCACACGGCACGTCCGCCGGCGGCGACGGCGTCCCAGGTCAGGCGGATCGGTACGACGAGGACCAGGACAACGATGCGCACCGGGATGCGGATCGCGGCCACGAGGCAGCCCTCGGGCGGCCGTTCGGCGGCAACGGGCTCCGCGGGCGTCGGGGGCTTCTCCCAGTCCATGCCTTCTCAGACGCCGGAGCACGGCATACGGATCCGCGTCACGGGAACTTCACGCACACCTCTGGCCATGGCCACCTCTGTCTCGTATTCATAACGGGTCTGGGCCAAACAGGCCGCCTGCAGAAGGACGTTGGAGGACACCCCCGATGAGCACGAGCTCACCGCACCCCGAGCACAGACCCGAACTCTCCCGCCGCACCCTCATCGGCGGCGCCGCGGCCGCCGGTGTGCTGGCCGCGCTGCCGCTGAGCCTGCGCACCGCGCTCGCCGCGCCGGGCAGGCCCGGCAAGCTGGAGGACATCCAGCACGTCGTGGTGTTCATGCAGGAGAACCGGTCGTTCGACCACTACTTCGGCACGATGCAGGGGATACGGGGGTTCGGTGACCGCGCCGCCGTGCGCGGGATCAACGGCCGGCCCGTGTTCCACCAGCCCGACCCGTCACGCGCCGAGGGCTGGCTCGCGCCGTTCGCGATGAACGCCGCGCACACCAGCGCCTATCAGCAGGGCGCCGCCGCCTTCGGGTTCGGCGACTCGATGAACGCCCGCAACGACGGCATAGCCGACGGCTACGTCACCCGGCGCGGCAGCGGCTGGCTCGGGCAGGGCTACTACGAGCCCGCCGACATGCCCTTCTACAACGCGCTCGCCTCGGTCTTCACCATCTGCGACCACTACTACTGCTCGACCGAGACCAGCACCAACCCCAACCGCGAGCACCTGATGACCGGCACCAGCGGCGGCACGGTGCGCGACATCGCCGTCGTCGACAACCAGGAGCCCGGCTTCGAGTGGACGACCTACGCGGAGCGCCTCGAAGCGGCGGGCGTCAGCTGGAAGACGTACCAGGCGCAGGAGAACTTCGACGACAACGCGCTCGCCTGGTTCGACACCTTCCGCGCCGCCGGGCCCGGTGAGCCGCTGTACGAGCGCGGCATGAAGAAGGTCGGCAACCCCGGGCAGACGAACGACCCGTGGGCGATGGGGGACGCGCTCGTCGCCGCGTTCGCCGAGGACGTGAAGAACGACACGCTGCCGCAGGTCTCCTGGCTCGTCGCGCCGGCCGCCCTGTCCGAGCACGCCAGCTACGCGCCGCCGCACGGCGAGGATCTGACGGCGCGTCTGCTGTCCGCGCTCGCCGACAACCCCGAGGTCTTCGCCAAGACCGCGTTCATCCTCAACTACGACGAGCACGGCGGCTTCTACGACCACCTGGTCGCGCCCGTGCCGCCGGTCGCCGAGGGCCGTGGCCGGTCGACCGTGACGCCCGACGGTGAGGTCGTGGTGCGGGTCAGCAAGGGCGGCTCGACCTTCTACCGGCCCGTCAACCAGCGGGGCCAGTACCGCGTGAAGGGTGCCGACGGGTCACTGACCTGGTCCGACACGCTGCCCGCCGGTGAGACGAAGGCCGCGGGGCCCTTCCCGCTCGGGCTCGGCATGCGCGTACCGATGATCGTCGTGTCGCCGTGGACGCGCGGCGGCGCCGTGGCGTCGACGGTGTGCGACCACACGTCCGTCATCCAGTTCCTGGAGAAGCGCTTCGGGGTGCACGAGCCCAACATCAGCCCCTGGCGCCGCGAGATCACCGGCGACCTGACCGACGTGTTCGACTTCTCCGGCAAGAACCCGTCGTGGCCCACGCTGCCCGACACCAGCGGCAACCGCCAGAAGGTCACCGACACCGGCAAGCTGCCCGCGCCCACCGTGCCCAAGCCGCAGCTTCTGCCCGAGCAGCAGCGCGGCAGCCGCACCGCCCGCCCCACCCCGTACGACCTGCGGGTCACGCCCCGCGTGCGCGGCGGCAAGGTCATCCTGGACCTCGCCAACCACGGCCGCCAGGGCGCCGTCCTCGCGGTGTACCCCGAGCCCGGCGTCGCGCCGAAGCACTACACGCTGAGCCCCAAGTCGAAGCTGTCCGACGTGTGGAGCCCCGGCGACAACGGCTACGACCTGCGCGTCCACGGGCCGAACGGCGCCCTGTGGCATCTGCGCGGCGACGCGGCGGGCACGTACGAGGCGCACCTGGACCTCGCCGACGACGGCCGCGGCGCCGACGTCGAGCTGACCAACCACGCCCGCACCGCCCGCACGTTCCTCGTCGGCGATCTCGCCTACGGCGGCGGCACCCGCGAGTTCCGTGTCGGCGCGGGCGCACACCGCACCGTCCGGATCCGCGTGCCGCGCGAGGGCTGGTACGACGTGGCCGTCACCGTCCGCGACCAGCCCGGCTTCCTGCGCCGGTACGCGGGCCGGGTCCCCGGCAAGCTGGAAGGTGTCACCGACCCCGCGATGGGGCTGCCCGACGCGCTCGGCGTCACGGTGTCCCTGGAGGCGGCGTCGACCACGATCGACGAGGCGATCCTGGTCCCGGGCAGGGCCGCCCGCGTCCGCGCACGGTTCGACGCGACGAGCGCCGTGTCCGCGATCGAGGCGCACCCGGTGGTGCCCAAGGGCTGGGCGGTGAAGGCGGTTTCGGCGCCGCCGGCCTCGCTCGCGGCGGGCGCGTCGGCGACCGCCGAGTGGGAGGTGCAGGTGCCCGGCGAGCTGTCGGGCACGGCCGCGTACCGGCTGCTCGTGACGGCCCGGGCCCGCTCCGGCGAACGGTTCGTCCTGGCCGACGGCGAGGTCTCGGCGCGTACCGCCCCCTCCATGGCGGGCCGTCTGCTCGGCGAGGACTTCGAGTCGGTGGCGGACTCGCTGGAGCCGGTGTCGGGGGTCGTCGGCTGGACGGCGAAGGCCCCGAAGGGCTGGTCGGTGGTGAACGCGGCCGGTATGCCGCAGGGCACCGCCCGCCTCCAGGGCTGGACGTTCCACACCAAGCGGGCCTGGTCACCGGCGGGTCAGGACCGGGGCGGCTTCGGCCGTGCGCTCGGCGTCGTCGCGGTCGCCGACCCGGACGACTGGGACGACACGGGATCGCCGTCGTCGAAGGGCACGTTCGACTCGACGCTGGTCTCCCCCGCGGTCCCGGTGCCGCCGGGCACGTCGAAGCTGTACGTGGCCTTCGACTCGCACTACCGCCAGGAGGCCCCGCAGAAGGCGGCGGTGACGGCGCTCTTCGACACGGGCGAGGAGACGCGCCTCCTCCACTACAGCGCCGACGCGACGGGCAACGACAACGCCGGCCATGACGCCGAGAACACCTTCGTGACGAAGGAACTCGCGGTCCCGGCGGGCGCGAAGACGGTCACCCTGAAGTTCCGCATGTACGACGCGGGCAACAACTGGTACTGGGCGGTCGACCACGTCCGCGTGGACGACAAGCCGATCACGGCGTGACACGAGCGAGGGGCCGGGACACCATGACGGCGTCCCGGCCCCTCGACTCCCGCTGTTCGTGCGCTACTTGACGACCGTCAGCGGCAGCAGCTTCTTGCCCGTCGGGCCGACCTGGATGTGCGTGTCCATCTGCGGGCACACGCCGCAGTCGAAGCACGGCGTCCAGCGGCAGTCCTCGACCTCGGTCTCGTCGAGCGAGTCCTGCCAGTCCTCCCAGAGCCAGTCCTTGTCGAGACCGGAGTCCAGGTGGTCCCAGGGCAGGACCTCCTCGTACGTGCGCTCACGCGTCGTGTACCAGTCGACGTCGACACCGACCTCGGGCAGCGTCTTCTCGGCGCAGGCCATCCAGCGGTCGTAGCTGAAGTGCTCGCGCCAGCCGTCGAAGCGGCCGCCGTCCTCGTAGACCGCGCGGATGACGGAGCCGATCCGGCGGTCACCGCGGGAGAGCAGGCCCTCGACGATGCCGGGCTTGCCGTCGTGGTAGCGGAAGCCGATGGAACGCCCGTACTTCTTGTCGCCGCGGATCTTGTCGCGGAGCTTCTCCAGGCGGGCGTCCGTCTCGGCGGACGACAGCTGCGGGGCCCACTGGAACGGCGTGTGCGGCTTGGGCACGAAGCCGCCGATGGAGACCGTGCAGCGGATGTCGTTCTGGCCGGAGACCTCGCGGCCCTTCTGGATCACGTTCATCGCCATGTCGGCGATCTGGAGGACGTCCTCGTCGGTCTCGGTGGGCAGGCCGCACATGAAGTACAGCTTCACCTGGCGCCAGCCGTTGCCGTACGCCGTGGCGACGGTCCGGATGAGGTCCTCTTCCGAGACCATCTTGTTGATGACCTTGCGCATGCGCTCGGAGCCGCCCTCGGGGGCGAAGGTCAGGCCGGAGCGGCGGCCGTTGCGCGTGAGCTCGTTGGCCAGGTCGACGTTGAACGCGTCCACGCGGGTGGACGGCAGCGACAGGCCGATCTTGTCCTCGGTGTACCGGTCGGCGAGGCCCTTCGCGATGTCACCGATCTCGGAGTGGTCGGCGGAGGACAGCGAGAGCAGGCCGACCTCCTCGAACCCGGTCGCCTTGAGCCCCTTCTCGACCATGTCGCCGATGCCGGTGATGCTTCGCTCCCGCACGGGGCGCGTGATCATGCCGGCCTGGCAGAAACGGCAGCCGCGGGTGCAGCCGCGGAAGATCTCGACGGACATCCGCTCGTGGACGGTCTCGGCGAGCGGGACGAGGGGCTGCTTCGGGTACGGCCACTCGTCGAGGTCCATGACGGTGTGCTTGCTGACGCGCCACGGCACGCCGGACCTGTTCGGCACGACGCGGCCGATGCGGCCGTCCGGCAGGTACTCGACGTCGTAGAACCCGGGGACGTAGACACCACCCGTCCTCGCGAGACGGAAGAGCACCTCCTCGCGGCCGCCGGGGCACCCCTCGGCCTTCCAGGCGCGGATGATCTCCGTCATGTCGAGGACGGCCTGCTCGCCGTCACCGATGACGGCGCAGTCGATGAACTCGGCGATCGGCTCGGGGTTGAAGGCCGCGTGGCCGCCCGCGAGGACGATCGGGTCGTCGATCGTACGGTCCTTGGCCGCCAGCGGGATGCCGGCGAGGTCCAGGGCCGTGAGCATGTTCGTGTAGCCGAGCTCGGTGGAGAAGGAGAGCCCGAACACGTCGAACGCCTTGAGCGGCCGGTGCGAGTCCACGGTGAACTGCGGCACCTTGTGCTCGCGCATCAACGCTTCCATGTCCGGCCAGACGCTGTACGTGCGCTCGGCGAGAACGCCCTCGCGCTCGTTCAGCACCTCGTAGAGGATCATGACGCCCTGGTTCGGGAGCCCGACCTCGTAGGCGTCCGGGTACATGAGCGCCCAGCGGACGTCGGAGCTCTCCCACGGCTTGACGGTGGAGTTGAGCTCACCGCCCACGTACTGGATCGGCTTCTGCACATGCGGGAGCAAAGCTTCGAGCTGTGGAAAAACCGACTCTGCGGCTTCGGCAGGCATACCCGGGACCTTCGTGAGCTGACAGGGATGACTGTCAAGCGTAACGCGGTCAGGAGACAGCCTTCGCCCACAGCGGTGGCAGCTCCTCCTCGGCATGCTCGGCGAGCGCCTCCTCGCGGCCGTACAGCAGCCCGTATGTGAAGGAACTCTCCCCCGCCGCGTGGGCCTGCGCCGCCAGGTCGCGCAGCGCCTCGCGCGCCATCACGCTGTCCTGGTGCTCGCCGAGCAGGTTCTGCAGCGCCTTCGCGTGCTTGCCGACGTCCTTCGCCCGCGCGCCGAGCGCGGGCGCGGCGACCTCGGCCGCGTACCGGGCGCGCTTGGCGGCCTTGCGGGCGCCGTGCAGGGCGAGGTCGCGCGCCGGGCCGGGATCCGTGTCGAGCGCCTCCTCGACACGGCCCGCGAGCCGCTTGTAGTCCCGCCGCACGGCCTTGGCCAGGGCGTTCTTCGGCTGCTTGGCCCGCAGCGGGGGCGCGTCGACGAGTGTGTCGAGGGCGGCGAGGAGCGCGAGGTAGCGCCTGCCGTCGAGTACGGCGATCAGATGGCGGCGCGATCCGGAGCGCCGGGCCCGTGACCAGCTCCGCAGCCGGGGGCGGACGGGGCCCTGCGACAGCTCGCTCGGCAGTTCGGCGAGGGCCGCGGTCAGCCGCTCGGTGAGGACCTCCTGGTCGCGGTCGACGCCGAGCTCACCCGCGAGCCACTTCAGCTCGTCACCGACCGGACGCGTCACGTCGCGGTCGAGGATCTTGCGGTACGAGCGCAGGGCGCTGCGCAGCCGGCGGGTGGCGACGCGCATCTGGTGCACCGCGTCGGGCAGGTCGCGGCGGACGGCGGGGTCGAGGTCGACGATCGCGTCGCGCTGGGCCCTGAGGTAGGCGAGGACGTGGTCGGCGGGGGTCTCGGGGTCCTCGGCGGGCCGGGCCGGGCGCGGGCCGATGCCGGTCTCCGTGAGCGCCCGCGCGAGCTTCGACGGGGAGGCCGAGCGGCTCGCGCCCGCCTTGCGGAGCTTCTTCTCGACCTTGCCGAGGAACGCCGGGTCGCCGCCGTCCGCCAGCTCGACCTCGATCTCGGTCCAGGCGGCGGCGCCGGCCCCGCCGGTGAGCCGCTCGGCCCGTACGCCGTCGACGCTGACCTCGGCGAGCAGCGCGCCGTCGGCGTCGTTGAGATCGCGGACGTCACGCGAGGAGCGCAGCCTCATCAGGGGTACGAGGTCGGCCTCGCGCACCCGGGAGCGCACGAGGCCGGTGAGGTCGCGGGGCACGTCGTCGGAGAGCGGTGCCCGGATCTCGTCCCGCACGCCCTCGGCGAGGGAGACGGGGAGCTTGAGGTGCCAGCCCGCGTCGGCCCCGCCGGTGCGGCGACGCAGGGTGATCGCCGCGGCCGCGAGGCGCTGGTCCACGGTGTCGTAGTAGACGGCGTCGAGGTCGACGACGCCTTTGTCGATGACGGCCGAGACTCCGGCGACACGGCTCAGATCCGGCAGTCCGAAGCCTTCGTCGGCCACGGGCGCCTCGTACTTGCGCTCGATCTCCCGCTTGGTCTCCGCCATCGGTCCTACCTCCGAGTGAACCGCTGGTCCGCATCAGTGGCGCCGACGCCGATGCGTTCCAACTTATGCACCTGCCCTCGGGCAGCGGTCAGGGCTTGGCCGTCATGAAGCTCGATGGAGCCAAGTGAGAAGCCGCCCCGCTCGCGGGGTGGAGGATTCACAAACCGAATTTAGTCGCCATTCGGTTGTATGGGCAGCCCTCTGCCGGAGCCAGGTTCCTGTCCGGCTCGGGCAGAGGGCTGCTTCGTCCGGGTGTTCCTACGCCGACATGGGCCTTTGGACGCGGATCGACTGGAGTAGCCCGATCGCCACCCAGACGGCGAACATGGACGATCCTCCGTACGACACGAACGGCAGGGGCAGACCCGCCACCGGCATGATGCCGAGCGTCATGCCGACGTTCTCGAAGGACTGGAAGGCGAACCAGGCGATGATCCCGGCGGCGACGATCGTGCCGTAGAGCTCGGTCGTCTCGCGGGCGATGCGGCAGGCACGCCACAGGATGACGGCGAGCAGGAGCAGGATCAGTCCGGCTCCGGCGAAGCCGAGTTCCTCGCCGGCGACGGTGAAGACGAAGTCGGTCTGCTGCTCGGGCACGAACTGGCCGGTGGTCTGGGAGCCGTGGAAGAGGCCGGTGCCGGTCAGGCCGCCCGAGCCGATCGCGATGCGGGCCTGGTTGGTGTTGTAGCCGACGCCGGCCGGGTCGAGCGCCGGGTTGGCGAAGGCGGCGAAGCGGTTGATCTGGTACTCGTCGAGGATGTGCAGCCGCCAGACGGAGACCGCGCCGAGCACACCCGCGCCGAGCAGGCCGAACACCCATCGGTTGGAGGCGCCGGAGGCGAGCAGCACACCGAGCACGATGATGACCGCGACCATGATCGTGCCGAGGTCGGGCATGAGCAGCACGACGAGCATCGGGACGGCCGCGAGGCCCAGCGCCTGCAGCACCGTGCGGTGGTCGGGGTGCTGCCTGTCGCCCGCGTCGACCCGTGAGGCCAGCAGCATCGCCATGCCCAGGATGATCGTGATCTTGGCGAACTCGGCGGGCTGGAGCGACACTCCGCCCGCGGCGAGCCAGTTGCGCTGGCCGTTGATCGTGTCGCCGAGCGGGGTCAGCACCAGCAGCATCAGGAAGACCGAGGCGCCGTAGAGGATCGGCACGGCCGTGCGCAGAGTGCGGTGGCCGAGCCAGATCGTGCCGACCATCAGGCCGAAGCCGATGCCGGCGTTCATGAGGTGCCGGATCAGGAAGTAGTACGGGTCGCCCTGGTTGATCTCGGTGCGGTTGCGCGTCGCCGAGTAGACGAGCGCCGAGCCGATCAGCGAGAGCGCGACCGCGGACAGCAGTATCGGCCAGTCGAGGCGGCGGGCGACCGAGTCGCGGGCGAAGATCCGCGTCCAGCTCGCGCGCTCGGGGCCGTAGCCGGAGACGGAGAAGTTGTTCGCACCGGTCATGTGAGGAGCCTCCGCCGCTTCTTCGGACGGGCCGTACGCCGTCGTGTGTTGCGGTTGCTCGCGGTCGGCGAGGGTGTGGTGGCCGCGGTCTGCTGGTCGTTCGTGCCGGACTTCTCCTTCTCGCCGGCCTGCAGGTCCTTGACCGGGTCGTCGGAGATCTTCGCGGCGTCGATCGAACCGTCCGCCTGGATCTTCGGCAGGCTCTTCAGGGGGGTGGGCAGCAGGGCCTTCTTCTTGTCGATCGAGCCGTCGGCGGAGACGCCGTACAGCGCGTTGTAGATGTTGCGGACGGCCTCACCGGAGGCGCCGGAGCCCGTACCGGCCTGGGAGATCGTCATGATGACCGTGTAGTCCTTGGAGTACGTGGCCAGCCATGACGTGGTCTGCTTGCCGTAGACCTCGGCGGTACCCGTCTTGGCGTGCAGCGGGATCTTGTCCTGGGGCCAGCCGCCGAACTTCCAGGCGGCGGTACCGCGGGTGACGACGCCGGCGAGGGCTTCGTTCATGCCCTTGAGCGTCGCCTTGGTGATCGGGAGCTTGGCCTTGACCTGGGGCTTGATCTCCTTGACGGTCTTGCCGTCGGCGCTGACGATCGCCTTGCCGATGGTCGGGACGTACTCGGTGCCTCCGTTGGCGAGGGCCCCGTAGATCATGGCCTCCTGGATCGGCGTGAGGAGGGTGTCACCCTGGCCGATGGAGTAGTTGATCGAGTCGCCCTCGCGCATCTTGTTGCCCTCGAGGCAGTTCTCGTAGGCGATCTTCTCTACGTAGCTGCCGTTCTTCTTGCCGGTCCTGCACCAGCTGTCCTTGTTGGACTTCCAGAAGCGCTGCTTCCACTGGCGGTCGGGGACGCGGCCGGTGACCTCGTTGGGAAGGTCGACGCCGGTGGTCTTGCCGAGGCCGAACTGGTGGGCGGCCTTGTAGAAGTAGTCCTTGGGGGTCTTCTTCGGGTTGATGCCGCCGTCCTTCTTCCACTCGCGGTCGGCGAGGCCGTAGAAGACGGTGTCGCAGGAGACCTCCAGCGCGCGGCCCAGGGAGATGGGGCCGAAGTTCTCACCCTCGAAGTTCTTGAAAACCTGGTTGCCGACCGAGTAGGAGCTGGTGCAGGGGTAACCGCCGTCCCACTTGTAGCCGGCCTCGGCCGCGGCGGCCGTGGAGATCACCTTGAACGTCGAACCGGGCGCGGACTGACCCTGAATGGCCCTGTTGAGCAGCGGGTAGTCGGAGTCCTTGCCGGTGAGCTTCTTGTAGTCCTTGCCGGAGATGCCGCCGATCCAGACGTTCGGGTCGTATGTCGGCGCGGACGCCATGGAGACGACCCGGCCGGTCTTGGCCTCCATGACGACGACCGCGCCGGAGTCGGCCTTGTAGTTCTCTTCGGTGATCTTGTCGTACTGCTGGCGGGCCACCTTCATCGCCTCGTTCAGCTGGTACTCGGCGACGCGCTGGACACGGGCATCGATGCTGGTGACGACGCTCGCCCCGGTCTCGGCCTTGTCGCTCTTGGCCCTGCCGATGACGCGGCCGAGGTTGTCGACCTCGTAGCGGGTGACGCCGGCCTTGCCGCGCAGCTCCTTGTCGTAGGTGCGCTCAAGGCCGGAGCGGCCGACCTGGTCGGAGCGCAGGTACGGCGACGAGGTGTCCTTGGCCTTCTCGATCTCGGCGTCGGTGACGGGCGAGAGGTAGCCGAGGACCTGCGCGGTGTTGGAGCCGCCCGGCCCGGCGTAGCGGCGTACGGCCTCGGGCTCGGCGGTGATGCCGGGGAAGTCCTCGGAGCGCTCGCGGATCTGGAGGGCCTGCTTGGGCGTGGCCTCGTCCGTGATCGGGATGGGCTGGTAGGGCGAGCCGTTCCAGCAGGGCTGCGGCGTCTTGGCGTCGCAGAGGCGGACCTTCTCCGTGACGTCGCCGGCCTTCATCCCGAGGACGCCGGCGAGCTTGGCGAGAACGGCCTTGCCGTCGTCGGGCATCTTCATCAGGTCCGTGCGGGACGCGGAGACGACCAGGCGGGTCTCGTTGTCGGCGATCGGCACACCGCGGGCGTCCAGGATCGAGCCGCGCACGGCGGGGCTGACGACCTGCTGGACGTGGTTGCCGGAGGCCTCCTTGGCGTACTCGGCGCCGTTGCGGATCTGGAGGTACCAGAGGCGGCCGCCGAGGGTGAGCAGGAGGGACAGGACCAGGATCTGGAGAACGACGAGCCGGATCTGGACGCGTGGGGTCCGCCCGGTCTCGGGAATGTTGGTCATGCTGCCTCCCCCTCTCAGTGCGTGTACGCGGTGATGTGCGCGGCGATCACAGGCGCTTGACCCCCTTGATGCGGCCGGCCCGCGCGGTGCGCGCCCTGGCGGCCTTCAGCCGGAGTCCACCGCGCTGGTTGCCGATGCGCAGTCCGGTGCCGGAGGAGAGCCAGCCGGCGGTGACATCGGTGGTCTTGCCGGCGCCGGGCGAGGAATCGGCCAGCGGATCGTTGTCGGCGCGTCTGGCCAGGGCGATGATGAACGGCACGGTGAACGGCGCGAGGAGCAGATCGTAGAGCGCGGCCGTGAACAGCAGGCTCGCGATGCCCACATGGCGGGCCGAGGTGTCACCGACGAGGGCGCCGACGCCCGCGTAGAGCAGGGTCGAGCCGATGGCCGCGGCGACGACCACGACCATCGGGCCGAAGGCGGACCTGAGCTGGCCGTTGTCCGGCTTGGCGAGGCCGACGAGGTAGCCGACGACGCACAGCACGAGGGCGTAGCGCCCGGCGGCGTGGTCGGCCGGCGGCGCCAGGTCGGCGAGCAGACCCGCGCCGAACCCGATGAACGCGCCGCCTACATGGCCGTACACGAGGGCGAGGCCGACGACGGTCAGGAGCACGAGGTCCGGCACGGCGCCGGGCAGTTGGAGACGGGCGAGTACGCACACCTGGACGACCAGGGCGACGATCACCAGGGTGGTGGAGAGCAGCAACCGGTTGAAGCGCATGAGATCCAGCTCCTACTGCTCGTCGATGCCGTTGGCGTCGGCCGCGGGACCGGACGGCGTGGCCGTGACGGTGACGGTGGGCGTCGGCTTGGGCTTGGCCGGCTTGGACGGCAGCACCTCGTCGCGCGGATCGGTGCGCGGAGCCTGTACGACCACGCCCACGACGTCGAGCTTGGTGAATCCGACGTACGGCTTCACATAGATCGTCCGGGTCAGGTCGCCGCCCGTCGGATCGACGCGCACCACCTGCCCCACGGGCACGCCGGGCACGAACGGCTTGTCGGCCTGGGACCCGAAGGTCACCAGACGGTCGCCCTTCTTGACCGTGGCCTTGCCGTTGAGGAGCTGCACGCGCAGCGGCCGGTCGCCCTGTCCGGAGGCGAAGCCGAGCTCGTCGGTGCGCTCCATGCGGGTGCCGACGGTGAAGTCGGGGTCGTTGGCGAGCAGGACGGTCGCGGTGTTGGGTCCTACGGTGGTCACACGCCCCACGAGTCCGTCCCCGTTCAGAACGGTCATGTCGCGCTTGAGGCCGTCGGCGGCGCCGGCGTCGATGGTGACGGTCCAGGAGAACCCCTGCGCTGCTCCTATGGCGATGACCTGGGCCCCCTTGATGCCGTACTGCCCTGCGCCCGCCGTCTTCAGCATGGAGTCGAGCTGGCGGATCTTGCTTCGGTTGCGGTCGTCGCTGCCGAGCTTCGCCTTCAAGGCGGCGTTCTCACGCTCCAGTTCGCTGACGCGGTTGTGCCGTTCACCGGAGTCCTTGACGGCAGCTATGGCGTTGCCGATCGGGTCGACTGCGCTGGAGACGCCGTTCTCCACGGGGCCGAAGACCGTGGCGGCGGCCTGGCGGGCACCGTCGACCGGCGAGTCCTCCCCACCGCGGATGTCCACCGTGATCAGTGCGAACGCGATGGCGATCAGCAGCACCAGGAGCAGCCGGCTCTCTCGTGTGTCCCTCACGTGCGGCGGCCGTGCCTTCCTCAATCGGATTCTGCGGAAACCCTGAGGTACCGCAGGTTATGGGGAATTCTTACGCCTTGCCTATATATCAACGATCCGCCGTACGAAGTGGCAGGCACTCGTACGGCGGACGTCTCGCGTCAGGTCATCTGCGCGGCTGGGCGTCCAGCACCTGCTGGAGCGCCTCGAACTCCTCTACGCACTTGCCGGAACCGAGCGCCACGCTGTCGAGGGGGTCCTCGGCGATGTGGATCGGCATGCCCGTCTCACGGCGCAGCCGCTCGTCGAGGCCGCGCAGCAGGGCGCCGCCGCCGGTGAGCACGATGCCCCGGTCCATGACGTCGCCCGACAGCTCGGGCGGGCACTTGTCCAGGGTCGTCTTGACGGCGTCGACGATCGCGTTGACCGGTTCCTCGATCGCCTTGCGCACCTCGGCGGCCGAGATGACGACGGTCTTCGGAAGTCCGGACACGAGGTCACGCCCGCGGATTTCGGTGTGTTCGTCGGAGTCGAGGTCGTACGCGGAGCCAATCGTGATCTTGATCTGCTCGGCAGTCCGCTCACCAAGGAGCAGCGAGTACTCCTTCTTGATGTGCTGGATGATCGCGTTGTCCAGCTCGTCCCCGGCGACCCGGATGGACTGTGCTGTGACGATTCCGCCGAGCGAGATCACCGCGACCTCGGTGGTGCCGCCGCCGATGTCGACCACCATGTTGCCCGTGGCCTCGTGGACCGGGAGGCCGGAGCCGATGGCCGCGGCCATGGGCTCCTCGATGATGTGCACCTGGCGGGCACCGGCCTGCGAGGAGGCCTCGATGACCGCGCGGCGCTCGACACCGGTGATGCCGGAGGGCACACACACCACGACACGGGGGCGAGCGAGGTAGCGCCGCTTGTGGATCTTCAGGATGAAGTAGCGGAGCATGCGCTCGGTGATCTCGAAGTCGGCGATCACGCCGTCCTTCAGCGGACGCACGGCGACGATGTTGCCCGGCGTGCGGCCGATCATCTTCTTGGCTTCGGCGCCGACAGCGAGGATGCCGCCGGTGTTGGTGTTGATCGCGACGACGGACGGCTCGTTGAGTACGATCCCGCGACCCCTGACGTACACCAGCGTGTTGGCGGTCCCGAGGTCGACAGCCATGTCACGGCCGATGAACGACATTGAGTTCCCCATCAGGATTCGTCTGGCCTTCCCAAGTGGAGCGTTTGATGGCTTGTTAGGTAGGCGAGGTGGGTGCGAGTGGCGTGGAGGCTTACATCGTAGTCTCGCCTGCACGAACACGGCGCGAGGGTCTTCGCCATTGTCAGCAGATGAATCCCCGCTCCGCTAATGGGGACGTGCCGACGGAGTGTCGCGTTCCCCCAATGGGGGCGCATATGCCAAAAGGCGGCCGAATTTCTCCGGCCGCCCCTGTTCAGCGGCGTTCCGCAACTGACGCAGCGTCAGAAAAAGAACTTTCCGGTCTCACGGACCGGACTACACGTGTCCGGGGAAGAAGATCTTCAGCTCGCGCTCGGCCGACTCCTCCGAGTCCGAGGCGTGGATCAGGTTCTCGCGGACGATGGTGCCGAAGTCGCCACGGATGGAGCCGGGAGCAGCGGCGATCGGGTCGGTCGGGCCGGCCAGCTGACGCACACCCTCGATGACCCGCTCGCCCTCGACGACGAGAGCCACCACGGGCCCGGACGCCATGAAGGCGACCAGCGGCTCGTAGAAGGGCTTGCCCTTGTGCTCGCCGTAGTGCTGCTCCAGGGTGTCCTGGTCCAGGTTCCGCAGCTCCAGCGCGCTGATCGTCCAGCCGGCCTTGCGCTCGATCCGGCCGATGATCTCCCCGACGAGACCGCGGCGGACGGCGTCGGGCTTGAGAAGGACAAGAGTGCGCTGAGTCATGGTGCGGCTCCAAAATCTTCGTGGGATGACCGCACGATACCGGGCACGGCTACGCGGTGTTACCTCCGGCCTCGGCCTGGGCGGCCCACCTGGCCTTGGCCTCGTCGATCCTGCGGCCGAAGTGGACGGAGGCCCACCAGAGCCCGGCGAAGCAGAGCCCCAGGACGAACATCATCGGCACGACGAACCCGCTGGCTACGAGCGCCGCTTGAAGCACCCACCCCAGCTCGATGCCGCCGCGCCGCCCGAGCGCCCCGCACAGCAGCACGGACAGCAGCATGGCGACACCGCACACGCCCCACACGACCCCGTCCGAGAGGTCGGGGTCCTTCATGGCGACGAGTCCGGCGAAGCCGATGACGAAGAACTCACCGATCAGGGTCGATGAACACAGCACGCGCACAGCGGATCAGCCCTTCCCCAACAGCAGCCGGGCCTCGCCGACAGTGATCACGGAGCCGGTGACGAGCACACCGCCGCCGGAGAACTCGCCCTCTTCCTCGGCCAGCGTGATGGCGGCCTCGAGAGCGTCGTCGAGGCGCGGCTCGACCTGCACGCGCTCGTCCCCGAAGACCTCGACCGCGATGGCGGCGAGCTCGTCGGCGTCCATCGCGCGATGGCTGGAGTTCTGCGTGACGACGACCTCGGCGAAGATCGGCTCGAAGGCCTCGAGCAGCCCGCGCACGTTCTTGTCGCCGCTCGCTCCCACGACTCCCACCAGCCGGCTGAAGTCGAAGACCTCGCTGATGGCCTCGGCGGTGACGCGGGCGCCGGCCGGGTTGTGCGCGGCGTCGAGCACCACGGTCGGCGAACGCCTCACGACCTCGAGCCGGCCGGGCGACGTGGCGCCGGCGAAGGCCTGGCGGACGGTGTCCACATCGAGCAGCCGGGCCTGCTCGGACCCGACCCCGAAGAAGGCCTCGACCGCGGCCAGCGCGACCGCCGCGTTGTGCGCCTGGTGGGCGCCGTGCAGCGGGAGGAAGATCCCGTCGTACTCCCCGCCGAGCCCACGCAGGGTCAGCAGCTGCCCGCCCACGGCGACCTGCCGGGAGACGACGCCGAACTCGAGTCCTTCCCGGGCCACGGTGGCGTCCACGTCGACGGCCTTCTTCAGGAGTACCTGAGCGGCGTCGACGGGCTGCTGCGCCATGATCACCGTGGCGCCCTGCTTGATGATCCCGGCCTTCTCCTGGGCGATCTCGCCCGGGGTGGAGCCCAGCCGGTCGGTGTGGTCCAGATCGATGGGCGTCACGACGGCCACCGAAGCGTCGATCACATTGGTGGCGTCCCAGCTGCCGCCCATTCCGACCTCGACGACGGCGGCATCGACGGGCGCGTCGGCGAAGGCGGCGTACGCCATCCCCGTGAGCACCTCGAAAAAGGAAAGCCGGAATTCCTCTTTCTGGTCGACCATCTCCACATACGGGGCAATGTCCCGATAGGTCTCGATGAACCGCTCGTAGTCGATCGGCGCACCGTCGAGACTGATGCGCTCGGTGATCGACTGGACGTGAGGCGACGTATAACGCCCGGTGCGCAGCTCGAAAGCGCCGAGAAGGGCCTCGATCATGCGGGCCGTGGACGTCTTGCCGTTCGTCCCCGTGATGTGGATCGAGGGATAGGCGCGCTGCGGGTCACCGAGCACGTCCATCAGAGCGGCGATACGCGAGACGGACGGCTCCAGCTTGGTCTCGCCCCACCGCCCCGCGAGCTCGGTCTCGACTTCTCGCAGGGCCTCGGCCACCTGGGGATCCTGCGGCCGCGCGGGCACGCCGTCCCCCTGCGGAGCACCCCCCTGCGTGCGGAGGGTACGGCTGCCGGCCTCGATCAGTGCCAGATCGGGGTCACGCTCGGTCTCGGCGTCCACGATGTCGTCGAAGCCGTCGGATTCGCCGCTGTCGCGCGGGGGGAGCTCACTCACACAAGCCAGTCTACGGAGAACCACCGACACGGCCCGGCCCGCACCCCACCCGGCACGTCAGGGACTTTCGGCCCGTCCGTTTCAGGACCTTGGTCCATCCGGACCACGGCATCGCCCTGCAAACTTGGCGATCATGGACATAGGCATCGATCTCGGCACTGCCAACACTCTTCTCTACGTACGCGGCAAGGGGATCGTGCTCAACGAGCCGTCTGTGGTGGCGCTGAAACAGAACAAGACGACCGTCGCCGTCGGCACCGAGGCCAAGGAGACGCTCGGCCGCACCCCGGGCTCCATCACCGCGATCCGCCCCCTCCGCGACGGCGTGATCAGCGACTACGAGGCGGCGGAGGAGATGCTCCGCCACTTCGTGCGCAAGGCGGTCCCGGGCCGCCGCCCCAGGACCCGCATGGTCATCTGCGTCCCGAGCGGGGTCACTCCGGTGGAGCGCCGGGCGATCGTCCACGCGGCACAACGTGCCGGAGCCCGGGCGGTCCACGTCATCGAGGAACCCATGGCCGCGGCCATAGGCGCGGGCCTCCCGGTGGCCGAGGCGCGCGGCTCGATGGTCGTGGACATAGGCGGCGGCACCACGGAGGTGGCGGTGATCTCGCTGGGCGGTATCGTCACCGCCCAGTCCCTGCGCGTCGGGGGCGACCGCATGGACGAGGCGATCACGGACCACGTGCGCAAGGAACACGGCCTGCTGATCGGCGAACGCACCGCGGAGGCGGTCAAACTGACCATCGGCTCGGCGGCCCCGGCCGAGGAACTCTCCGAGACGGGCACCTTCACCGTGCGAGGCCGTCAGAGGCTGGCCGGCCTCCCCCACACCGCGACCCTCACCACCCAAGAGATCCGGGAGGCCCTCAACTCCCCCGTCGAGGCGATCGTCTCGGCGCTCAGGGCGACCCTCGAGGAGTGCCCGCCCGAGCTCTCCGGTGACGTCATGGAGCACGGCATCGTGCTGACGGGCGGCGGCGCGCTGCTCCCGGGCCTGGACGTGCGCATGACGGAGGCGACCGGTATCCCGGTCTTCCCCGCGGAGGCCCCGCTGGACAGCGTGGCGCTGGGCTGCGGCAAGTGCGTGGAGGACTTCGACTCGCTCCAGCGCCTGCTGAAGGCCGCTTGAGTGGCCTGAGCCCAAAGGTGCGTGGGACCGGAAAAGGGCTGACCCGAACCGGGGACGCCGGGAGACCACCCGGCGCGGTGCGCCCCCAGGCCCCGTACGGAGAAGGTCCAATCGGACCATGTGGTACGCACACAACCCCGGCCGACGCGCACGCCAACTGCTGGGCGACGGCACCGCCCTGCTGTGGGCGGCGCTCTGGGCAGCGATGGCACTGGCCGTGTACCGGCTGGTGCAGCCGGCGTCCGAACCGGCCCCTCACCGTCCCCGTATCCCGCTCCTCGGCAGCTCGGTGGACGGAGCGCTGCGGGGCGTGGCGCACGCGGGCGACCGGATCGTGAGCGCGGCACCGGCCACGCAGGGCCCCGCGGCCGCACAGGCCCTCGCGGTCCTGGGCGCGGTGGCACTCTTCGTGATCCCGGTGGGCCTGATGCTCACGGTGTGGCTGCCCCGCCGCCTCCGCTGGACGCGCCAGGCTGCGGCGGCGCAGGAACTGGCGGGGACGGAGGACGGCCGCGAACTACTGGCGCTGAGGGCGCTGTTGCGCCCGCTGGACGAACTCGCGGCGACGGCGGCACTGCTCCCGGTCGCGCCCGACGAGACCCCGGACCTCGACCAGGACCCGGACCCGGACCCGGACTTGGACCTGGACTTGGACCTGGACGTCCCCCCGGACCCCGGCCCGGGCTCGCTGGCGAAGGGCTGGCGAGAGGCGGACCCGGTGGTGCTGGACGCGTTGGCGGACGCGGAGCTGCAACGCCTGGGGCTGCGAACGTAAAACCCCTCGCCCCCGGAGAAACGCGAAGGCCCCCCGGAACCACGAGGATCCCGGGGGGCCTTCACCACACATCACGCACATGACTCACGCCGGACGCGTCGCACGTCGGAGCAGTCAGCCACGTCAGGCCTGAGGCAACCGCTCCAACTGCTGCTGAATGCGGGCGATGTCCTCGTCCGCCTTGGCGAGGCGCCCACGGATCTTGTCGACGACGGCGTCCGGCGCCTTGGCGAGGAACCCCTCGTTGCCGAGCTTGCCCGTGGCCTGGGCCTTCTCCTTCTCGGCGGCGGCCAGATCCTTGGCGAGCCGCTTCCGCTCGGCCGCCACATCGATCGTGCCGGACAGGTCGAGCGCGACCTGCGCGCCGCCGACCG
Organism: Streptomyces sp. NBC_00569; assembly: GCF_036345255.1. Classification (NCBI taxonomy): domain Bacteria; kingdom Bacillati; phylum Actinomycetota; class Actinomycetes; order Kitasatosporales; family Streptomycetaceae; genus Streptomyces; species Streptomyces sp. NBC_00569. Next base: position 6,514,915 of record NZ_CP107783.1, on the reverse strand, counting down.
GCAGAGTGGCGGTCGCCGAGAAGGCGTCACCCTCGGGCTGCAGCCGCAGAAGCTGCCGGATGGCGGCCTCGTGCGGAGCGAGCGCGGTCCCGTCGAGGACGAGCCGGGCCGGCACCCGCTGACCGGGCTGAAGACCCTGGTCGGCACGGAAGCGCCGGACCTCGGTGATGACCTGCTGGAGCGTCTCGATCTCGCTCTCCGCGGCAGCGTCACGGAAGCCGCTGTCCTTCGGCCACTCGGCGATCACGAGGGTCTCGCCACCTGTCAGCGTCGTCCAGAGCGTCTCGGTGACGAACGGGACGATCGGGTGCAGCAGACGCAGCGTCACATCGAGGACCTCGCCCAGGACACGGCCCGAGACCTTCGCCTGCTCGCCGCCCTCGAAGAACGTCGTCTTCGACAGCTCCACGTACCAGTCGAAGACCTCGTCCCACGCGAAGTGGTAGAGGGCGTCGGAGAGCTTGGCGAACTGGAAGTCGTCGTAGAAGGCGTCGACTTCGGCGACGGTCTTGTTGAGCCGGGACAGGATCCAGCGGTCCGTCGCGGTCATCGCCTCGGGCGCCGGCAGCGGTCCCTCGACGGTCGCGCCGTTCATCAGCGCGAAGCGCGTCGCGTTCCAGATCTTGTTGGCGAAGTTACGGGAGGCCTTGACCCAGTCCTCGCCGATCGGCACGTCGGCACCGGGGTTGGCGCCGGTGGCCAGGGTGAAGCGCACGGCGTCGGAACCGTACGCGTCCATCCAGTCGAGCGGGTCGACGGCGTTCGGGTTCGACTTCGACATCTTCTTGCCGAACTCGTCGCGGACGAGACCGGTGAGGGCGACGGTCTTGAAGGGGACCTGGTCCTCCATGGCGTACAGGCCGAACATCATCATCCGGACGACCCAGAAGAAGATGATGTCGTGGCCGGTCACCAGGACGTCGGTCGAGTAGAACTTCTCGAGGTCCGGGGTCTTCTCCGGCCAGCCGAGCGTGGAGAACGGCCACAGGCCGGACGAGAACCAGGTGTCGAGGACGTCCTCGTCCTGGGTCCAGCCCTCCGCCTCCGTGCCGGGGATCGGGTCGTCGGGGCCGACGCACACGACCTCGCCGTTCGGCCCGTACCAGACGGGGATCCGGTGGCCCCACCACAACTGGCGTGAGATGCACCAGTCGTTGAGGTTGTCGACCCAGTCGAAGTACCGCTTCTCCATGTCCTTCGGGTGGAGCGCGACGCGCCCGTCGCGGACCGCGTCACCGGCGGCCTGTGCGAGCGTGTCGACCTTGACCCACCACTGGAGGGACAGGCGCGGCTCGACGGTGGTCTTGCAGCGCGAGCAGTGGCCGACGGAGTGGACGTACGGACGCTTCTCGGCGACGACACGGCCCTGCTCGCGCAGCGCGGCGACGATCGCGGAGCGCGCCTCGAAGCGGTCGAGCCCCTGGAAGGGACCGTGCACGGTGATGACACCGCGCTCGTCCATGATCGTCATGGACTCCAGGTCGTGCCGCTGGCCGATCGCGAAGTCGTTCGGGTCGTGGGCGGGCGTCACCTTGACGGCGCCGGTGCCGAACTCGGGGTCGACGTGCGTGTCGGCGACGACCGGGATGGTCCGGTCGGTGAGCGGCAGCTTGATGCGCTTGCCGATCAGGTGCGCGTAGCGCTCGTCGTCGGGGTGCACCGCGACGGCGGTGTCACCGAGCATGGTCTCGACGCGGGTCGTGGCGACGACCACCGTCTCGTCGCCCTCGCCGTACTTGAGCGAGACGAGCTCGCCGTCGTCGTCCTGGTAGTCGACCTCGATGTCCGAGATCGCCGTCAGACAGCGCGGGCACCAGTTGATGATGCGCTCGGCGCGGTAGATGAGCCCGTCGTCGTACAGGTTCTTGAAGATGGTCTGGACGGCCTTCGACAGGCCCTCGTCCATCGTGAAGCGCTCACGCGACCAGTCGAGGCCCGCGCCGAGGCGGCGCAGCTGGCCGAGGATCCGGCCGCCGTACTCGTCCTTCCACTGCCACACGCGGTCGGTGAACGCCTCGCGGCCCAGGTCCTGGCGGGACTTGCCCTCCTCGGCGAGCTGCTGCTCGACCTTGTTCTGGGTCGCGATGCCGGCGTGGTCCATGCCGGGCAGCCACAGCGTCTCGTAGCCCTGCATGCGCTTGCGGCGCGTGAGGGCGTCCATGAGCGTGACCTGGAAGGCGTGGCCCAGGTGGAGCGCGCCCGTGACGTTCGGCGGGGGGATGACGATCGTGTACGGCTCCTTCTCGCTGTTCGCGTCAGCGGTGAAGTAACCCCGGTCTACCCAGCGCTCGTACAGCGCCCCCTCTACCTCGGCCGGCGCGTACTGGGTCGGCAGTTCGGTGGTGGGCGCTGGATTCTGCTGCTGAGTGTTCTCGGTCACGGGCCCAGTTTAGAGGCGTGGCAGGGGTGCCCCGAAACCGGATTCCCGTGCGACGCGGCGGCCGCCCCGGCCGTCTGGCACAACCTTTCAACAACATGGCACCGATCCGCCCCTGGGTTCCCCACACATGGCCACCTTCCGCCAGGATGTTCGGAACGCATAAGCATCGGGAGGGAACCCCAGAAATGAGCTACAACCAGCCGGGCCCGTACGGCGGGCAGCAGCCTCAGCAGCCCGGACCCTACGGCCAGCCGCAGCCGGGCCCCTACGGGCAGCAGCCCCCGGCCGCACCCCAGCCCGGCTACGGCTACCCGCAGCAGGCGCCGCAGGGCGTGCCGCCCCAGCAGCCCCAGTACGGCCAGCCGGGTGGCTACAGCCAGCCCCAGCAGCCCGGCCCCTACGGGCAGCACCCCCAGGCCCCCTACGGCCAGGTCCCCCCGCCTCCCGGCCCTCCCCAGGGCGGCAAGAAGAAGACGGGCCTGATCATCGGCGCGGTGGCCATGGTCGCGGCGCTCGGCGTGGGCGCGTACTTCATGTTCGGCGGTGGCGGCTCGTCCGTGGCGGACGACGGCCCGCACAAGTTGACTACGCCGGCGACGGTGATGGGCGACTACAAGCGGGTGAGCGAGGACAAGGGCCCGCAGGACGCGACCTCGGGCGACGCCAAGGTCCTCGCGGAGAGCGGGGTCACGAACGCGAAGGCCGTCAGCGCCATCTACTCGACGCTCGACCTCACCCCCGGGTCGCAGCCGTCGGCGGCAGCTGTCGCCACCTCGAAGGCGGTCTCCTTCATGGGCATCTACGGCAAGGTGAAGGACCCGGAGGCGGCGATCGACGCCACGTTCGCCGGGATGAAGAAGGACCAGGCGAAGAAGTCGACGCCCACGATGACCTTCAAGGGCGACCCGCAGTCGGTCGAGCCGGACGGCCTCGACGGCGCGGTGATGAAGTGCCAGCAGGCGCAGGCGAAGAACATCGCGACCAAGCAGATCGACACCCAGTACATGTGCCTGTGGGCGGACTACAGCACGATCGGCATGGGCGTCCCGGCCGCAGGCGGCAAGGGCATGAGTCTCGACGACTCCGCAAAGGTCACCGCCGACCTGCGCAAGGAAGTCCGCGTCGCCGAGTAACACGTAACACCCGTTGAGTGCGGGGCCGTTCGAGCATCGGCTCCCGCCCCGCACCCAACGTCCCCTCCCCGCTCTCACCCTGCGACGTGACCGCGCTCACAGCCTCCCGAATTGCCCCGGAACAAGATCTTCCGCGTGGCATGCTCCTGACTTCACTTCCCCCACAGGAGGCAGAGAGTGCGAAGAAGATTCGCCGTCACGCTGGCAGCCGGAGCCCTGGCAGTCCTCGCCGTTCCCCTGGCGGCCGGTCCCGCGGCAGCGTCGGAGTACAACAACTGGTGCCCTGTCGTTCAGCTGAAGGGCGGGGCGCCCACGCAGACCGCGTACGCCCACATCGAGGGCGACTGGGCCACGAAGTACAAGCTGGACCCGGTCGTTCTGCTTGCCCGTGACACCTACGCCGACGGTCACAACGTAGGCGTCCGACTCATCACCTGGCAGGCCGACGGAGACGTCAAGTACTGGTCGTGGCACCACTACTACGGCGGTGACAACGGCCAGGACTTCTGGAAGTCGACCGCTTCCGACACCCAGGGCATCAAGGCCGCCGCGGTCCAGGGCGGCGTGTTCGAGGGCAGCGACCTGCTGGCTTCCTGCGTCAGCAGCAAGATGGCCAACCCCATCTGGTAACTGCCGGCGCCAGGCCACGGACACCTGAGGGGCGCCCGGCGATCAGCTCGCCCGGCGCCCCTCAAGCATGTCGTGCTGTCCCGCCTAGGCGGACTTCTGCTCTCCGCTGCCCGAGCCGCGGGCGTCGCGGGGGATCAGCGTCGGGTTCACGTTCGAGTGGACGGCCTCTGCCGTGATGACGACGCGGGCCACGTCCTTGCGGGAGGGGACCTCGTACATCACGGACTGGAGGACTTCCTCCATGATCGCGCGCAGGCCGCGCGCGCCGGTGCGGCGCAGGATGGCCTGGTCGGCGATGGCCTCCAGGGCCTCGCGCTCGAAGTCCAGCTCCACGCCGTCGAGTTCGAAGAGGCGCTGGTACTGCTTCACCAGGGCGTTGCGCGGCTCCAGGAGAATCTGGAGGAGCGCCTCGCGGTCCAGGTTGTGGACCGAGGTGATGACGGGGAGACGGCCGATGAACTCGGGGATCATCCCGAACTTCACCAGGTCCTCCGGCATGACCTCCTGGAACTGGTCCTTCTCCTCCAGCTCGCGCTTGGAGTGGATCGTCGCGCCGAAGCCGATGCCCTTGGCACCCGCCCGCGACTCGATGATCTTCTCCAGTCCGGCGAACGCGCCGCCCACGATGAACAGCACGTTCGTCGTGTCGATCTGGATGAACTCCTGATGGGGGTGCTTGCGGCCGCCCTGGGGCGGGACGGAAGCCGTGGTCCCCTCAAGGATCTTGAGCAGAGCCTGCTGGACGCCCTCACCGGACACATCGCGCGTGATCGACGGGTTCTCGCTCTTGCGGGCGACCTTGTCGATCTCGTCGATGTAGATGATCCCGGTCTCGGCCTTCTTGACGTCGTAGTCGGCCGCCTGGATCAGCTTCAGGAGGATGTTCTCGACGTCCTCGCCCACATAGCCGGCCTCCGTGAGCGCCGTCGCGTCGGCGATGGCGAACGGAACGTTCAGCATGCGGGCCAGGGTCTGGGCCAGGAGTGTCTTGCCCGAGCCCGTGGGGCCCAGGAGCAGGATGTTGGACTTCGACAGCTCGATCGCGTCGTCGCGTCCCTGGGCTCCGCCGTTCTCACCGGCCTGGACCCGCTTGTAATGGTTGTACACAGCGACCGAGAGGGCTTTCTTCGCGGCCTCCTGGCCGACGACATAGCCTTCGAGGAACTCGTAGATCTCGCGAGGCTTGGGAAGTTCTTCCCAGCGGACCTCGCTCGTCTCCGCGAGCTCTTCCTCGATGATCTCGTTGCAGAGGTCGATGCACTCGTCGCAGATGTACACACCGGGGCCTGCGATGAGCTTCTTGACCTGCTTCTGGCTCTTTCCGCAGAACGAGCACTTGAGCAGATCGCCGCCGTCACCGATGCGTGCCACGAGGTGCTTCCCCTTCGCCTGGGAGACGCTCGCGTAAGCGACTCCTGGTGCCTGTATCCGACGGTACCTTGCCGGGCCCCCCGTTCGGGCCCCCCTTGGCACGGTTCACTTCGACGTGAAGCGTGCCAAGGAGCGGCAGACGATACAGCGCTGCGTCACGCGGCCGCGGTGTTGTTCATCTTCCGGGTGGAGATGATCTGGTCGATCAGGCCGTACGCCAGGGCGTCCTCGGCCGTCAGGATCTTGTCGCGCTCGATGTCGTCGCGGATCTTCTCGATCGGCGTCGTGGAGTGCTTGGCCAGCATCTCCTCGAGCTGCTCACGCATCCGGAGGATCTCGTTCGCGGCGATCTCCAGGTCGGAGAGCTGCTCGCGGCCGGTGCCGCCGGAGGGCTGGTGGATCAGGACGCGGGCGTTCGGCAGCGCCATGCGCTTGCCCGGCGTACCGGCCGCGAGGAGCACGGCGGCCGCGGAGGACGCCTGGCCCATGCAGACCGTCTGGATGTCCGGCTTCACGAACTGCATCGTGTCGTAGATGGCCGTGAGCGCCGTGAAGGAGCCGCCGGGGCTGTTGATGTAGATGGAGATGTCGCGGTCCGGGTCCATCGACTCCAGGCACAGGAGCTGCGCCATGACGTCGTTGGCGGACGCGTCGTCGATCTGCACGCCGAGGAAGATCACACGCTCCTCGAAGAGCTTCGCGTACGGGTCGTACTCACGCACGCCCTGCGAGGTGCGCTCGACGAAGCGCGGGATCACGTAGCGGTTGTCGACCTGCGGGCCGGTGTACAGACCGCTGCCGGGGATGTTGTTCATGGTCGGTGTTCCGTCCTTGTGAGGTGGGCTTGGATGACCGCGTAACCGGGGATTCAGGCCCCGGTGCCGCCGCCGCCCGGAACACCCGTAGCGGCACTGATGATCTCGTCGATGAGGCCGTACTCCTTGGCCTCTTCGGCGGTGTACCAGCGGTCGCGGTCACCGTCACGGATGATCGTCTCGACGGTCTGCCCGGAGTGCCGGGCGGTGATCTCCGCCATGCGCTTCTTGGTGCGCAGCAGGTACTCGGCCTGGATCTTGACGTCCGAAGCCGTACCGCCGATGCCGGCGGAGCCCTGGTGCATCAGGATGTCCGTGTTCGGAAGCGCGAAGCGCTTGCCCGGAGTACCGCCGGTCAGCAGGAACTGGCCCATGGAGGCGGCCATGCCCATGCCGATGGTGACGACGTCGTTCTGGATGTACTGCATGGTGTCGTAGACCGCCATGCCGGCCGTCACCGAACCGCCGGGGCTGTTGATGTAGAGGTAGATGTCCTTGTCCTGGTCGGCAGCGGCCAGGAGGAGCATCTGGGCAGTGATCTTGTTGGCGATCTCGTCGTCGACCTGCTGGCCCAGGAAGATGATGCGGTCGTTGAGCAGTCGGCTGTAGACCTGGTCGCCGAGGCCACCACCGAGGGACGGCTCACCGGCGGCGGAGGGCATCAGATTCGTCACGTATCCACCTGCTCGTCTCTGACGGCAACGCGCCGTCTCGCGTCTTGTACGGAGGGCTGGGGACCCGCACCTGCACACCGCCTTCCGGCGGCGGCTGCGGGGACTCATCTGCCCTCGTATTCATGGACCCTAACGCGCGGGTCCCTTCGGTGAATCCCGCAAGGGGAACTGTTCGCTGTGAGCGCATGTCGCACCCCGCCCGCAGGTACGACCGGGCCCCGGGACGATGTCGTCCCGGGGCCCGGTCACGCAGAAGAGATCAGACCGAGGCTCAGGCCTCGTTCTTGTCCTCGGCCTCGGCGGAGGCGTCCGCCTCGACGGTCTCGCCGGCGGCGGCCGACTCGTCCTCGTCGTCCTCGAGGTCGACGATCTCGCCGTTCGTGTCCTTGACCGTGGCGGCCTCGACGACGACCGCGAGGGCCTTGCCGCGGGCGACCTCGCCGACCAGCATCGGGACCTGGCCGCCTTCGACGACGGCCTGGGCGAACTGGTCGGGGGACATGCCGGAGGACTGCGCGCGCCGCATGAGGTGCTCGGTGAGCTCCTCCTGGTTGACGTTCAGCTTCTCCTTGTTGACGAGCTCGTCGAGGACGAACTGCGTCTTGATGCCCTTGACGGCCTGCTCGGCGGTCTCGGCGTCGAACTCCTCGACCGTCTTGCCCTGGATCTCGAGGTACTTCTCGAGGTCGAGGCCCATCTGGCCGAGCTGGTGGTGCTCGAGGTTGTGCTTGCGGGTCTTGACCTCGTCCTCGAGCAGCTTCTCGGGAACGGGGACCTCGACCAGCTCGAGCAGCTTCTCCAGGACGCGCTCCTGGGCCTGCGTGGCCTGGTCGTACTGCTTCATGTTCTCGAGGCGCTTGCGGCTGTCGGCCTTCAGCTCGTCGAGGGTGTCGAACTCGGAGGCGAGCTGGGCGAACTCGTCGTCCAGGCCCGGCAGTTCACGAGCGGCGACCTGGGTGACCTTGACGGTGACCTCGGCCTCCTTGCCCTCGGCGGAGCCGCCCTTGAGCTCGGAGGTGAAGGTGGCCTCGCCACCGGCCTCCAGGCCCTTCACGGCCTCGTCGATGCCCTCGAGGAGCTCGCCGGAGCCGATCGTGTACGAGACGCCGGACGCAACGCCGTCCTCGAGCACCTCGCCGTCGACCTTGGCCTCGAGGTCGATCGTGACGACGTCGCCGTCCTCGGCGGCACGCTCGACCGGGGAGGTGGAGGCGAAGCGCTCGCGGAGCTGCTCCACCGACTTGTCCACGTCCTCGTCGCTGACCTCGATGGCGTCGACCTCGACCTCGATGCCGGAGTAGTCCGGAATCTCGATCTCGGGACGGATGTCGACCTCGGCGGTGAAGTTCAGCGTCTCGCCGTCCTTCAGCTCCGTGATGTCGACCTCGGGCTGGCCCAGCACGTTGAGCTCGGCCTCGTTGACCGCTTCGGTGTAGAACTTCGGAAGCGCGTCGTTGACGGCCTCCTCAAGCACAGCACCGCGGCCGAACCGCTGGTCGATGACGCGGGCAGGGATCTTGCCCTTGCGGAAGCCCTTCACCGTGACCTGCTGGTTGATCTTCTTGTACGCCGCGTCGAGGCTGTCCTTGAGCTCCTCGAAGGGCACCTCGATGCTGAGCCGAACCCGGGTCGGGTTCAGGGTCTCCACGGCGCTCTTCACGGTTCGGTCTCCTTGGGGGCTGACTTCTGGGTTCCTGCCCGGTTAAGAGACACACGGGCACGCAGCTTGCATAGTAACGGCAAGCCGGAGCCGACCCACAACGCGATCTTGAGGAGGCGTCTACCGCTTGAGACGCTGCTGTTGCGACGCTGGTCGGGGTGGCGGGATTTGAACCCACGGCCTTCCGCTCCCAAAGCGGACGCGCTACCAAGCTGCGCCACACCCCGTCGGTGCGACACGTAGGGTACATGCACGCGGCCGGTGCGGCTGCCGCATTACGAACCGAGTGAATGCGGTGTGCGACGAGGGGCTCCGACCCGCTACGATGCTTCCCGTTGCCGCGGTCACCGACCTGCGGCGCGAGCTGTGCGGGCGTAGCTCAATGGTAGAGCCCTAGTCTTCCAAACTAGCTACGCGGGTTCGATTCCCGTCGCCCGCTCTTGTGGCCCCGGGCCCGGTTCTCACGAACCGGGCCCGGGGTTTTTCACATCCTGGGCCGGACAGTCTCCCGAGCGGTCAGAACTGGATCGAGTTGATCGTGTCCGCTATCGAGTTCAGGAATCTCTGGATGTCGTCGGCCATTCCGGTCGAGGCCAGGAAGAACCCGAACAGGACCGCCACGACGGCAGGCCCGGCCTTGATCGACCCTCCCCGGATCAGCACCACGAGAATGATCGCCAACAGCAGTACGACTGACAGCGAAATGGCCACACTGATCACACCCTAGGTCGGTCCGCACTCCCGGCCCGGGGGGTACGACCCCGCACACCCCCGCCAGAACCATCGTGCCACCAACACGGCCCCCGTATGCGGCGGGTGACGCATCGTCGGCCACCCCCGTGCGGCGGCGCGCCGGCCGCGCACCCATGGGGCACATGATCAGCGCCTGTTCCCCGGGCAATTCCGTGGGTTCCCGCGGCCGGTAATTCGGCCTGATCGTTTCCATGCACACACAGCATGTCCACATCGCGGGCACGCAGGTCACGCGCGTGTTGTTCGCAGCGAATTCGAATTGTCGCGGGGGCCACATCCAGAGTGGTCGAGTCCGGCCGATATGCACTATTTAATCAGGATGAGAGTGGTCATAACGGACTCATATGGATGCCTCCCGAAGTCCTTCCGGAAGACCTGCGAAAACTTCGCCATCGGTATGCAGACTTCTCCGAATCGGGGGCACACGCGCGGTAAGGAGGATTTGACGTGAGGGTTTTACGAAATACCGCGGGCGCCGCTAAGGTGCCTCAGATGTTCCGCGCTGCCCCCACCCGAGCCCCGCTCCCTGCGGCACAGACGGCCCCCGCCCATCAGCCACCGAATACGGCAGCCGCTCCCCCCACACCGGCCGCCAAGCCCGCGAAACAGCGGGACGCGTTCTTCGACAACGCCAAGTACCTGGCCATCGTGCTGGTCGCGATGGGCCACTCCTGGGAACCGCTGACGGATCACAGCCGCGTCGCCGAGGCGCTCTACATGACCGTCTACACGTTCCACATGCCGGCGTTCATCGTGATCTCCGGTTACTTCTCCCGCAGCTTCGACATGCGGCCCGACCGGCTCCGGCGCCTCATCACCGGGGTCGCGGTGCCGTACGTGATCTTCGAGGTCGCGTACACCTTCTTCAAGCGCTGGGCGGACAACGATCCGACCCAGCCGTTCAGCCTGCTCGACCCCTGGTATCTGACCTGGTTCCTGGTCGCCCTGTTCGTGTGGCGGCTCACCACCCCGCTGTGGAAGATCGTCCGCTGGCCGGTGCCGCTCGCCGTCGCCATCGCCGTACTCGCCTCCGTCTCCCCCGACATCGGCGACGACCTCGATCTCCAGCGCGTACTGCAGTTCCTCCCCTTCTTCGTGGTCGGCCTGTTCCTGAAGCCCGAGCACTTCCAGCTGGTGCGCCGGCGTGAGGTGCGGATCCTGTCCGTGCCGATCTTCGCGGCGGCCCTGGTGCTGGCCTACTGGGCCGCTCCGCGGATGACGTCGGCGTGGTTCTACCACCGCGACAGCGCGCAGGAGCTGGGCGCGCCGTGGTGGGCCGGTGCCGTGATGACGTTCGCGCTCTTCGGCTGCTCGGTCGTCCTCACCGCGTGCTTCTTCGCCTGGGTGCCGCGGCGGAAGATGTGGTTCACCGTGCTGGGCGCGGGGACGCTGTACGGCTACCTGCTGCACGGCTTCATCGCGAAGGGCTCGCGGTTCTGGGGCTGGTTCGACGACTACGCCTGGCTGCACAAGCCGCTGGGCGAGGTGTTCGTGACGGTCGTCGCGGCCTCCCTGATCACGGTCCTGTGCACTCCCCCGGTCCAGCGGATGTTCCGGTTCGCGATGGAGCCGAAGATGGAGTGGGCGTTCAAGAAGGACGCGGCCGAGGTGGCGCGGGATCGTGGGCGGGTCCGCGCCTGAGGGTGCCGTCGCCGGTTGCCGGGCGGGGGCGTGTCGGGCTTGTCGCCCGGGTCCCCGCCCCCGCCGTGCGGGGACGGCTCGCCTACGGCTCGTTGATGCCCAGTAGCGATCTCATCCCCGCGTACTTGCTTGTCAGGCGCTCCCTCGTCGCTGTGTCCAGGGCCGCCAGACGGGCGGGGTCCGCGTTGTGGGCCAGGTCCGACTCCTTCACCAGCAGCGCGCCCGGAGTGGCCAGAATTCGTTGCGCGTAGGCCTCTTGAGGCTCTCCGGAGCGCTTGGTGAGGGCGAGGACGACGGCCTTCGTGCGGTCCGTGAGGTCCGCCGCGGCCAGCCACTGCGGTGAGAGCGCGTCGTCCTCGATCGCGTCGTGCAGCCAGGCCGCCGCGATCTGCTCGTCGTCGCCGCCCCGGGCGCGTACACCTTCGGCGACCGCCTCCAGGTGTTCCGCGTAGGGGCGTCCGGCCTTGTCCGTCTGGGTGGCGTGGGCCCTGCGTGCCAGGGCCTCCACCTCGGCGAGGGTCAGCATGCGGCCGACCCTACGGGCCTGCGCAGGGCCGCCCGGGCCGGGAGCGCGGTGGCGGCCGGGCCGAGGACCAGGACGGACCCGGCGAAGGAGCCGTACACGAGCGGCGGGATGTACGGGGACCGCCCTGTCAGGCCGTTCATCATCGGCACCAGGGTGGCGACGGCGATGCCCGTGCCGAGCCCGATGCCTGCGAGGGCGACCAGGAGCGTCTCCCAGCGGATCATGCGCATGACCTGGCGGTGGGTGGAGCCGATCAGCCGGAGCGTGCCGAGTTCGCGGCGCCGGTCGAGGACCGTCATGACGAGGGTGTTGACGGCGGCGACGGCGGCAAATCCGCCCAGGACCGCGGCCATGACCGTGTTCGCCCAGGCGTTGAGCTCACGGTCGAGGGACCGGGCCGTGGTGTGGTCGCCGCGGTCCAGGACCGTCCCGAGCGGGGCCAGGGAGTGCGGTGTGCCGCCCTTCGTCCACAGCTCCGTGCCGAAGGACGCGGTGACGTGGCCGGCCAGGTCGGCCCCGGGCAGCGTCACCTGGGAGAGCCCGAGGCCCCTGCCGTAGGTCGCCGCGACCTCGGGGGCCGTTTTGGTGCCGTCGGGCAGGCGGATCTCCAGTCGGTCGCCGACGGAGACATGGGCGGTCCTGGCGAGGTTGGCGTCGAGGGCGATCTGTCCGGGGTGCAGAGTGAGGGCGCCGTCCTGTACGTCGAGGTTCTGGACGTGGGCGAGGTCGCGTGCCGTGCCGGTGACGCCCTGGGCGGACGCCGGCTCCAGCCGGCGGTCACCGCCGGATCCGGCCGGGACGAGGACGGACGTCTTGAGGAGGCCGACGGCCGAGGTCACGCCGGAGGTCTGTGCCGCCTGCCGTACGGCGTCGGGGGCGAGGCCCGCGTCCCCGGTGACGATGTGGTCGGCGGTGATGCCGGCCTTCTGCTGGTCGCTCGCGACCCGGTCCTCACTCGTGTGCATGAAGACGAGGACCGAGGAGAACGCCATGGCGAGGACGATCGGCGTGATCGCCGAGGCCAGACGGCGCGCGTTCGTACGGGAGTTGGCCGCGGCGAGGTTCGCGGAGGCGCCCGCCGTGCGCAGCGGAAGCCCGAACAGGGCGGCGCAGGCGCGGGCCACGAGAGGGCCGAGCAGGGCGACCGCGAGCATGAACAGCATGACGACGCCGAGCGCCGCGTTGGCCGCGTCCTCGCCGGTGGCGGAGGCGGCGAGCCCGGCGCAGACGGCGCCGCCGACGGCCGCCGCGACACCCAGCGGCGTGCGGATCCAGCCCACCCGCAACCGCTCGGTGGACGCCTCGGACAGGGCCTGGCCGGGCTTCATGCGCGAGGGGCGGCGGGCCGCCGTGTAACCGGCGGCGAGCGCGGTGAGCAGGGCGGTGCCGACGGCGGCGAGCAGCGGGATGTACGAGACCGAGAGGTCGACGGGCGGCGGGATCGCGCCCTTCTCCTTGAGCCGGCCGAACCACCAGCGGGCGAGCGCGATGCCGGGCAGGCAGCCGGCGGCGCCCGCGAGCGGGGCGACGAGGAGGGTCTCGGTGGCGATGGAGCGGCGGATCTGGCGGGGCGTCGTGCCGATGGCGCGCAGCAGGGCGAACTCGCGGGCGCGCTGGCCGACGGAGAGGGCGACGGTGCCGGCGGCGGTGAACGCGGCGACGGTGGCGGCGATCCCGCCGAAGGATCCGCCGAGTCCGGTGAGGAGTTCCCTGGCCTCGGCGAGCGAGCCGTCCTCGGCGGCGCCTCGGTCGTCGCCGGTGTGGACGTCCGCCCTGGCGCCGAGCGCGTGGGCGACCTGGGCCTTGAGGGTTCCGTCGGCGACTCCGGACTTGGGGAGTACGGCGATGGCGTCGATGCGGCCGGGCTGTCCCGAGACGCGTACGGCTTCGGAGTCGGCGAGCCAGGCGGTGGGGTGCGGCTGTGTGGCGGTGGTCCCGGAGACGCGGTAGGCGCGGGTGCCCTCCGGGGTGGTGAGGGTGACGTGGTCGCCGACGGAGGCGGCCGTGCCGGCGAGGACGGCTTCGCCGGGGTGCGGGGCGCGGCCCGCGGTGAGCTTCTCGCCGGTGAATGCGGTGGAGCCCCAGTTGTGGGCGGTGAGCGGATTCCTGTCCCGCTGCACGGGGAAGGTCAGGTCGGCGACGGCGGTGCGCGCGCCGGGGGCCGAAGCGGCCTTCGCCACCAGGGAGTTGTCGAGGAGGGCGCGGTCGGGCACCTGGACGGATTCGTCCTCGCGGTCCTCGCCGGAGCCGGTGCCGAAGTGGGCGCGCTGGTCGGCGGCGGCGCCTACGGGGCGCCCGAGATGGGGGTCCCCCCTGCTCGGGCGAAGCCGAGAGCTTGGGGGAGCTCGGGCGGGACACTGGCGCGTACGCCGGTCTCCAGGAGGATGCCGCAGGCCGAGACGATCATCGCGGCCATCATCAGGGCGACGAAGGTGCCGGCGAAGGCCGCGGGCTTGAAGCGGACGGCGGCGCGGGCGAGGCCGTTGGGGACCATCAGGCGGCCACTCCCGCGGAGGCGGGGGCCGCCAGGGTCGCCATGCGGGCGGCGATCGTCCGCGCGGACGCGCCCTGCAGCTGGTCGACGAACCGGCCGTCGGCGAGGAACAGGACGCGGTCGGCGTAGGCCGCGGCGGCCGGGTCGTGCGTGACCATGACGACGGTGGCGCCCATGCCGTCGACGGCCGTGCGCAGAAGTCCCAGGATGTCGGCGGCCGTTGTCGTGTCGAGGGCCCCGGTGGGCTCGTCGGCGAAGACGACGTCGGGGCGGGTGATCAGGGCGCGGGCGATGGCGACGCGCTGCTGCTGGCCGCCGGAGAGCTGGCCCGGACGCCGCTTGCCCTTGTCGCCGAGGCCGACCTGGGCGAGGACCTCGGCGGCGCGGCGCCGGTCGGGGCGGTGTCCCGCGAGGCGCATGGGCAGGACGACGTTCTGCTCGACGGTGAGCGAGGGCAGCAGGTTGAAGGCCTGGAAGACGAAGCCGAGGCGGGTGCGGCGCAGGGCGGTGAGCCTGTTCTCGCTCATGCCGGTGATGAGGGTGCCGCCGAGGTGGACGGTGCCGTCGGTGGGGCGGTCCAGGCCGGCCGCGCACTGGAGGAACGTGGACTTGCCGGAGCCGGAGGGGCCCATGACGGCGGTGAAGCTGCCGCGGGGCAGGGCGAGGTCGATGCCGCGCAGGGCGTGCACCGCGCCGCCGCCGCGGCCGTACTGACGGCGGACTCCGCGCAGTTCGACGGCCCACCTGTCGTCCCGCGGTGCCTCGTCGTGCCGCTTCTTGCGCAGGCCCATGGTCGCCCTCTCGTACATGCCGGATTCGATGTCTCGAACGTACGGATTAGGGGGCCTTCCCGACCATGAGGACCGCTGGCGAAACGGGGGTGGGGAGAACCCCACCCCGCGCCCCGAAAATGGTTTGGTAAGCTAACTATTGACGCGTTCTTGACCATCTCTTGACCTGAGCCATCCCTTTGACCGAGCCAAGAACGGAAGGAACGGACCCATCGGACATGCAGACACCCTGATAGCCATGGGCGGCGCCTTTCTCGCCGCCGCCGTCCTCGCCCGCCTCGGCGGACGCATCGGACTTCCCACCATCCCCCTGTTCATCCTGGCCGGGATCCTCCTCGGCCCCCACACGCCCGGCATCGTGCTGGTCGCCGACCCGCACGACCTGGAGATGCTCTCCGCGCTCGGCCTGGTCCTGCTGCTCTTCTACCTGGGCCTCGAGTTCCATCTGGACGACCTCAGGACCGGCGGCCGGAAGATGGCCGTCGCCGGGGGCACGTACCTCGCGCTGAACGTCGGCGCGGGCCTCGGCTTCGGATTCGCCCTCGGCTGGGGCACCTCCGAGGCTCTGGTCCTCGCCGGGGTCCTCGGCATCTCCTCGTCGGCGATCGTCACGAAGGTGCTGGTCGACACCGGCCGCCTCGGCAACCCGGAGACCAGGCCGATCCTCGGGATCATCGTCGTCGAGGACATCTTCCTGGCCCTCTACCTGGCCGCGCTCCAGCCGATCCTGTCCGGCGCGGACAGCCTGGCGTCGGCGGTCATGGACGGTGGCAAGGCCTTCGGCTTCCTTCTGCTGCTCGCGCTCGCGGCGCGCTTCGGCACCCGCATCGTGGGCCATCTCTTCAACACCAAGGACGACGAGCTCCTCGTCATCTCCTTCCTCGGCGCGGCCGTGTTCGTCGCCGGGGTCTCCGAGTGGTTCGGGGTCGCGGACGCGATCGGCGCGTTCATGGTCGGCCTCATGCTCGGCTCCACCACCTCGGGCGAGCGCATCCGCAAGCTCGTGCACCCCCTGCGGGACGCGTTCGGCGCGATCTTCTTCTTCGCGTTCGGCCTCTCCATCGACCCGGGCGACCTGCCGACGGTGCTGTGGCCGGTGCTGGCCGCTGTCGCGGTGACACTGGTGATGAACGTGCTCGCGGGACTCGGCGCGGCGCGCGTGTACGGGTTCGGGCCCGGCCCCGCCGCGAACATCTCCACGACGCTGCTCGCCCGGGGCGAGTTCGCCCTGATCCTCGCCACGATGGCCGCGGGCGCGGGCCTGGACGAGCGGCTGTCGCCGTTCATCGCGGGCTATGTGCTCCTGCTCGCGGTCCTCGGCCCGCTGGCGGCGGGCCGCTCGGAATGGCTCGCGCGTCGCCTTCCAGGGGGGC
Source organism: Streptomyces sp. NBC_00569 (assembly GCF_036345255.1). NCBI lineage: Bacteria > Bacillati > Actinomycetota > Actinomycetes > Kitasatosporales > Streptomycetaceae > Streptomyces > Streptomyces sp. NBC_00569. The sequence goes on along the minus strand of NZ_CP107783.1, from coordinate 6,498,674 downwards.
GGGGGAACGGGGCGCCCCTCGAGGAACGGGTGGGCGCCGGGGTGTGACGGATGCGCGCCGTGGGGGCGAGCTCTCGTTGCCGGGTGCGCGTCTTCTGTGGCTGGTCGCGCAGTTCCCCGCGCCCCTGAGATGCGCACTTCGTGCGCCCGTCTCAGAGGTGCTTGACGAGGCTGCGGCGAAGCCGCATGCCTTCAGGGGCGCGGGGAGCCGCGCGACCGGCGACGACGTACGCCGCACCCGGCCAGGGATCCGCACCCCGGCGGAGCCGTCACGTGTCCCTGCAGATCAGCAGCAGCGCGCGGTCGTCGTTGACGTCCTTGGCCACCGCCTCGATCAGGTGCCAGGCCGCGCCGTGGAACCCGCCCGACACATAGCGGTCCGCTTCCCCGGTGAGGCGGTCGATGCCCTCGGTGATGTCGCGGTCGGACGTCTCCACCAGGCCGTCCGTGAAGAGCATCAGGACGTCGCCGGGGCGCAGGGAGCCCTTGGTGGAGTCGAACTGCGCGCCGTCGTAGACGCCGAGGAGCGGGCCCTCAGCGGCCTTCTCCTCCCAGCGTCCGCTGCCCGCGCTGAGCTGGAGGCCCGGCGGGTGCCCCGCCGAGAAGAGTTCGTAGTCGCCCGACTCCAGGTCGAGGACGAGGTGGATGGACGTGGCGAAGCCCTCGTCCCAGTCCTGGCGGAGCAGATAGCCGTTGGCGGCCGGCAGGAAGGCGTGCGGCGGCAGGGAGCCGAGGAGTCCGCCGAAGGCTCCGGACAGGAGCAGCGCCCTCGATCCCGCGTCCATGCCCTTGCCCGACACGTCGGTGAGGACCACCTCCAGCGTGCGGCCGCCGTTCGTGCGGGCCGCGACGACGAAGTCGCCGGAGAAGGACTGGCCTCCGGCGGGGCGCAGCGCCATCTCGCGGTGCCAGCTCTTGGGCAGCTGCGGCAACTTGCTCTGTACGCGGATGCGTTCACGCAGGTCGAACAGCATCGTGCCGCCGCGCCGCCACGGCACGCCGACCCGGCTGCGGAACTGGGCTATGAGCAGGCCGAAGAAACCGCAGGCGGCCACGACCAGGACGGTGCCGGGGGTGACCCGGGCGGCGCCCTCCGAGTACGGGCCGAGTCTGACCGACTCCACGATGAGCGCCGCGGCGGCCGCCGCGTACAGGCCGAGGAGGCTGGCCGGGCGCAGCAGCAGTCCGCCCGCCACGATGGGCAGGACGAGCGCCGTCGGGGAGCACCAGACCGAGTTGAGGAGGGTGCCGCAGGCGATGACCGGGACCATGAGGAGCAGGCCCACCATCGCGACCCAGTCGGAACCGTCGCCGCGGAAGTAGTCGACACCCGATCTGCGCATGCCGATGCGAGCCCGGTGCAGTCTCATCTTCATCCGGGCCGGAAACGTCTCGGCTTGCGCGCGTCGTCCTGCCATTGCTCGTGGACCTTATCCATCGGGCCAGCTGCTTCGCACGGGAGGTCCCACTTGTCCGTCTTCCAGGCAGCTCCGGCGCCTTCCCGGGGCGGGGAAAATCTCTCGCTTCGTCCACGGTGTCCTGGTAGGGATGGCTCATGACGATGGACGTACGGGTGCTGCGCCGGGAGAACTGGCACGAGTGGTACGCGAAGCTGGAGCTGGCCTTCGGAGGAGTTCCCGAAGCGCCCGAGGAACGCGCGCTGTGGGACGACCTCACCGAGTTCGACCGGTCCATCGGCGTGTGGGACGGCGACCGGTGCGTGGGGACGGCGGGGGCGTTCACGTTCCGGGTGACGGTGCCGGGCGGGGCCCAGGTCCCGGCGGCGGGCGTCACGATGGTGTCCGTCGCGGCGACCGACCGGCGGCGCGGGGTCCTGACGTCGATGATGCGGCGCCAGCTCGACGACGTACGGTCCTGGGGCGAGCCGCTCGCCGTGCTCACCGCGTCCGAGCCCGCGATCTACGGCCGCTTCGGGTACGGGATCGCGACGCGGCAGGCGAGCGTGGAGATCGACTCGACGCGGGTGCGGATCAACGCCCCGGCGGGCACGGACGACGTTCGGCTGCGGTTCGCCGACGTCGCCGAGGCGGCCGCCGCGTGCGAGGCCGTGTACGTGCGGACGATCGGCACCCGGCCCGGCATGCTCGCCCGCAGGCCCGGCTGGGAGCGGCTGCCGCTGCTCGACCCTCCGTCGGAGCGCGAGGGCGCGTCGCCGATGCAGTGCGTGCTGGCCGAGCGGGACGGCGAGACGGTCGGCTACGTCCGGTTCCACAACAAGCCCGAGTGGGACGCGGCCGGTCCCAAGGGCCGGATCACGCTGCGGCACATCGACGCGCTCGACCCGGCGGCGTACGCGGCGCTGTGGCGCTTCCTCCTGGACATCGACCTGACGTCGACCGTCCAGGCACGCAACCGGCCGGTCGACGACCCGCTGTTCTCCCTCGTCAGTGACATCCGGCGGTGCCAGGTGCGGCTGCGGGACTCGATGCACGTACGGCTCGTGGACCTCGGGGCCGCGCTGGAGGCCCGCACATATCAGGCGCCGGTCGACGTCGTCCTGGACGTGACGGACGAGTTCTGTCCGTGGAACGCGGGGCGGTGGCGGCTGACCGGGGACGCGAAGGGGGCGTCCTGCAAGCGCACCGACGACGACGCCGATCTCGCCCTGTCCGTACGGGAGTTGGCCACGGTCTACCTCGGTGACACGTCGCTCTCGGCGCTGGCGGCGGCCGGCCGGGTGCCGGAACTGCGTCCCGGCGCGGTCGACGAGGCGGCGCTCGCGTTCGGGTCGACCGTGGCGCCCTGGCTGCCGCACGGGTTCTGACGCGGCGGGTGTCGGGTGCGGGTCAGCGGGGCGGCTGGCACCTCGGGCACCAGAAGAGGTTGCGGGCCGCGAGGGACGCCGTGCGGATCTCCGTGCCGCACAGATGGCAGGGCATCGTGGCCCGCCGGTAGACGTACACCTCGCCGCCGTGGTCGTCGACGCGCGGCGGGCGGCCCATCGCCTCGGGGGTGTGCTCCGGGCGGACGGTGTCGATGCGGTTGTGCCGGACGCCCTCGCGCATCAGCGCCACCAGGTCCGTCCAGATCGCCGTCCACTCGTCGGACGTGAGGTCCTTGCCCGGGGTGTACGGGTCGATGCCGTGCCGGAAGAGGACCTCGGCGCGGTAGACGTTGCCGACGCCCCCGATGATCTTCTGGTCCATGAGCAGCGCGGCGACGGTGGTGCGGCTGCGGGAGATACGGCGCCAGGCGCGGTCCGGGTCGTCGCCGTTCCTGAGCGGGTCGGGGCCGAGACGGTCGTGTATCGCCTGCTTCTCGGCGCCCGTGATCAGGGCGCAGGTCGTGGGGCCGCGCAGGTCGGAGTAGTGCGTGTCGCTCAGCAGCCGCAGGCGGACCGTGTCCGTGGGCGGCGGGGCGGGAGTCGTTCCAAGGGCGTACTTGCCGAAGAGGCCCAGGTGGATGTGGATCCAGCCGGTTTCCGCGAAGCCCAGGAAGAGGTGCTTGCCGTGGGCGTCCACCCCGTCGAGGACCAGGCCGTCCAGGAGGGCGGAGCTGTCGGAGAACTTGCCCTGCGGGCTGCGGACGCTCACCGGCCGGCCGGCGAAGCGCTCCAGGTGGTCCTGGGCCAGGCGGTGGATGGTGTGGCCCTCTGGCACGGGTCTCTGTCTCCTGGGGTTGGTGGGGGCGGGCCGGGGGATTCTCTCCCCCGGCCCACCCCTTCCCGAAAGTCCTGGGGCTCCGCCCCAGACCCCGCTCCTCGAACGCCGGAGGGGCTGGATCGAGGGGCTGAGTCAGTCCTGCGGGTGGTGGGCCGGGATCGGGGGGAGGTCGCCCGTCTCCTCGTAGCGCGACAGCATCTCGATGCGGCGCGTGTGACGCTCCTCGCCCGAGTACGGGGTGGAGAGGAAGATCTCGACGAACTTCGTCGCCTCTTCCTGCGTGTGCATGCGGCCGCCGATGGAGACCACGTTCGCGTCGTTGTGCTCACGGCCCAGCGCGGCGGTCTGCTCGCTCCAGGCGAGGGCCGCACGGACGCCCTTCACCTTGTTCGCGGCGATCTGCTCGCCGTTGCCGGAGCCGCCGATCACGATGCCGAGGGCGTCCGGGTCCGCCGCCGTGCGCTCCGCGGCGCGGAGGCAGAACGGAGGGTAGTCGTCCTGGGCGTCATAGATGTGGGGCCCGCAGTCGACGGGCTCGTGGCCGTGGGCCTTGAGCCATTCGACGAGGTGGTTCTTGAGTTCGTAGCCGGCATGATCCGAGCCGAGGTACACGCGCATGGGTCCGAGTGTGGCACGTCCCACCCGGGCACGGCGCGGTCGGGTCGTTGTCGCCGTTCGTTTACGCGCAAACGTCTCGGAGGCGAAAATCACGATACGGAGTCAGGTCTTCCGTCCGGTACGTCCCTGGGTTTGAATGCGTGGGCTCGTGACCCGAGACTTAAGGATTCGTCCATGACCTCGCAACCCTCCCTTGCGAAGGCCGACCAGGCGCCCCACAATCCTGGAGATTCACAGCCTGACGACGGCCAGACCGGTAACAACGGTCCCGACGGGCTGAAGGCCGGACTCAAGAACCGGCACCTGTCGATGATCGCCATTGGCGGTGTGATCGGTGCCGGCCTCTTCGTCGGCTCCGGTTCGGGCATCGCCAAGGCCGGACCCGCCATCCTCATCTCGTACGCCCTCGTCGGCACGATGGTCGTCCTGGTGATGCGGATGCTGGGCGAGATGGCTGCCGCACGGCCGTCGTCCGGCTCCTTCTCCGCCTACGCCGACCGTGCGCTCGGCCGCTGGGCGGGCTTCTCCATCGGCTGGCTGTACTGGTTCTTCTGGGTCGTCGTCCTCGCGGTCGAGGCCACCGCCGGTGCCGTGATCCTCAACGGCTGGGTGCCGGCCGTGCCGCAGTGGGGCTGGGCCCTGATCGTGATGGTGGTCCTGACCGCCACGAACCTGGCCTCGGTCTCCTCCTACGGCGAATTCGAGTTCTGGTTCGCGGGCATCAAGGTCGTCGCGATCGGCGGGTTCGTGATCATCGGTCTGCTCGCCGTGTTCGGCGTGCTGCCGGGCTCGGACAATCCGGGTGCCGGATTCGCACACCTGACGGACGCGGGCGGGTTCATGCCCAACGGCGCCGGGTCGATCCTCACCGGCGTCCTCATGGTCGTCTTCTCCTTCATGGGCAGCGAGATCGTCACGCTGGCCGCCGGCGAGTCCGAGGACCCGCAGCGTGCCGTCACCAAGGCCACGAACAGCGTGATCTGGCGCATCGGCGTCTTCTACCTCGGTTCGATCTTCATCGTCCTGACGCTGCTGCCGTGGAACGACAAGTCGATCACCAAGGACGGCTCGTACGTCGCGGCCCTGAACTCGATCGGCATCCCCCACGCCGGTCAGGTCATGAACGTCATCGTGCTGACGGCCGTGCTGTCGTGTCTGAACTCCGGGCTCTACACCGCCTCCCGCATGGCGTTCTCGCTCGGTCAGCGCGGTGACGCGCCCAAGGCGTTCGCCAGGACGAGCAAGCGCGGTGTGCCGCAGGCCGCAATCCTCGGGTCGGTCGTCTTCGGCTTCGTCGCCGTCTGGTTCAACTACCAGTGGCCGGACACCGTCTTCAACTTCCTGCTGAACTCCTCCGGCGCCGTCGCCCTCTTCGTCTGGCTCGTCATCTGCTTCACACAGCTGAAGATGCGCGGCATCATCCTGCGCGAGCAGCCCGAGAAGCTCGTCGTGAAGATGTGGCTCTTCCCGTATCTGACATGGGTCACGATCGCGATGATCTCGTTCGTGCTCGTCTACATGCTCACCGACGACGCGGGCCGCGAGCAGGTCGTCCTGTCGCTGCTCGTGGCGGCCGTGGTGGTCGCTATCGCGCTGGTGCGCGAGCAGGTGCAGAAGCGGAAGAAGGTCTCCGCCTGACCCGTCCGGGTATTCCCGGAAAGGTCTCGGTACAAAAGCTGACGGCGGGTGTCAGGTAATGCGGGCAGAGTCTGCCGCATGAATTCCGACGACATCCGTACACAGCAGCTCGTCCTGCGGCCCGGCGACGCCGGGTACGACGAGGAACTGGCCGGCTTCCAGACCGGTTTCGCCCAGCGGCCCGACGTCATCTTCGCGGCAACCTCCGCCGGTGACGTCGAGGCCGCTGTCGCGTACGCGGCCGGTGCCGGCCTGCCCGTCGGCGTGCAGGCCACCGGGCACGGGCTGCCCGAGGACTCCGAGGGCGGGGTGCTGATCTCCACGCGGCGCATGGACGGGGTCGTGGTGGACGCGGCGGCGCGCACGGCGCGGGTCTTTGCGGGGACGCGCTGGCGGCAGGTCGTCGAGGCGGCCGCTCCCCACGGCCTCGCCCCGCTGAACGGCTCGGCGCCGGGCGTGGGCGCGGTCTCGTACACGCTGGGCGGCGGACTCGGCATCCTGGCGCGGGAGTTCGGTTACGCGGCCGATCACGTCCGGTCGCTCGACGTCGTCACGGCGGACGCACACCTGCGTACGGTCTCCGCCGACGCCGAGCCGGAGCTCTTCCGCGGCCTGCTCGGCGGCGGCGCGAATCTGGGCGTCGTCACGGGTCTGGAGATCGCTCTGGTGCCGGTCGCCCGGCTGTACGGGGGCTCGCTCGCCTTCGACGGCGCGAAGGCCGACGCGGGGGCCGTGCTGCGGGCGTACACGGACTGGGCGCGGACCGTGCCGGACGCGCTGACGTCGTCCCTCTCCGCCCTCGTGTACCCGGACATCCCCGCGCTCCCGCCGCACCTGCGCGGCCGGTACGTGATCTCCGTGCGGGTCGCCTTCACCGGGAGCGCGGACGAGGGCGAGCGGCTCGTGGCGCCCCTGCGGGCTGCGCTCGGACCGGCTCTGTCGGACAGCCTGCGCGAGATGCCGTACACCGAGAGCCACACCATCCACAGCGACCCGGACTTCCCGCACGCCTACTACGGGGACAGCGCGGTGCTGCGGGAGCCGGCCGTGGAGGGCGTGTCCGAACTCCTCGCGCTGTGCGGGCCGGACGCCTCCTCCATGCACGTCGTGCAGGTCAACCACCTGGGCGGGGCCCTGTCGAGGCCCGCCGAGAACTGCGTGCCGTACCGGGAGGCACAGTGGCTGGTGCGGATCCTGTCGCCGCTGGACGGGACGGACCGCGAGGCCGTCCGCGCTCATCACGCCCTCGCGTTCAAGCGGGTCGAGGAGCAGCGGATGGGCCGGTCCCTGAACTTCGCGTTCGGCGGCGGCGACCGCACGGAGGGGCTGTACGACGCACAGACGCGGAAGAGGCTCGCCGATGTGAAGGCCGCGTACGACCCGGCGAACCTCTTCCGGAGGAACTACAACGTGCGCTGAGCGCCCGTGGCGAGAACTACTTGTCGGCGAACTTCCAGGCGGTGGGCAGCACGCCCATCGCCAGGGCCGCCTTCACGGCGTCGCCGATGAGGAACGGGGTGAGGCCCGCGGCGACCGCCTGCGTGAGGGTCATGCCGGTGGCGGCGGCGAGGTAGGGCACGCCGACCGCGTAGATGATCGCGGAGCCGAGGACCATGGTGCCCGCGGTGCGCAGGACCGAACGGTCGCCGCCGCGGCGGGCGAGCGCACCCACCACGGTGGAGGCGAGCAGCATGCCGACGACGTAGCCGAAGGAGGCGCCGCCCGCACCGGAGGTGCCCTGCGCGAACCACGGCATGCCGGCCATGCCGACGAGCGCGTACACGGCGAGCGAGAGGAAGCCGCGGCGGGCGCCGAGCGCGGTGCCGACGAGGAGCGCGGCGAAGGTCTGCCCGGTGACCGGGACCGGGGAGCCCGGCACGGGCACGGCGATCTGGGCCGCGATGCCGGTGAGGGCCGCGCCGCCGAGCACGAGCGCGATGTCGCGGGTGCGCGAGGCGGGCAGCAGGTCGGCCAGGACCTTGCCGGGGCGGGTGGAGACGGCAGCCGTACTCATCGGGACTCCGCGGGGGTGAGGGCAGGTTGGGACACCGTGACGCTATCCCAGGGGCCGATCCCCGATCACGGTCACTGCTCGACAAAGGGTGACGGCGCGTGTTGGTGGGCTCTTCACAAAGGGCGTTACTCATGCGCGACTTGGCGTGATGCTCGTCACTGAGGCCAGAGCCGAATCGGCCCGTTTTGCGCCCGGGGTCGGCCGCCGGGGAGACTGTAGGTTCCTGCCAAACCCACGCGAGCCCCGAAAGCAGTCTGAACCTCCCATGCACGACCACCTCCCGTCCGAACCCGAACCGCTCGGAGGCGGACTCAAGCAGCGGCATCTGACGATGCTGGGCCTCGGTGGTGTCATCGGGGCGGGGCTGTTCGTCGGCTCGGGCGCCGGTATCGCGGTCGCGGGGCCCGGCATCGTCGTCTCGTATCTGATCGCGGGCACGCTCGCGATGTGCGTGATGCGGATGCTGGGCGAGATGTCCGCCGCGATGCCGGCGTCGGGTTCGTTCTCCGTGCACGCGGAGCGGGCGCTCGGCCGCTGGGCCGGGTTCAGCGTCGGCTGGCTCTACTGGTTCCTGCTCGTCGTCGTCCTCGCCGTGGAGGCGACGGGCGCGGCGCAGATCGCGAACGGCTGGGCGCCGGGCGTGCCTCAGTGGGCGTGGGTGCTGGTGTTCATGCTGGTCTTCACCGGGGCGAACCTGGCGGCCGTGAAGAACTTCGGCGAGTTCGAGTTCTGGTTCGCCGCTCTGAAGGTGTTCGCGATCGTCGCGTTCCTGATCCTCGGCACGCTCGCGGTCTTCGGGCTGCTGCCGGCTGCGTCTGATTCCTTTGGGGACCCGGTCGGCTTCACCAACCTCACCGGGCAGGGCGGCTTCCTGCCGCACGGCTGGCAGGGCGTCATCTCCGGTGTGCTCGCCGTCGTGTTCGCGTTCGGCGGCCTGGAGGTCGTGACGATCGCGGCCGCCGAGTCCGACGACCCGGTGCGCGCGGTCTCGCGGGCGGTGCGCAGCGCGGTCTTCCGCATCCTCTTCTTCTACATCGGCTCGATGCTGGTCATCGTGACGGTTTTGCCGTGGACGGCACAGAAGGCGGGCATCAGCCCGTACGTCACGGTCCTCGACTCGATCGGGGTGCCGTCCGCGGGCCAGATCATGAACATCGTGGTGTTCGTGGCGCTCCTCTCGGCGCTCAACGCGAACCTCTACGGCTCGTCGCGCATGGTGTTCTCGCTGGCCGAGCGCGGTGAGGCGCCCCGCGCGCTGCTGAAGGTGAGCGGCGGGGGCGTGCCGCGCCGGGCGGTGCTCGCGTCGGTCGCGTTCGGCTTCGTCTCGGTGCTGCTCAATCTGGAGTGGCCGGAGTCCGTCTTCCTCTACATGCTCAACTCGGTCGGCGCGGTGCTGCTGTTCGTGTGGGCGCTGATCGCGGCGTCGCAGCTGCGGCTGCGGCGGCTCGTGGAACGGGAGGCGCCCGAGCGGCTCATGCTGCGGATGTGGGGCTTCCCCTGGCTGACGTGGGTGACGCTCGCCGCGATGGCGGCCGTCATCGGGCTGATGCTGACCGACGACGCGGCCCGTCCGCAGCTGTTGTGGTCGACCGGCGCGACCGTGCTCGTCGTGGCCGTCGCGGGGGTGCGGGAACTGCGCGCGCGGCGTGCCTGAACCTTCACGATGTGTGAGCGTCGTGTCCGTATACCGGTCAGCTGTTCCCTGTAGGCGGTGCCGCTGCTCAGACTGTGGGCCTTTCCCCGTCTCAGCTAATGAACAGGGCACATCCATGTCTCGGACGTCCGCGCAGTCGCCGGTCGACGCGCAGCCGATCGATCAGTCGCCGGCCGAGCCGCCGCTGTCGCGCGGTCTCAAGCAGCGCCATCTCTCCATGATCGCGCTCGGCGGTGTGATCGGTGCCGGCCTCTTCGTGGGCTCCGGAACCGCCATCGCGGCCGCCGGACCGTCGATCATCCTCGCCTACGCGATCTCGGGCGCACTCGTGATGCTCGTGATGCGCATGCTCGGCGAGATGGCCGCCGCGTACCCCGCCTCCGGCTCGTTCTCCGTGCACGCGGAGCGGGGCATCGGCCCGTGGGCCGGGTTCACGGCAGGCTGGTCGTTCTGGTTCCTGCTCTGTGTGGCCGTGGGCCTGGAGGGCATCGGCGCGGCGGGCATCGTGCACGGGTGGCTGCCCGGCGTGCCCGAGTGGGCGCTGGTCGCGCTGTTCATGCTGCTGTTCACCGGCACGAACCTCGCGGCCGTGAAGAACTTCGGCGAGTTCGAGTTCTGGTTCGCGACGCTCAAGGTCGGCGCGATCGTGCTCTTCCTCGTCATCGGCGTGCTGGCGATCCTCGGTGTCCTGCCCGACGTCTCCGCGCCCGGTATGGACAACCTGACGGGCCACGGCGGCTTCATGCCCAACGGCACGGAGGGGCTGATCGTCGGCCTGCTCGCCTCGGTCTTCGCGTACGGCGGTCTGGAGACCGTCACCATCGCCGCGGCGGAGTCCGAGCACCCGGTGCAGGGTGTCGCGAAGGCGGTCCGTACGGCGATGTGGCGCATCGCGCTCTTCTACGTCGGCTCGATGGCCGTCGTCGTGGTCCTGCTGCCGTGGACGGCGAAGGAGATCCCGACCAAGGGCCCGTACGTCGCCACGCTCGACCACCTGGGCATCCCCGGTGCCGGCCAGATCATGAACGTGGTCGTCCTCATCGCCCTGCTGTCGGCCATGAACGCCAACATCTACGGGGCCTCCCGCATGGCGAGCTCGCTCGTCGCCCGTGGCATGGGCCCGAAGGTGATCGGCAAGGTCACCGGCGGTGTGCCGCGCGTCGCGGTCCTGGTCTCCGCCGTCTTCGGCTTCGTCTGCGTCCTGCTGAGCTACTGGCGCCCGGACGACGTCTTCGCCTGGCTGCTCAACACCATCGGCGCGATCATCCTCGTCGTCTGGTTCTTCATCGCCGTCTCGCAGCTGGTCCTGCGCCGCAAGCTGGAGCGCGAGGCCCCGGAGAAGCTCGTCGTGAAGATGTGGGCGTACCCGTACCTCACGGTCCTGGCCCTCATCGCGATGGTCGCGGTCTTCGTCCTGATGGCCCGTGAGCACGACACGCGCGTGCAGCTGTACTACACGGGCGGCCTGACCGTCGTGCTCGCGATCGTCGGCTACGTACGCCAGAAGGCGGCTCAGTCGCGGGCGACGGCCGACGCGTAGCTCTCCCCCGCTCACCGAAGGACCCCCGGGCCAAGTGGCCCGGGGGTCCTTCGCGTTGCGCCACACACTCCTGCTGCTAGCCTGCATTTGCACATTACTTGCAATAAGCTCTGCAGTACGCAGCCGGAGGGCTCGGTCATGGCCATTTACACGCTTCCTGAACTTCCGTACGACTACGCGGCGCTCGAACCGGTCATCAACCCGCAGATCATCGAGCTCCACCACGACAAGCACCACGCGGCGTACGTGAAGGGGGCGAACGACACCCTGGAGCAGTTGGAGGAGGCCCGCGACAAGGAGTCGTGGGGCGCCATCAACGGCCTGGAGAAGAACCTCGCGTTCCACCTCTCGGGCCACATCCTGCACAGCATCTACTGGCACAACATGTCCGGCGACGGCGGCGGCGAACCGCTGGCCGCGGACGGCGTGGGCGACCTCGCGGACGCCGTCACCGCCTCCTTCGGCTCCTTCGCCGGGTTCAAGGCCCAGCTGACCAAGGCCGCCGCGACGACGCAGGGCTCCGGCTGGGGTGTCCTCGCGTACGAGCCGGTGAGCGGGCGCCTCGTCGTCGAGCAGATCTACGACCACCAGGGCAACGTCGGCCAGGGCTCGGTCCCGATCCTGGTCTTCGACGCGTGGGAGCACGCGTTCTACCTCCAGTACAAGAACCAGAAGGTCGACTTCATCGAGGCCATGTGGCGCGTCGTCAACTGGCAGGACGTCGCCAAGCGGTACGCGGCCGCGAAGGACCGGGCGTTCAACCTGCTGGTCGCCCCCTGAGCCCCTGAGGCGTCCCGCCTCGTGATCGTCTTCTCAACCATCGCGACGGCGGGCGGAAAGACGGAAGACCCCCGCGAGGACATGACTCGCGGGGGTCTTCCGGTTTACGGGCTTCCGGGCCACCGTGGGTCCATGACGGACCCCTCCAAGCGCTGCCGCAACTGCGACGACGCGCTTCAGCTCTTCCGCCGGCTCAAGCCCGAGGAGCTCAAGTACGTCACCACCTGGGCCAAGAAGGGCGAGGCGAACAACTACCGGCGCTGCGCCAACGGCTCGTGCCGGCGCGTGCAGCACCACTTCCGGCACTGGGACGGCCGCACCCTCCCCGAGACGTTCGCCTAGTCGAAGACCGGCCCCTGCGTCCGCGTGCGCTTGATCTCGTAGAAGCCGGGGACCGAGGCGACCAGGAGCGTGCCGTCCCAGAGCTTCGCGGCCTCCTCGCCCTTGGGGGCCGGGGTGACGACGGGGCCGAAGAACGCGATCTGCTCGCCGTCCGCGCCGGGTACGGCTATGACGGGCGTGCCGACGTCCTGGCCGACCTTGTCGATGCCCTCCTTGTGGGAGGCGCGCAGCTCGGCCTCGTACTTCGTGCCGTCCCAGTGGTCGAGGAGGGAGGCGGGCAGGCCGACCTCGTCGAGGGCGGCGGCGACCGCTTCCTTCGTGGGGCCCTCGCCGCCGTTGTGGATACGCTTGCCGAGCGCGGTGTAGAGGTCTCCGAGCACCTCGGCGCCGTGCTCCTCCTGCGCGGCGATGACGACGCGGACCGGGCCCCAGGCCTTCGTCTCCAGAAGCTCGCGGTACTCGTCGGGCAGGTCGTCGAGCCTGTCCTCGTTCAGGACGGCGAGGCTCATCAGATGCCAGCTGACCTTGATGTCGCGGACCTTCTCCACTTCGAGGACCCACCGTGAGGTCATCCAGGCCCAGGGGCACAGGGGGTCGAACCAGAAGTCGACGGGGGTCTTCTCGGACATGGTTCTCCTCATGTATTCCGTGGCGTTGACTCTCCTCGCCAACGTCCCGCACCGGCGTCCCATTCCCGGCTGTCCGCGGTCAGGGGCACATGGCAGGATCGGTCCTGTTCGCACCACAAGTGCAGCCAGTCGAGTCACAAGGGAGTGCCGCCCGTGCCCGGAGAGAATCTTTCCCGCGACGAGGCCCGCGAGCGGGCGGGCCTGCTGTCCGTCGACGGGTACGAGGTCCAGCTCGATCTGCGGTCCGCGGTCGGCGAGACCGAGGGCGAGGGGCCCCGGACGTTCCGCTCGGTGACCACGATCCGGTTCCGGGCCACCGAGCCCGGCGCCGCCACCTTCGTGGACCTGATCGCTCCGTCGGTGAACGCGGTGACGCTGAACGGCGAGGACCTCGACACGGCGGCCGTCTTCGACGGGACGCGGATCGCGCTCGACGGCCTGGCCGCGGAGAACGAGCTGGTGGTCGACGCCCAGTGCGCCTACAGCCGCACCGGCGAGGGCATGCACCGCTTCGTCGACCCCGAGGACGGCGAGGTCTATCTCTACACGCAGTACGAGCCCGCCGACTCGCGGCGTGTCTACGCCAACTTCGAGCAGCCCGACCTCAAGGCGCCCTACCGCTTCGGCGTGCAGGCGCCCGACGGCTGGACGGTCTGGTCGAACGGGGTGGGTGAACTCGTCGACGGCGTATGGAAGTTCGCCGAGACGAAGCCGATCTCGACGTACATCACGGCGATCGTCGCCGGCCCGTACCACTATGTGACGGACTCCTACGAGCGCGTCTTCGAGGACGGCACGAAGCTGGAGATCCCGCTCGGCGCGATGTGCCGCAAGGGGCTCGCGAAGCACTTCGACGCCGACGACGTGTTCCTGGTGACGAAGCAGGGGCTCGACTTCTTCCACGACCACTTCGACTACCCGTACCCCTTCGGGAAGTACGACCAGGCGTTCGTGCCGGAGTACAACCTCGGCGCGATGGAGAACCCGGGCTGTGTCACGTTCCGCGAGGAGTTCATCTTCCGCGGCAAGGTGACGCAGGCGTCGTACGAGCGGCGCGCGAACGTCATCCTGCACGAGATGGCGCACATGTGGTTCGGCGACCTCGTGACCATGCAGTGGTGGGACGACCTGTGGCTCAAGGAGTCCTTCGCGGACTTCATGGGGACGTTCTCGATGGTCGAGGCGACGCGCTTCACCAACGGCTGGATCACCTTCGCCAACAACCGCAAGGCGTGGGCGTACCGCGCCGACCAGCTGCCCTCCACGCACCCGGTCACGGCCGACATCCGCGACCTGGAGGACGCCAAGCTCAACTTCGACGGGATCACGTACGCGAAGGGCGCGAGCGTCCTGAAGCAGCTCGTCGCCTACGCGGGGCGCGAGGCGTTCCTCGAAGGGGCCCGGCGCTACTTCAAGCGGAACGCGTACGGCAACACGCAGCTGGGCGATCTGCTGTCCGTCCTGGAGGAGACCAGCGGGCGCGACATGGCCACGTGGTCGCGGGCGTGGCTCCAGACGGCGGGCGTCAACTCCCTCACCCCGCAGCTGACGTCGAGCGCCGACGGGCGCATCACCGAGCTGGCCGTCGTCCAGGAGGCCGCCGATTCCCACCCCACGCTGCGGCCGCACCGCGTCGCCGTGGGCCTCTACCGGCGCGACGGCGCGGGCGGGGCGCTCGCGCGGTACGCGCGCGCCGAGATCGACGTGGACGGGCCGCGAACCGTGGTGGACGAGCTGGCCGGCGCCGAGGCGCCCGAGCTGGTCCTCGTCAACGACGACGACCTCACGTACTGCAAGATCCGCTTCGACGAGAACTCGCTGGCCACCCTCCGCGAGCACCTCGGCGACATCACGGACCCGCTGGCGCGCGCCCTGTGCTGGTCGGCTCTGTGGAGCCTGACGCGGGACGGGCTCATGCCCGCGCGCGACTTCATCGGCCTCGTGCTGCGGTTCGCCGGGCGCGAGAGCGACATCGGCGTCCTGCAGATGCTGCACACCTGGGCGAACTCGGCGGTCACGCACTACGCGTCGCCCGAGTGGCGCGCGGAGGGCAGCAGGCAGCTCGCCGAGGGCGCGCTGCGTGAGCTGCGGTTCGCCGAGCCGGCCAGCCAGAACCAGCTGACGTGGGCGCGGTTCTTCGCCTCCGTCGCCTCCGCCGAGGACGACCTCGGGCTGCTGCGCGGCCTGCTCGAAGGCACCGCGAAGATCGACGGGCTCGATGTCGACCAGGAGCTGCGCTGGTCGTTCGTGAACGCGCTCGCCTCCACGGGCGAGGCAGACGAGTCGGTGATCAACGCGGAGCTGGCGCGTGACGACACCGCGTCCGGCAAGCGGCACCAGGTGCGCTGTCTGGCGGCGCGCCCGTCCGCAGCGGTGAAGGCGCAGGCCTGGGCACAGGTCGTCGAGTCGGACGCGCTGTCGAACGCGCTGGTCGAGGCGACGATCGCCGGCTTCCAGCAGCCGGCGCAGCGCGAGCTGACCGCGCCGTACGCGGAGCGGTACTTCGCGGCGATCGAGCGTGTCTGGCAGGAGCGGTCCATCCAGATCGGCATGGACGTGGTGAAGGGCCTGTTCCCCTCGCTCCAGGACTCGCAGGGCACGCTCGACGCGACCGACGCGTGGCTGGCGGCGCACGAGGACTCGGCGCCCGCGCTGCGCCGTCTCGTCCTCGAGGCGCGTGACGACCTGGCCCGCGCCCTGCGCGCGCAGGCGTGCGACGCGGCGGCCGGGATGTAACCCGGAAGGCACAACAGGGCTTCTACGGCCGGGAGTTACCGAATGCGGGTACTTCCGGCCGTAACCCCTCGCCCGGCCTGCCCTTCTCGGCAGTCGAACGCCCGTACTTTAGGGCAGGCTTGTCCCTTTTTGTCGACGAGCGTGTAACAGCGGTTAGGGGCCCGGCCGGCGCCGGGAATGGCCATGCCATGAACCACAACACCCCGCTGTCCCCCCGCCCCCTCCAGCACCTCGACGACTGCCGGCAGCGCGTCCTGAGCGCCGCCCAGCTCAAGGCGCACGGGGTCAACTCCGCGGCCCTGAACGAGCAGTGCCGGCCGGGCGGCCCGTGGCAGCAGCTGCTGCCCGGCGTGTACCTGCTCCACCCCGGCCTGCCCACCACCGACGAGCGACTGCACGCCGTCCTCCTGTACGCGGGCCGCCCCCACACCCGTACCGCTGTCGCCGTGCCCACGCAGACCACCCCCGACGAGCCGCACCCCCCTCAGGCCGCGCCCCAGGTCCCGTACGCCAACGCGATGGTCACCGGTCTCGCCGCACTGGCCCTGCACCGTTTCGTGTCCGTTCCGCCGCTGCTCTCCCTCGACCGGATCGACGTCATGGTGCCGCGCACACGGCGGCTGCGCTCGACGGGTCTCGCCCGGCTCGTGCGCAGTCACGGCATGCCCGCGCCGCAGCGGATCGCGGGGGTGCCGGTGGCGCCGGTGCCGCGCGCCCTCGCGGACGCCGTCGCCCAGCTCGACGACGCGGCCGCGGTGCGGCGCCTGCTCACCGAGGCCGTCCGCGGCGGCCACTGCGAACCCGCCGCCGTGGTGCGGGAGTTGAACCAGGCCAGGCTTCTCACCCGCCCGCACGTCATCGACGCCGTGGACTCGCTGCTCGCCGAGGGGCGCGCCATCGCCGAGGACCGGCTGTACGAGATGGTGCGCGAGTACGGTCTGCCCGACCCGCTGTGGAACGTGGATCTGCGCCTGCCCGGCGGGCCGCACCTCGGCGGCGTCGACGCGTACTGGCCCGACCAGGCCGTCGCCGTGGAGCTGGACACGCGGACACCCCGGCACGGGCTGCGTCCGGAGCTCCAGGAGGAGAGCGACAGCCTGGAGTGGTCCGAGTACGCCCGCAAGCGCGAGCACCTGGAGCGCCTGGGGATCACCGTCGTCCACATCACGCCGCGCAAGCTGCGCGAGTCCCTCGAACAGCAGGCGACGGTCGTGCGGACCGCCCTGATGGCGTCCCTGGACCGGGAACCGGCGGCGTACGTGATGGTCCTCCCCCACTGAGCACCGCCGGCCCCCGGTCACTCACCTACGCGTCCCTTCGGGCTGCTTCGGGCAGAACTCGGCCTCGATGACCGCCTGACTGTCACCCGTCCAGTCGCCGTTGAAGTTGAACGAGAGGGTGTGGCGGCCGTCGGGCGTGGTCACGGAGTCCGTGTTGGAACCGTGGATGCCGCCGCTGTGGCCCCAGAGCTCCTTGCCGCAGCTGAGCTTCTGCCGCATGAGGGCGAGACCGTAACCGAGACCCGGCTCGTCCTTCGAGACGGGGACGGTCTTCTTCATCTCGGCGAGCTGTGCGGCGGGCAGCAGCCGGCCGCGCAGGAGCGCCGAGTAGAAGCGGTTCAGGTCCGCCGAGTCGGAGACCATCTCGCCGGCCGACGAGGCGATGGTCGGGTTGAGCTCGGTGACGTCGTACGTCTTCTTGTCCGGGTCGTCGGGGAACTTGGTGTAGGCGCGGCCCGCCGGGCGCGGCACGGTGACGGCGGTGCCGGGCAGGCTGGTGGCGCGTAGGTGGAGGGGCTCGATGATGCGGTGGCGGATCTCGTCGGCGTAGGAGTGCCCGGTGACCTTCTTCACGACCATGCCGGCCAGCACGTAGTTGGTGTTGGAGTAGTTCCAGGACGTGCCGGGCGCGAAGTCGGGCTTGTGGGCCATGGCGACCGACACGAGCCTGCCGGGGGCCCAGGTGTCGTAGCGGTGCTTCAGGAAGCCGTCGCGACCGAAGACGGTCTGCTGGAAGTCCTTGTCCGCCGTGTAGTCGTAGATCCCGCTGGTGTGGTTGAGGAGCTGGCGGACGGTGATCTTCCGGCCGTCGTGGCCGTGTCCGGTGACGACGCCGGGCAGCCAGTGGTCGACCCTGTCGTCCAGGCTCAGCCTGCCCTCGGCCTCCAGCTGGAGGAGGACGGTCGCGACGAACGTCTTGGTGATGCTGCCGACGCGATAGCGGTCCCGGTCGCCGCGCGGGGTGTTCGTCCGCAGGTCCCCGAGGCCCGAAGTGCCCCTCCAGGTGCCGTACTTGTCCGTCGCCTGCCCCGTCACCCCGGGCACGCCCGCCGCGACTGCGGCGTCCATGGCCTGCTGCGTCGCCCGGTGTCCGTCCTTGGCCGGCGCGTCGGCGAGCGCGGGGGTCGCGAGCGCCCCCGCCGTCACCGACACGACTGCGGCCACACCCACCAGGCCGGTACGCACTGACATCCCGTGTCTCCTTCGCCGATGTTCGACAGCTGTGTGCTGCGGTCGACCTGGGTGACTCAGGGGGCACGGGAAGGGGTTGAGGGCCATGATCGGGTTGAGCGGGATCAAGCCGTTCTCAGGCCTCGCGTCTCAGGATCCGCGTCTCGGGCCCCGCGCCTCAGGCCTTGCGCAGGACGAGTTCCGTGTTGCGGTCGCCGGGGGTGCCGGAGAGGGTGGCGCGGGATCCGGGGGCGTTGAAGGAGAGTTCGCGGTAGAGGGCCGCGAGGCCGGTCTGGGTGAGGTCGGTGAAGTCGGTGCGGTGCGGGGCCGCGGACTCGATGAGCGTGGTGAACAGGGAGACCGTGCCGTCGTGGTTGTCGGTGATCTCGATGACGCGGGCCAGCTGCGGGAAGTCGACGTGGGACGCGGTCGAGATCTCCCAGAAGGAGCGGCCTTCGGGGCCCGCGTGCGGGGTGATGTCGTTCTTGTGACTGTGGCCGTTGACCCAGGCCAGGACATTGCTGTGGCGTCCGAGGAGCGCGAGGAGCTCGTCGCCTCCGTGCCGGGCCTCACCGGGGTGGTGCGGGTCCTGGCGGAGGTTGCGCATGGTCTTGCTGGTGTGGTGGCTGAAGACGAGGACGTGGGAGTCCCCGTTCTTCTCGTTGTCCTTGAGTGTGCGCTCCAGCCAGTTGAGCTGGGCTGTGCCGATGGAGCCCTCGTAGTGGCCGCCGGGGTCCGTCGTGTCGAGGCTGATGCCGAGGATGTCGTCCGCGACGCGGAAGGCGTAGTACTGGGTGCCGGCGTCGACGTTGGCCTGCGTGTAGCCGTGGCCGTGCGGGCCCGGGCCCGTGTGCGCGGGATCGAGGTGGGCCTTGAGGTACTCGGCCGGGGTGAAGGGGGCGCGGGACTCGTCCGGGGTGACCGAACGCATGTGGCGGGCCTGGGACTTGAGGAGGTCCTTGAAGGCCTGTCCCTCGGGGTCGCCGCCCTTCTTGACGTTGTCCCAGATCGCCTTGCCCGCGGAGTCCGGCAGCTCCATCAGTTTCCGCCCGCCCACCGCGAAGTCGGCGAAGAAGGAGTCGCCGGGCGCGTAGCAGCCGCCGGGCAGCGCGTCGTGGTTGCCGACGGTCGAGTACCAGGGCAGGTTGAGCCCCGGGCTGCGCAGCTCAGCGATCGCGGCGTCCAGGAAGCCGTGGATGCGGGGGAAGCCGAGCTGCTTGTCGGCGTCGCGCAGGGCGGTGTCCGGGTGCCAGTACAGCTTGAGACCGCTGTCCTGCACGCCTTCGTAACGGCGCGGGTCGCCGGTGTTCGGGGTGATGCGCCCGCCGCTCATCGCCTTCAGGAACCAGTCCAGCTCCGACTTGGCGTTGTTGTCGGTGTTGTCGCCGGTCGTCATCACGAAGTGCAGGGGCGACGCGGTGACGGGCGCCCCGCGCAGCGCGTTGACCCGCTCCACGAGGGAGACCGCCCCGGCGACCGAGAGGGACTCCTGGGGACGCCAGGCGCTGGCGGTCTGGGAACGCAGGTACTCGTAGCGCAGCGGGTGCTGTACGTCGACCAGGTGCAGGTCGGTGAACTGGACGAACGCGGCGAGCGCGGTGCGCCGGCCCTCGCGCCCCGACTTGGCGGACGCGAGGTCGCCGCGGACGACGCGCTGCCAGGCGGGGCCGTCGCCGAGGCGCCGGTAGCCCGCGCCGGCGGGGGCGGCGGCGACGGATCCGAGGGTGGTGCCGCGCGTGTAGGGCGCGAGCGGGGCGGCGGGGGCCCGGCGGGAGACGGCGGCCGGGACCGGTCCCGGCGCGGGAGGCGCCGCCGCGGGCCCCGCGGCGGCGCTGCTCGTGCCGGGGCCGAGTGCGTAGCCGATCCCGGCCGTCAGGGAGACGGCTCCGGACGCGGCGAGGAAGGTGCGGCGGTCGAGCGCCGAGGCGATGGAGGCGGCCCTGGCGGCGGTGGCGGATGCAGCGGTGTCGGCGACAGAGCGTATGCGCGGCATGGCGCGGTCTCCCCGAGTGCGATCGCGTCGGCAGTGGTCGCGGGGCGCTCGCCGTGGCAGAACTACCCGCTCGTACTGGATCGTTGACATCGGGGATGACCTGCGCGTTAACGAGGCCGCAACGGGCAGCGCCGATCACGCCACGTGGATCACCGGCCACCCTGCGCGGTCACGCACGCCTCGCGTGCCGTAGAGGAGCCGGTCACTCCGTGTTCACTTTTCGGGGAAGAGGTGGCCCGACGTGGGCCTGTCGCGCCACAGTTCGAGGCCCGCGTCGACGAGTTCGACACGGGCGAGGCGGGACACGTCGTCGAGGGTGTGCCAGGCGGCCATGTCGGTGGAGCCGTTCACCTCGTGGCGCAGTTCGCCGCCGGCGATGCGGCCCTCGTAGACGAGGCGCAGTCCGTGGAAGTCGGCGACGGCGCCCAGTTTGCGCGGGTAGCGGCGCAGGACGGAGTGGACGCCGAGCAGGGTGACGGGCTCGACCGCGTAGCCGGTCTCCTCGTCGAGCTCGCGGATCACGGTGTCGTACGGGTCCTCGCCGTGGTCCATGCCGCCTCCCGGCAGCGTCCAGCGTCTGGTGCCGTCGCCGGCCACCCAGCGGGCGAGCAGCACCTGCCCGTCCCGTACGCAGACTGCGTAGGCCGCGACCCTCAGTTCCCTGTGCACACGGTGACGTTATGCGGTCCGCGGCGGGTCGGGGTGGTGAACGTGCGGGTCGGCGACGCGGCGGGCGGGGCCTCTCGCGGTGCGCGTGCACCGTGCCCCGCTGTGCGCGTTTCCCCGTATGCGGCGCTTTGTCCGCGATGACGTATGGCGGAAGTACGCCATGACCTGATCACGTCACGGGCAACTCTCCCCAAACAGGCGTCACTTACGTAAAGCTGACCGGTCATCCGGCACCGAATTCCGGACCCTTTCCGACCTTTACGTACAGGGATGCTGATGACCCTCGATCCCCAGCGCGCACCGATATCCGGAGCGAGACGGGCGGCCCGGCTCGCGGCCGCCGCCGGCCTCGTCGCAGCGCTCACCGCAGCCGGGCCGATACCCCTGGCCTACTCCGCGGACGGGCACACCACTCCGTCGACCGACGCACCCGTCAAGTCGGCCGGTGACAAGCTCGGTTCGTCCGACGCGCAGCTCCTCGACCAGGCCGAGGCGGCCGGCGAGAAGAACGTGACCATGATGGTCGCGACCACGCCCGGCTCGACCGAGCAGGTCGCGCACCAGCTCGACGCCGTCAAGGGCGGCTCCGTCGGCCGGACCTACGACAAGCTCGGCTACGTCCGCGCCACCGTGCCGACCGCCAAGGCGGACGCCGCTATCAAGGCGGCCGAGAAGCTCTCCTCCGTGCAGGGCATCGACCTGCGCCAAGAGATCGAGCTCGACGACCCGACGCCTGCCGGCGACACCGCCAAGGGCTCGCAGGGCGCCTCCGGCTCGTACGCCGCGCCCGGCAAGGGCACCCCGGCGAAGAACCCGTACAACCCGTCCTTCGAGACGGGCGCCGTCGACTTCGTGAAGGACAACCCGAAGGCCGACGGCCGCGGCGTCACGATCGGCATCCTCGACTCCGGTGTGGACCTCGGCCACCCGGCGCTCCAGAAGACCACCACCGGCGAGCGCAAGATCGTCGACTGGGTCACCTCGACCGACCCGATCGTCGACGGCGACGCCACCTGGCGCGCGATGGTCACCCCCGTGGCCGGCCCGACGTTCACCTACGGCGGGCGCACCTTCAAGGCCGCCGCCGGCGCGTACCAGGTCTCGACGTTCAAGGAGTCCGCCACCACGGGCGGCGACGCCAAGGGCGACCTGAACCGCGACGGCGACACCACCGACTCCTGGGCCGTCCTCTACGACGCCAAGGCCGGCACGGTCACCGTCGACCTGAACGACAACGCCGACTTCACCGACGACACCCCGATGAAGCCGTACAAGGACGGCTACCAGATCGGGTACTTCGGCAAGGACAACCCGGCGACCGACGTCGTCGAGCGCATCCCGTTCGTCGTGGAGATCCGCAAGGACGTCCCGATGGACCCGTACGGCGGCGACTGGGTCGGCAAGAAGGCCGACTTCGTCAACATCGGCGTCATCGAGTCCGAGCACGGCACGCACGTCGCGGGCATCACCTCCGCCAACGGCCTGTTCGGCGGGAAGATGAGCGGTGCCGCGCCCGGCGCGAAGATCGTCTCCTCGCGCGCCTGCACCTGGTCCGGCGGCTGCACCAACGTCGCGCTCACCGAGGGCATGGTCGACCTCGTCACCAAGCGCGGCGTCGACATCGTCAACATGTCGATCGGCGGCCTGCCCGCCCTCAACGACGGCAACAACGCCCGCTCGCTGCTCTACAAGCGCCTCATCGACACCTACGGCGTCCAGCTCGTGATCTCCGCGGGCAACTCCGGCCCCGGCGCCAACACCATCGGCGACCCCGGCCTCGCCGACAAGGTCATCTCCGTCGGCGCGTCCATCTCCAAGGAGACCTGGGCCGCCAACTACGGCTCCGGCGTGACGAAGCGCTACGCCATGATGCCGTTCTCGTCGCGCGGCCCGCGTGAGGACGGCGGCTTCACGCCGACCATCACCGCGCCCGGCGCCGCGATCAACACGACGCAGACCTGGCTGCCGGGCTCCCCGGTCGCCGAGGCGGGCTACTCCCTGCCGGCCGGCTACTCGATGCTCCAGGGCACCTCGATGGCCTCCCCGCAGGCCGCGGGCGCCTCGGCCCTGCTGCTCTCCGCCGCCAAGCAGAAGCACATCGCGCTCACCCCGGCGAAGCTGCGCACGGCGCTCACCTCGACCGCGAAGCACATCAGCGGCGAGCAGGCGTACGCCGAGGGCTCCGGTCTCATCGACATCGTCGACGCGTGGAAGTCCATCAAGCGCGGCGCGGACGCCCACGCCTACACGGTGAAGGCCCCGGTCGACACCGCGATCGACTACGCGCTCCTGGACCCGGGCTTCGGCACCGGCATCTACGACCGCGAAGGCGGCCTCAAGGCCGGCCAGAAGAAGACCTACGACGTCACCGTCACGCGGACGTCGGGCCCGGACCGTGCGGTCCGCCACGAGCTGTCCCTCAAGAACAACTCGGGCTCCACGTTCCGCATCGTCGGCGACGACACCGTCTCGCTGCCGCTGAACAAGCCGGTCACCGTCAAGGTGCAGGCCGCGCCGAAGAGCGCCGGTCTGCGCAGCGCCATCCTGGAGGTGGACGACCCGCGCACCGAGGGCGTCGACCAGCAGGTCATGGCGACCGTCGTCGTCGCGACGCCGCTCGCGAAGCCGTCGTACACGTTCTCGGACTCCGGCTCCGTGCAGCGCAACAGCACGAAGTCGTACTTCCTGACGGTCCCCGAGGGCGCGAAGTCCCTCGAGGTCGCGATGAGCGGTCTGAAGGACAAGAGCCAGACCCGCTTCATCTCGATCCACCCGTACGGCGTCCCGGTGGACGACACGTCGACGCCGAGCTGCTACCCGAACTACAACCCGGACAACGTCTGCCGCCCCGACCTGCGTTCGTACGCGGACCCGCAGGCCGGTGTCTGGGAGATCGAGGTCGAGGCGCGCCGTACGTCGCCGCAGCTCGACAACCCGTACAAGCTGGACGTCGCCGTGCTCGGCGCGGCCTTCGACCCGGCCGTGCAGACCGTCCCCGAGGCCAAGGTCGGCACCCCGGCCGCCGTCTCGTGGAAGGTGACGAACAAGTTCGCCGCGCTCGACGGCAAGCTGAAGGGCGGTCCGCTCGGCTCGTCCAAGACGGCGCGTCCGTCCGTCAAGGAGGGTGAGACGCAGACCTCCACGGTCGTCGTCCCCGCGGGCGCCGAGCGTCTGGACGTCGCCATCGGCGGCGTCTCCGACAACGCCGCCGACCTGGACCTGACGGTCTACGACCAGGACGGCAACCAGGTCGCCCAGTCCGCCGACGGCGACTCCGAGGAGGCCGTCAGCATCAGCAAGCCGGCCGCCGGCACCTACACGGTCGAGGTCGTGGGCTACTCCGTCCCGTCCGGTTCGACGGAGTACGACTACCGCGACGTGTTCTTCTCCCCGACGCTCGGCCAGGTCAAGGTCGACGAGGCGAAGTCCGTGAAGCTCGGCAACGGTGACTCGACCCAGGTCACCGCCGAGGTCGTCGCCGCGGCGGCCGCGCCGGAGGGCCGCGAGTTCTTCGGCGAGGTGCAGCTCCTGAACGGGCGCGGCACGGTCGCCGGGCTCGGCAGCGTGAAGATCGAGAAGGTCACGCCGTAACGGTGACCCGGTAGTCCGGTAACGGCAAAGGGCGGGCGTCCTGAGGGACGCCCGCCCTTTGCCGTTCCCTGTGCCGTTCCCCTTTGCGGCCCCCGTCGCCGTCCCGTCGGAACGAGCCGTCACACGCCCGGGCCGGGGGCCTTCGAGCAGGTCAGGGCGCGGGAGCCGGGCAGTGCGTTGACGACCATGTCGCGCAGGGACGCGCGGTCCGCCGCCTTCACTGCCCAGTTGTCCGGGAACTCCTCGCCCTTGGGAATGCTGATCAGCGTGCGGTCGCCCGGCTTCAGGCGCGGGTCGACGTCGTGATCCATCCGGAAGGTGACCTTCTCCGGTCCCTCGGCGGGCTTGTAGTAGCGGGTCGCGGTCAGCGTGATCGTGTCGCGTTCCGCGCCGGGCACGGGCTCGACCTTGACGACCGTGCCCTCGACGATGAGCCGCGAGCACGCCACGAAGCCCTCCGGCGTCACGTCCGCGCCCTGCTTCCCGCTGTCCGCGGCCCCACCGTGGTCCGCCGCGGACTTGTTGTCGGCGCCGCCGCCGGGAGCGACGGCACCCAGCCACACCAGCCCGCCGAGCAGCGTGGCCGCGCAGGCGGCGGCGAGCGCCCCGAAGGCTACGGCGAGGGGCCTGCGGCGGGGCCGCCGGGCGGCCACCGGCGCGGGGCGCGGCAGCGCCCGCGCGGCGAGCGCGTCCCCGATCCCCCGCACCTGCTCCGCGAGCAGCGCGACATCGGCCTGCGCCGCCGCGTGCGCGGCGACCGTCTCGGGGTCGGCCGCGTCCTGCGGGAGCAGCGGTTCCCCGGTGAGCGCCGTCATCAGCGCGCGGTCCTCGTGCTCCATGTCACACCACCTCCCCTTCGCGCAGCCGCGCCCGCAGCATCCGTACCGCCGTGTGCAGCCTGCTCTTGACCGTGCCCTCCGGGATGCCCAGCTCCTCGGCTATCGCCCGTACCGGGAGATCCGCGTAGAAGCGCAGCACGACGACCTGGCGCTGGGTGTCCGGCAGCTCGTCCAGGCCCTGCGCCACCGCCAGCGACAGGACGCGCGACTCGGCGCCGTCCTGCGCGGGCTGTTCCTGGCGCAGCGAGGCGAGGCGCTCTCCGAGCCGTTCCTGGCGGCGGCGCGCCCGGTGCCAGTCCATCGCCAGGTTCGAGGCGACGACGGCGGCCCACGCCGACACGTCGCGCGGTGCCTCGTCGCCCCGCGCGGCCCGTTCCAGCAGCCGCAGCCGCACCTGCTGCACGCCGTCCTGAAGGTCGCCGTGCGGCACCCCGCCCAGCGACAGGACGGCCCGCACCCGGTCCTCCTGTGCGGCATCCAGCGGATCGGCCGCCTCCGCGCGGCGCGTTCTTCTGCGCAGCAATGCCCCTCCCCTCCCCCTGGCTCTCCCGCGTTTCCCCTAGGACGCCGGGACCGGGCGAAACGTTCGCACCGTGAGACAGGGATGAATGTGGCGTCCCGCACCCCGGACAATGGATTGGACAAGGCGGCCGGGGACAGACGCATCATGGAGCGGCACCCCCGCTGTTCTGTTCGTGTACGTACGGAGGAAAACCCTGTGAAGGTCGGAATCGTCGGAGCCACCGGTCAGGTCGGCACGGTCGTGCGCAAGATCCTCGTCGAGCGGGACTTCCCGGTCGACGAGCTGCGCCTGTTCGCCTCGGCCCGCTCGGCCGGGACGGTCATCGACGGTGTGACGGTGGAGGACGCCTCGACGGCCGACTACACGGGCCTCGACATCGTCATCTTCTCCGCCGGTGGAAGCACCTCCAAGGCGCTCGCCGAGAAGGTCGCGGCCCAGGGCGCGGTCGTGATCGACAACTCGTCGGCCTGGCGCAAGGACCCCGAGGTCCCGCTGGTCGTCTCCGAGGTCAACCCGCACGCGATCGCGGACCGCCCCAAGGGCATCATCGCCAACCCGAACTGCACGACGATGGCCGCGATGCCGGTCCTTCGTCCGCTGCACGAGGAGGCCGGCCTCGAAGCGCTGGTCGTCGCCACCTACCAGGCGGTCTCCGGCTCGGGCCTCGCGGGCGTCGCCGAGCTGCATGGCCAGGCGCAGAAGGTCGTCGCCGAGGCGGACAAGCTCACGCACGACGGCTCCGCCGTCGAGTTCCCCGAGCCCCAGGTCTACAAGCGGCCCATCGCGTTCAACGTGCTGCCGCTGGCCGGCTCCATCGTCGACGACGGTCTGAACGAGACGGACGAGGAGCAGAAGCTCCGCAACGAGTCCCGCAAGATCCTCGAGATCCCGGGCCTCAAGGTCTCCGGCACCTGCGTGCGCGTGCCGGTCTTCTCGGGCCACTCGCTCCAGATCAACGCCCGCTTCGCCCGTCCGCTCTCCGTCGAGCGCGCCACGGAGCTCCTCGCGGGCGCCCCCGGCGTCGCGCTCTCCGAGATCCCCACGCCGCTCCAGGCCGCGGGCCAGGACGCCTCGTACGTGGGCCGCATCCGCGGTGACGAGACCGTGGAGAACGGTCTGTCGCTGTTCGTCTCGAACGACAACCTCCGCAAGGGCGCCGCGCTGAACGCGGTGCAGATCGCGGAGCTGGTGGCGGCCGAGCTCAAGGGCTGACGCCCGGCCGCCGCGGACGCGCGGCGGTTCTACCGCGGCCTGCGCACCTCGAACTGGAAGCAGCCGTATTCGAGGGCCCGCACGTGGACGAGCGCCACGTGCGGGTCGCCGAACGCCTCGGCGAACGCCGCGTCGAAGCCGGCCGTTGCGTCCTCGGGGATCTCCAGGAGGCGTCCGCCGACGATGTGCCCCTCGGCGTCGTAGCGGCGCACGGTGCGCAGGGCGCCGGGCCGGTCGAAGGGGTAGCCGGCGGCGTCCGCGGCCGGTCCGCCGCAGTCGTCGGCGTGGATGAAGACCGGGCCCTGCTCGTCGTACGCGCCCGGGTGCGCGCCCGTGGCCTCGCTCCAGCGGCGCAGCGGCGCGTACGAGACGAGCGCGATCCGCTCGCCGGGCTCGACGGAGCGCAGACAGCAGCGCAGCGGGGATCCGACGGCCGCGTCGTCGGTGGCGGTGAACGCGACGCAGGGGCGGCCCGCGTCGTCGGTGTCCCGCAGCTCCTTGAGAGCGGCCGGTGCGATGGGCTGTGCGGTGTACGTGGTCATGTACTCCAGGCTCGTCCCGCGCGCGCGGGACCACCGGCGGAAAACGGACATCGCGCTCTCCGCTTCCCTCGTGGAAGGATGACCGGAAACGTCAAAAACGTAGACCGGATCTAGGAGATGACCGCGTGCCTGGCACCAATCTGACCCGTGAAGAGGCGCAGCAGCGGGCGAAACTGCTCGATGTCGAGTCGTACGAGATCGAGCTGGACCTCTCGGGAGCGCAGGAGGGCGGCACCTACCGGTCCGTGACCGGCGTGCGGTTCGAGAGCGCCGAGGCGGGCGCGCACACGTTCATCGACCTGGTCGCCCCGGCGGTCCACGAGGTCGTCCTGAACGGGCACTCGCTCGATGTCGCCGCCGTGTTCCGCGACTCGCGGATCGAGCTCAAGCACCTGAAGGCGGGGGCGAACGAGCTGCGGGTCGTCGCCGACTGCGCGTACACCAACACGGGTGAGGGTCTGCACCGCTTCGTCGACCCGGTCGACCAGCAGGCCTATCTGTACACGCAGTTCGAGGTGCCGGACGCGCGCCGCGTCTTCGCCTCCTTCGAGCAGCCGGACCTCAAGGCGACCTTCCAGTTCACCGTGAAGGCACCGGCGGGCTGGACGGTCGTCTCCAACTCCGCCACCCCGGAGCCGAAGGGTCCCGACGGGACTGTCTGGCACTTCGAGCCGACGCCGCGCATCTCCACGTACATCACGGCCCTGATCGTCGGCCCGTACCACGCGGTGCACTCCTCGTACGAGGGCGCGGACGGGCAGTCCGTGCCGCTCGGCATCTACTGCCGGCCCTCGCTCGCCGAGTTCCTCGACTCGGACGCGATCTTCGAGGTCACGCGGCAGGGCTTCGACTGGTTCCAGGAGAAGTTCGACTACGCGTACCCGTTCGACAAGTACGACCAGCTCTTCGTGCCGGAGTTCAACGCGGGGGCGATGGAGAACGCGGGCGCGGTCACCATCCGCGACCAGTACGTGTTCCGTTCGAAGGTGACGGACGCGGCGTACGAGGTGCGTGCGGAGACGATCCTGCACGAGCTGGCCCACATGTGGTTCGGCGACCTCGTGACGATGGAGTGGTGGAACGACCTCTGGCTGAACGAGTCGTTCGCCACGTACACGTCCATCGCCTGCCAGGCGTACGCCCCCGGCAGCCGCTGGCCGCACTCGTGGACGACGTTCGCCAACTCCATGAAGACGTGGGCGTACCGGCAGGACCAGCTGCCCTCGACGCACCCGATCATGGCCGAGATCCGCGACCTCGACGACGTCCTCGTCAACTTCGACGGCATCACGTACGCCAAGGGCGCCAGCGTCCTCAAGCAGCTCGTCGCGTACGTCGGCATGGACGAGTTCTTCCAGGGCGTGCAGGCGTACTTCAAGCGCCACGCGTTCGGGAACACGCGCCTGTCCGACCTGCTCGGCGCGCTGGAGGAGACCAGCGGGCGCGACCTGACGGCGTGGGCGAAGGCCTGGCTCCAGACGGCCGGCATCAACGTCCTGCGCCCGGAGATCGAGACGGACGCGAACGGCGTCATCACGTCCTTCGCCATCCGGCAGGAGGCGCCCGCGCTCCCCGCCGGCGCCAAGGGCGAGCCGACGCTGCGCCCGCACCGCATCGCGATCGGTCTGTACGACCTGTCCGCTCCGGGCGCCGGCGCCGCGGGCGGCAAGCTCGTACGCGTCGACCGCATCGAGCTGGACGTCACGGCCACCGAGCTGACCCAGGTCCCGCAGCTCGCCGGCAAGCGCCGCCCGGCCGTGATCCTCCTCAACGACGACGACCTGTCGTACGCGAAGGTCCGCCTGGACGAGGAGTCGCTCGCGTTCGTCACCGAGCACCTCGGCGACTTCGAGTCCTCCCTGCCGCGCGCCCTGTGCTGGGCGTCGGCGTGGGACATGACGCGCGACGCCGAACTGCCCACCAGCGCCTACCTGGAGCTGGTCCTGTCGGGCATCGGCAAGGAGACGGACATCGGCGTCGTGCAGTCCCTGCACCGCCAGGTGAAGCTGGCCATCGACCTGTACTCGGCCCCTGTGGGACGCGACGCGGCGCTGACGACCTGGACCGAGGCGACGCTGGCGCACCTGCGGGCAGCGGAGGCGGGCAGCGACCACCAGCTGGCGTGGGCCCGCGCGTTCGCGGCGACGGCCCGCACACCGGAGCAGCTCGACGTGCTCGAGGCGCTCCTCGAAGGAACGCAGACCGTCGAGGGCCTGGCCGTCGACACGGAGCTGCGCTGGGCGTTCGTGGAGCGGCTCGCGGCGGTCGGCCGCTACGACGAGGCGGAGATCGTGGCGGAGTACGAGCGGGACCGGACCGCGGCGGGCGAGCGCCACGCGGCGACGGCCCGCGCGGCGCGCCCCACCGCCGAGGCGAAGGCGGAGGCCTGGGCGTCGGTCGTCGAGTCCGACAAGCTCCCGAACGCGGTCCAGGAGGCGGTCATCGCCGGCTTCGTCCAGACCGACCAGCGCGAGCTGCTCGCCCCGTACACGGAGAAGTACTTCGCCGCGGTCAAGGACGTGTGGGAGTCCCGCTCCCACGAGATGGCCCAGCAGGTGGCGGTCGGCCTCTACCCGGCGATCCAGGTCTCGCAGTCCACCCTGGACGCGACGGACACCTGGCTCACGGCAGCCGAACCGAACGCGGCCCTGCGCCGCCTGGTCTCGGAATCCCGAGCGGGCGTGGAGCGCGCGCTGCGGGCGCAGGGGGCTGACGCGTAGTACGTCACCACCTGGTCCAGGAGGGGCGCCCCGCCGCGTGCGGGGCGCCCCTCCTCCTTTGCCGCGTCCTCAGGCCGCCGCCCGGGCGACCCCCAGCATGGTCTGCGTGTGCAGGTTCGTCTGCGCAGTCAGCGGCACCCAGCGGGGCTCGTACTGCCGCTCCATGTCCTGGCACCAGTCACCGACCAGGCCGTCGAGCCGGGTCGCGACGGCCGCGTCCGCGGGGGCCGGCCGCTCACCGAGGGCGCCGCGCAGCATGGCCGCGGCGCGCAGCGGGGTGCGGCGTGCGGAGATGCCGAGGGAGACGGAGTTGCCGACGGTGGCGGCGAGGTCGGCGGCACCGAGTTCGCGCGCGTCGTACGACGTCCAGGTGTCGACGATGCCCGGGGCGACCTCGATGAGTTCCTTGGCTGCGGCAAGGAAGGGCAGCCGCTCTTCGGGCACCCGGGAGGTGCACTCCCCGAGTACCGCTTCGAGCTGCTTGGTCCGGCTCAGCAACAGCTCGCCGAGCCGGGCGAGTTCACGCTCACGGGTGCCGGCCGTGGGGCGCGCGTCACTCACCGCGGGCACGGCCCAGTACGGCGTCTCGACGACGGCGGAGACCGTCCCGTGCCGCATGGCGTACGTCCAGGTGGCCTCGGACGTGAAACCCGTCGGATCGCGTTCGTCGGCGGCCTGTGCCCCGGGCAGCACGAGCACGCCGGGGGCGTCGACGTACCAGCCCATGCCGTCGAACGGGCGCAGCTCGAGAGGGATGCGCTGACGGGCAGCCACCCCACGGAAAACCTCTGCCGCACCGGGGACCTGGCGCGTCAACTGCAGGAAGGAACCGCCGACTTCGACGCCGTGCAGCGAGAACTGGACGGCGGGACGCAGCTCGTCGATGAGCCGCACCAGGGCCTGCGACTCGGGCATCGGGTCCCGGCCCTCGCCCGTCACGGGAAGGAACTCCGGCTGACTCGTGACCTGGTCATCGGCATGAGCGCCGCCGCGGGCTGGACGCTGCTCCTGGTGCACGAGTGCGCCCATCTGTTGGTGGCTCGGGCCACCGGTGTGCCCGGCCGGATGCGGCTGGGCACACGGTTGCAGTTCCTCGTGGTGCAGACGGACATCAGCGGTATCGAACTCGCGCCCCGGCGGCACCGGCTGACCGCCTATCTGGCCGGTATCGCCACCAATCTGGCCGTTGCCGCGACGGGGGTCCTGGCCGCCTCCCTCGCGGATCCGGGCACGACGCTCCACCGGTTGCTCTCCGCGCTGACGCTGCTGGCCCTGCTGCCGCTTCCCTTCCAGCTCCTGGTCTTCCTGCGCACCGACCTGTACTTCGTACTCCAGGACCTCACCCGGTGCCGGGACCTTTTCGGCGACGGGGCCGCTTACGCTCAGTACGCGGCGCGGCGGCTCGTGGGCGTCGCGCACCGCACCCTGCCGGACCCGGAGGATCCCAGCAGGGGACTCCCCGATCACGAGCGCCGGGCCGTACGCACGTACAGCGTGGTGCTGGTCCTGGGCACAACACTGTGTCTTCTGTTCCTCGCGGCGGTCACCCTGCCTGCCGACGTGACCCTTTTCGCCCGGGCAGTCAGCGGCCTGGGACCCGATCACTCATGGACGCGGAACCTCGACGCCACGGCGGTCATTGCCGCACTCGGCGGGATGCACCTCCTGTGGCTGCGCACCTGGTGGCGCCGGCGCCGTACGACGCGGCGGAGCTGATCGCGCGCCCCGCCGCCGGTCGTCCGTCAGGCCTCGGTGTGGCCGTAGCGCTCCCGCAGGGCGTCACGGCCCGTTTCCGTGAGGGAGCCGTGCAGGCGCATGCGGGCGACGCCGCCGTCCGGGAAGGCGTCGAGGCGTACGTGGGTGGCCACGGCCTGGGCGGGGAGCTTGAAGCGGTGGAGGGTGTCGGGCTGGAGGCGGGTGCGGGGGATGATGTCGAACCATTCGCCCGTGTCGCCGTTGCGGCCGCTCAGGGCGATCCAGCCGGCCGAGTTCCCCTTCAGGTACGCCGTGTCGATCTCCACCGCGCGGATCGCGCCCTGCGCGGCGAGGCGGAACCGTACCCAGTCGTTCGTGCCGTGCACCCGGCGCCTGCGGTTCTCCCAGCCGTCGTCCATCTTGCGGGACGTGCCGGGCAGGATGATCTGCGTGGGCGACGAGTAGAACTTGTCCGACGCGTCCTCGTACGTACCGCCGTTGAGGACCGAGATCAGGTCGAACGTGCCGAGCAGGTCGAGCCACTCGGGGTCAGGGACCACCTCGCCGTGCACGCGCAGGCGGGCCACGCCGCCGTCGGGGTGCTGGCAGAGGCGGAG